>NZ_JBFUGR010000004.1:0-437260 GCF_056402815.1 Mesorhizobium sp. P3_B5 | reverse complement strand
GAACCGTGGTCACATGCCTCGTCACTCCAAGGTCTATCGCAATTTCGCCGCCGAATATGATCGCTTGCAGGCGGAGCGCATCGCCGCGTTCTCGGAATATGTCGCAGACGTCAACAGCCTCGCCTATCCCGAAGACAGGCACGTCGTGCATATGGACCCGCAGCAGCTTCGCCTGTTCCTGAACAAGGTCGATGGCGTGGCTTGAAATATGCGCAGTTGGAACGTCGCGCCAATGGTGCAAATCGGCGGGTCAGAAAGGACCGAACGGGAGACGCGAACTACGGCGAGAGCACTTCCGCGTTGCGGGCGGCGGTATTTGACGCCTTGATGGCCAACCGTGTGCACCTGACAGTACTCTCTTTGTCACGATGAGGCGGCTCAGTCGGGAAGAGTTCCTGCCTCCCGTTGGAAGGCACTCGCAGCGAGTGTGTGAGAGTGGCTAGGACCGAGCTCCGACGCCACGCCCAAATCTCGCTACGCCTCCGTTCTTTTTCTGCTCGTTCAGGCAGCACGGGCGAAGCGATCGACCCTGAAGTCGTCGAGCGGCGTTTCGCAACGGTCGGTCGTGATGAGTTCGGCCATGGCGTCGCCCACGCCCGGACCAAGCTGGAAGCCGTGTCCGCTGAAGCCGAAGGCGTGGAACAGGCCTGGCGTCGTCGCCGAGCGTCCCATGACCGGCAGCATGTCCCTGACATAGCCCTCGCAACCGGACCAGGTGCGGATGACCGTAGCCTGCGCGATCGCCGGCAGCAGCCGCGCGACGGCGCGCAGTTGCATGGGCAGGCGCATAGGGTCGGCGGCCGCGTGGCCTGGGTCAAGCTCCACCGCTACTCTTTCGGCCGCTCCGCCGAAGACGATGTTGCCGCGCTCGACCTGGCGCAGATAGGCGCCATAGTCCTTGTCGCGCGTCCAGATGCCGACGACTGGCAGGATCCGATGCGGCAGCGGCTCGGTCACGCCCATCTGCGGGCCATAGGCGTCCAGCGGGACCTCTTCGCCAAACTGCGCGGCGATGCGCGCGCCCCAGGCTCCGGCGGTATTGAGCAGGCAGCCCGCGGCGAATTTGCCTTTCGAACCCGCGACAAGGAAACCGGAGCCCGTGTGAGTGATCTTCTCGACCTCCGCTCTTTCGATGATCTCCGCACCGAGCTTGCGGGCTGCCTCGGCAAAGGCAGGCGCGATCAGCCGCGGATTGCCGCTGCCATCTTGCGGAGAGAACGACGCAGCGATCGCTTCGGGACCGAGGCCGGGAAAGCGGGCACGAATCTCGCGTGGACCGAGTTCCTCCAGTTCAAGCCCCTCGGGGCGCGCCGCCTTGGCGTAGGCCCGCATGTCGGCGAGGCTATCTTCATCGAAGATCAGCCGGATATGGCCGGTAGCGCGGAATTCCACGTCGCGGCCAAGCATCTTCTCGGCCTCGCCCCACAGCCTGAGCGAGCGATGGGCCAGCGGAAGCTGGGACAGATGACGCCCCGTACGCCGGATGTTGCCAAAGGAAGCGACCGTTGCTCCGGTGCCGATCCGGTTGCGCTCGATAAGCGTCACGCGCGCCCCGCGCCTGGCGAGGAAATAGGCCGAAGCCGTCCCCATCAGGCCGCCGCCCAGCACGATCACATCCATAGTCGTTCCTTAGCGTAGAGCAGCTGCTTCCTTGGATGTATCCATCTTGTCGGTGCCCCGGCATTGCGTCAAAGATGGGTTTGGACAGAAGCCATAAGCTTTACCTATGGAGTGGCCATGCGGGCCCGGCAGCTCGAAGTGTTCATCGCCGTCATGCGCGCGGGCACCGTGACCGCCGCGGCGCGGATGCTGAACATCTCCCAGCCTGCGTTGAGCCAGATCCTGCTTCACGCCGAGGACGAACTCGGCTTCACCCTGTTCGAGCGGGTCAAAGGCCGGCTGCGACCGACTCCGGAGGCGCTCGAGATCTTTCCAGATGCCGAGAGGTTGTCGGCGGGGCTTGAAGGCTTGCGCCGCAAGACCACCGACCTGCGTCTGGGCCGAACTGGGCTGGTGCGGGTCGCGGCTTCGCCGCCGCCGGCCATGGCGATATTGCCGCGCGCGTTCACCGGATTCCGGGCGCAGCATCCCAACATTTTGCTGCGTTCCCATGTGGCGCCGATTGCCGCGATTATCGACATGCTGCGCGCCGGCGATGCAAGCCTCGGCGTGGCCATGGACGACCGCCTGCCTCCCGATATCGAGGCGGAAGTGATCGGCAGCGTCGGCTTTTCATGTCTGCTGCCTGCCGGGCATGTGTTGGCCGGGAAAACCGAGCTGGCGCTCGCCGATCTCGTCGGCGAAGAATTGATAACCTATCGCGGAAACACCCGTCCTGCCGACGAACTGGCCCATGCGGCCCGCGCACAGGGCGTCACGCTTTCGGCGTCGATCGAAATCGACGTGTCGATCTCCGCCGTCGGCTTCGTCCAGGCCGGTCTAGGCATTGCACTCGTCGATGCGTTGCTGCCGTGGCACCAGTTTGCCGGGCTTGCCGTCAGGCCGCTCGCGGCGGGGCCGGAATTTCCGATCGCGCTGCTGACCTCGCGCACACGGGCTCTTTCGCGGGCAGATGAGATGATGCGCGACCAAATCCGCGCGGCCTGTTCCGCGATCCTCGGCGAACATCGCACCAAAGCATAAGCAAGACTTATATCCTTGCCTCTCATCCATCTTGGACCCCCACCGTCCAGTCATGCCAGTTTTGCGTTTGGCAGACAGGAAGGGACGCATCATGGACAGTGCCATCGCGGCGGATGCAGCGCAAAACGGGGCCGACTGGAAGGTCGGCGTCGATATTGGCGGGACATTCATCGATTTCTGCGCGCTCGAAGCCCGTTCCGGTCGGGTCGCCTCGCTGAAAGTGCTGACGACGCCGGAAGATCCAGGTGCCGAGCTGATGACCGGCCTCACCCTTCTGGCCGAACGCGAAGGTTTTGATCCTACGCTCATGACGCGCTTCGTGCACGGCACCACCGTCGGCATCAACACGATCATCCAGCGCAAGGGCGCGCCGCTGGCGCTGTTCACCAATGCGGGCTTCGAGGACGTGATCGAACTCGCGCGGCTGCGAATGCCGGACATGTATTCGCTGTTCTGCTCGCGCCCGGACCCGCTGATCTCTCGCGACATGGTGTTCGGCATTCCGGTTCGCATGCGTGCCGATGGAAGCGAATCCAAGGCACCGGACATGGCGGCGGTGGCCAGGGCGGTGGCGGCGGCGAAAACGAATGGGGCGCAGGGGATCATCGTCTCCTTCCTCCATTCATGGCGCAATGCCGCGCAGGAGGCCGCCGTCAAGGCGACGATCGCGCGTCTCGCGCCAGACCTCTTCGTCTTCTCCTCGGCTGAGGTGTGGCCGGTCATCCGCGAATACGAGCGCAGCTCGACCGCCATTCTCAACGGCTATGTCCATCCGCGCGTCTCGGGCTATCTGACGGCGCTGGAAGAGCGGCTGAAGGACCGCGGCGTGCCGGCCCGCCCGATGCTGACGAAGTCGAACGGTGGGCTGATGAACGCTGCCGAAGGCAAGCGTGCCTGCGTGAACATGCTCTTGTCGGGAACGGCCTCTGGCGTCATCGGCGCCTCGTGGCTGGCGCGCCAGGCAGGCGAAGACAAGATTCTTACTCTCGACATTGGCGGAACCTCGGCCGACTTCGCGCTCATCATCGGCGGCGAGGCGCAATTCGGAACCGGCGAACTGATCGGCGAATTTCCACTGCATATCCCTTCCGTGTCGGTGAGCTCGATCGGCGTCGGCGGCGGCTCGATCGCCAGTGTCGACGTGCAAGGGGTGCTGCGCGTCGGACCGGAGTCGGCAGGTTCGACGCCAGGACCGGCATGCTACGGCCGGGGTGGCGAGCGGGCGACGGTAACGGACGCCATGGTGGCATGCGGATGGCTTGGCCACAGCGAGATGGCCTACGGCCAGCTCAGAATCGATACCGGACTGGCGCATCGCGCGGTCGGCGACCTTGCCGCCCGGCTTGGCCGCCCGATCGAGCAGACCGCGCAGGCGATCCTCGACATCGCGGTGTCGGAAATGTTCGTCGAGGTCGAGAAACTCACCTCGCGCGCCGGCGTCGACTTGCGCGATTTCACGCTGATGCCCTTCGGCGGCGGCGGCCCCATGCTCGGCGCCTTCCTCGCCCGCGAACTCGGGATGAGGCGCGTCATTGCGCCCCGCCGCCCTGGCGTGGTGTCGGCGCTGGGCGGGCTGGTGGCTGATCTGCGCGGAGACTTCATTCGCACGATCTTCAGCCCCCTATCGGGTACGTCGCTCCCCGGAATTCGCGAGACTTTCGAGGCTCTCGCGCAAGAGGGGCGCGACTGGCTTGCGGAGCAAGGTCATGACGGGGAGGCGGAGCTCAACCTCTCCTGCGACATGCGCTATCTCGGACAAAGTTATGAAATCGAGGTCGTCCTTCAGCCGGAATGGCTGACGGACGGGAATGCGGCCGCCATCGCACAGGCCTTCCACCTCACCCATCAGCAGCTCTACGATTTCCACGACCCGGACGGCGAGATAGAGCTTGTTAATGTCCGGCTATCCGCCGTAGGCGCGGGGCCGAAGCTCTCCTTCCCGGAGATCGACGAGATCGGCGGCTCGGCCATCCCAGCGCGTCGGCTCCCGGTCTACACCGGCCTGAGCGTCGAGACCGTCGACCTCTACGATCGGCAGGCCCTCGTATCCGGCAGCACGTTCCACGGTCCTGCCGTGGTCGTGCAGGAAGACACCACCTTCGCCATTCCCGCGGGAGCACAAGCAAGGGTCGACCGTCACCTCAACCTTTTGCTGACCTTCCCGGAGTAAAGCCATGTTTGACCGGACAAACCTTCAGGTTCTGGCGAACCACGCCCGCGCGGCCGCCGAGAACATGGCCCATACGCTGCACCGCACCGCGCACTCCGCCTTCGTCAAGGAGACGCAGGATTTTACGGTGATGCTGATGGATCGTTCAGGCGCGACCTTCGCCGTGCCGATGGAACTCGGCGCCACCTGGTATCCCGGGCTTTCATATCACCGCGCGATCGCGATGGTCGACGACTACCGGCCGGGGGACGTTGCGTTCACCAACGATCCCTATTCCGGCCACGTCGCCACGCACGCGCCCGACACGCATCTGTGGAAGCCGGTCTTCGTCGACGGCGAGATCGTCGCCTGGACCGGAGGGCACATCCACAACACCGACATGGGTGGCGCGGTGCCGGCTTCGCTCAGCCGGGCGCTGACCGAAATCCATCAGGAAGGCATCCGCTTCCCGCCCATGAAGCTGGTGAACGAGGGCGTCTTCGATGAAACGATCGTGCGGATCATGAGCACCAATGTGCGCAAGCCCGACCTCAACATCGGCGACATCAAGGCGCTGGTCGGCGCGCTCAACACCGGTGAACGCAAGATCCAGGCGATGGTGCGGAAGTTCGGCAAGGCCGGCTTCATCGAAGGCGTTTCCGCGCTTCTCGACCATGCGGAGGCGCAGGCGCGCGACATGCTGCGCGCCATGCCCGACGGCACATGGCAGTTCGCCGATTATGCTGACGAGGATTCGGTCGAGGCCAATCCCTGCAGGCTGAAGCTGACCCTGACGATCAAAGGCGACGAGGCGGTGCTCGACTTCACGGGCTCCGATCCGCAGCTCGGCTCCTCGCTCAATGTGCCTTCAGGCGGCGACCCGCGACACACCATGCTGCTGGTGGGCGTCTATTACGTGCTTTACACGCTCAACCCGAAGCTCCTGCTCAATACGGGCCTCACCAGGCCGTTCACCTGCATTACGCCCGAAGGTTCGGTGCTCAATCCGGTCCATCCCGCCGCGGTGGGCATGCGCTCGCTCACCTGCGCCCGGCTGCGGTCGGTCATCTTCGGCGCCTTCTCGCAAGCCGTGCCGGAGCGCCTGCCCGCAGCACCTGCCGGCAACAACTGCATCGTCAATGTCATGACCACGGACGAGCGGACGAGCAAGACTGTCATCACGGCGGTGAATCCCGTGGTGGGCGGCGGTGGCGCGATGCCGCATCGCGACGGAACCAACGGGTCGGGCGCCGATGCCGCCTATCTCAAAAACACGCCGATCGAGATCACCGAGACCGAGACCCCGGTCGAGTTCGTGAAATACGGGCTCGCCAGGGACAGCGGCGGTGCAGGGCGCTGGCGCGGCGGCCTGGCGACCGAGATGGCCTTCCGTGTCTTCGCCCCCGACTCCAGGATCACGGCGCGCAACCGCGATCGCAGCTTCTTTCGTCCGTGGGGCGTGCTGGGCGGCAAGGCGGCCGGCCTATCGGACATGGTCGTCAATCCAGGGACCGAGCACGAGCGGCGGCTGGGCAACATCGACACCGCGGTGCTGCAGCCTGGCGACGTGCTCGATATCCGCTCCGCCGGAGGCGGCGGGCGCGGCGATCCGCGCAAGCGCGAGCCCTGGCGCGTCGCGCAGGACGTGCGGCGGGGCTATGTCTCGCCAACGGCTGCCGAGCGCGACTATGGGGTCGTCATCCGCGACGGCTTGGTCGACGTGCAGGCGACGGAAAGACTGCGCGCGCGGCAGGGGCCAGCCGCCGGCCATTTTCATTTCGGTCCGGAGCGCGATGGCTACGAAGCGCAGTGGACGCCGGCCGCCTATGACCTGCTGACCGCCATTCTGCGGGACTTGCCGATCCACTGGCGATTTTTCGCCAAGACGGAGATCTTCCGTCGCATGAAGGGGCGCTCGGGACCGGAAGGCGTCCAGGCGGCGTTCGATGCGGTCTGCGAACGGTTCCCCGAACTGCCCCGTCCTCCCACCGTGCGAGAGGCAGCGGAATGATCACCGCCGGCCGCATCGTCCGGCTGGCCGAGCGCGACCGCGCAGTGGTGCATTTCTTTCTCGACGGGCAGGTGTGCGGCGCCCTTGCGGGCGACACCGTGTTGACCGCCATGCTGGCATCAGGACACGCGTTGCGAAAATCCGAGTTCGGAGCCGAGCCGCGCGCCGGCTTCTGCCTGATGGGAGCCTGCCAGGATTGCTGGGTATGGCAGGACGAGGGACCGCGCCTGCGGGCGTGCTCGACATTTGTCAGCCAAGGTATGCGGTTGCGCACGATGCCACCGGAGAGCTGGCCGTGAGCGGGACCATGCCGCCGCGGATCGTGATCGTGGGCGCCGGTCCGGCTGGCATAAGGGCCGCCGCGACGCTTGTGGAGGCCGGGCTCCACCCGGTGGTGATCGACGAAGGGCAGCGCGCAGGCGGACAGATCTATCGCCGCCCGCCCACCGGGTTCACCCGCACCGCGAAGCAGCTCTACGGGTCGGAGGCGGCGAAGGCGGACGCGCTGCATGCGCTGTTCGACCGGCTGGCCAAAGACGGGCGGCTTACCCATTGCGCAGCGAGTTCAGTTATCGCTGCGCAGGAGGGGCGACTGCACGTGCTGGGGGAGGGCGGTGTGCAGGTAGTCTTCCATGACCGCCTGATCCTTGCCACCGGCGCGTCCGACCGCGTCGCTCCGGTGCCGGGCTGGCAGAGCGCCGGCGTCTACAGCCTTGGCGCGGCGCAGATCGCGCTGAAGGCGCAGGGCGTGGCGCTTGGGCGGCGCATTGTGCTGATCGGGTCGGGGCCTTTGCTGACGCTGGTCGGCGCCCAACTCGTCAAGGCTGGAGCTGATGTGGCGACGGTGCTGGACACTTCTCCCTGGCATCAGCAGATGCGAGGGCTCTGGCAGCTTGCCGCCCGCCCGTTCGTCGCACTGCGCGGTCTGGCCCTGCGGGCGAGGCTCGGCGGCCGCTACCACGCGGGCGTGACGCTCGAACGGATCGAGGCCGACGGGAAGGGCGTGTCAGCGATGCGCTGGCGCGACGCCGGCGGAAGGCAGCGCCTCACCCCATGCGACATGATCGGCATGGGCTGGCACCTGCGGGCGGAAACGCATCTGGCCGACCTCGCGGGATGCGGCTTCACCTATGACGAACAGTGGCGGCAATGGCTGCCAAAGACCGACCGGATGGGTCGTGCCGGCAACGGCGTCTATCTTGCGGGCGATGGGGTACGTCTTCTTGGCGCGGACGGCGCTGAGATCGCTGGGCGTCTCGCTGCGGCGGCATGCCTTGTCGATCTCGGACATCCGTCGCCCTCCGCCGGCGCCGATCTGCACAAGCTCGCGCGGCTCGAGCGCTTTGCCCGCGGCCTGGCTCGGGCCTTTCCCTGGCCGGCAGCGATGGCGCGGGCACTCCCCGACGACACGATCGTCTGCCGCTGCGAGAACGTGAGTGCCGGAGACATACGAGAGAGCGTGACTTTCGGTGGCGGCGAAGCCAACAGGGTGAAGTCGCTGTCGCGCGTCGGTATGGGGCGCTGCCAGGGGCGCTATTGCCAATTGGCCGCCGCCGAACTCGTGGCGGCGCAAGCCGGCTGCATGCCCGACGCTGTCGGCCGGTTTCGCGGGCAGGCGCCTGTCCGGCCGGTGCCTATTGGCGCCTTTCTGCGCAACGGCTGATGCAATTGCGGAGGCCGCGCATGACGAGGATCAGATGCTAGAAATCGGCGACCTTGCCCCAGGCCGAAGCGTCGAAGCGCCTGGGATCATAGGATGTCGGGTCGACGATCGGCTCCGACCCGGTCACCAGATCGGCGACGAGATGCCCGGCGCCGGGCCCGATGCCGAAGCCGTGTCCCGAAAATCCGGCAGCCAGGAAGAAACCCGGAATGGTCTGGATTTCGCCAATGGCAGGCACGCCGTCCGGTGTGCTGTCGACGTAGCCGGCCCAGGTCGCGCTGATCCTGGTTTGGCGCAGTGCCGGCAGCAGCTCAAGCGCGCGGGCGTGGGTCAAGCGGATCGTCGCCTGGTCCGGAGCCGGGTCGAGGATGCGCATCCGCTCCATAGGCGTCGGCCGGTCGAGCCGCCAGCGCCGTAGCGTTTCGTGGCCCGAACGCATGCCTTCCAGCCCGCCGGGTGCGATGCTTCGCCACCGCCTCAGGAACATCGGCAGGAATTGCGACGAGAAACGCAGCTGCTGCGGCGTCAAGTCTACGCGGCCGCGTCCGCTTATGGCGAGCGTGTAGCCGCCGCCGCTGCGACGCGTGGCCGAGATCGTTGCCGTGTGAAGCGCATCCGGCAGGCCCTCTGCGCCCGGCGAAACCGACAGGATGGAGGAGCGGACCGACACCTGCGGAAAGCGGAAACCGAACTGATGGCAAAACGAGGAGGCCCAGGCGCCGCCAGCCAGGACGACCGCCTTGGTTCGGATCGTTCCGCTCTCCGTAACCACGGCGCTCACGCGCCCGCCCTCGGTCTCAATGCCGCGCGCGGCGCAATTCTGGTGCACGCTGCTCCCGAGCTTAAGGATGGCGCGGGCGACGGCGGGCGCAGCCTGCGATGGATCGGCGATGCCGTCGGCTGGCGAGAAGACGCCGCCCTTCCAGGTCCGGCCCGTGGCGTGGCCTCGCTCACTGGCCTCGGCGCTGTCGAGCATATGTGTGGTGACACCGGCCGTGCGGGCGAAGTCACGCCAGCGCGCCCAGCCGGCCAGTTCCGCCTCGTCATTGCTAAGATAGAGTAAGCCGCAGCGTCGGAAGCCGGTATCCTCGCCGGCGTCCGCGGCAAAACGCTCCCAAAGATCGAGGCTTCGCATCGCCATCGGCAGCTCGCGGGCATCGCGGTTCTGCTGGCGGCACCATCCCCAGTTCCTGCTGGATTGCTCGGCGCCGATGCGTCCCTTTTCGACAAGCGCAACCTGCACGCCGCGCCTCGCCAGATAGTAAGCTGCGAAAGCCCCCACGATGCCACCGCCGATCACCACCGCGTCAGCGGACCTTGGTAGTTCGCCGGATGTCTCGATTTGCTGCAGTGGCGCGGGCATGGTCTTCTCTACATTGACGCTACAATCTAGTGCTTTGCGCAGGCAGCCGCTGCTGCAGTTGAGGCCGAAGCAGTATTTTATTCTGGAAGCGCCATCGGAATCGGGAGTCCCTGCCATTCAGCGGGTATCCGTTCGGATGGACAGGCCAGCGGGCTGTGGTAGTGTCAATGGTTGTTGGCAGGGCAGCATTTTGTGCTGCGGCATGCGTTCTTCGGAGACGGCCGTGAAACTGGATCGGATCGACATCAGAATTCTTCACGAATTGCAGAAGAACGGCCGCATCACCAATGTGGAACTGGCCGATCTGGTGCATCTGTCGCCGAGCCCGTGCCTGATGCGGGTCAAGAAACTGCAGTCGGAAGGCTACATCGAAGGCTATTCCGCTCAGATCAATATCGGCAAGCTTGGCCAGACGCTGACTGTGTTCACCGAAATCACCTTGAAGAACCATCGTCAGATTGACTTCGCCCGCTTTCTCGCTGTCGTGGAGAAGATCGAGCAGGTCATCGAATGCCATCTTGTGTCGGGCGGCTACGACTATCTGATGAAATTCGTGACCTCCGGCATTAGTGAGTATCAGACGATCATGGAGCGGCTGACCGACATGGATATCGGCATCGACAAGTATTTCAGCTTCGTGGTGCTGAAATCCCCCATCGTCAAGGCGCACATGCCGCTACCCAGCCTGTTTCCGATGTAGTCAGAGCAATTCCAGGAAAAGTGTGAAGCGGTTTTTCCGGGAAAAGCGCGCAACGCTTTCCCTTTGGAATTGCGGCAGAAAGGAAAGAGATAGAGCGTTTCGCGGTTTCCGTGAAATGGCGAACCGCTCTATCGGTGGCCGTACTGGCTGACGAGTTCGGGGTCGCGGACGAGGCCGTCGAGCCAGGTCGGGTCAAGCTTCGGCACCGAAGAGAACAGAAGCTTGGAATAGGGGTGGGTGGGCGCCGTCAGCTTGTCGGGCGTGATCTGCTCCACCCGCTCGCCATTGTACATGACCATAATCTCGTCGCAGATGGCCTCGACTACGGAGAGGTCGTGGCTGATGAAGATGTAGGAGAGGCCTAGCTCGCGCTGAAGTTCCTTGAGCAACTCGATCACGGCGGACGCCACCACCGTGTCGAGCGCCGAGGTGATTTCGTCGCAGATGATGAGCTTGGGGTCGGCCGCCAGCGCACGCGCGAAGTTCACGCGCTGCTTCTGGCCGCCCGAGAGCTCCGATGGGTGACGATAGCGCAGCGTCTTGGGCAGGCGCACCATGTCGAGCAGTTCGTCGACGCGCTTCGAGCGCGCCTGCCTGTCGAGCCGGTGATAGAAGGCCAGCGGGCGGGAGATGATGTCCTCCACCGGCTTGGCCGGATTGAGCGCGGTATCGGCATATTGGAAAACAATCTGCATCTCGCGCAGTTGGTTCTGGCTGCGTTTCCTGGCGGCACGCTGCAGTTCCTCACCGTCGAAGACGATGTCACCGGCGGCCGCCGGATGGATGCCGGCGATGACGCGCGCCAGCGTCGATTTTCCGCAACCGGATTCGCCGATGATGCCGAGATTGCGCCCTTTCTCGACAACGAGGCTGACAGAATCGACAGCGCGGATAAGTGGCAGTCCGTCATCCCGCACCGCGCCATAGCCGGCTGTCACATTGTCGATACGCAGCAGCTGTTTCGTTCCGGCGTCCGCGTCTGCATGTGCTTGCCGCGGCTTCGGTTCGAAGGCGGCCAGCAGTTCGCGCGTGTAGGGGTGCTGGGCGGCCGAAAGGATTGCCGCCGTGGTGCCGGTCTCCTGCACTTCGCCGCCTTTCAGCACCACGATGCGATCGGCGATCTGGGCGACGACCGCGAGGTCGTGGGAAACATAAACACCCGCTATCCCGCCCGCCCGCATGACCGACTTGAATGCCTTCAGCACGTCGATCTGCGTCGTCACGTCGAGTGCTGTCGTCGGCTCGTCGAAGATCATCAGCTTGGGATCGCCGATGAGCGCCATGGCCGCGGCAAGCCGCTGCAATTGCCCGCCCGAAACCTGGTGCGGATAACGCGCGCCGATCCCTTCCGGATCTGGTAACGACAAGGCCCGGAACAGCTCGACCGCGCGCTGGCGCGCCTGCTCGGGTGGCATCAGCTTGTGGATGCGCGTGACCTCGATGACCTGCTCCATGATCGTGGAGGAGGGGTTGAACGAGGCGGCGGCACTTTGCGGAACATAGGCAATGTCGGTGCCGCGCAGCCTGGCGCGTTCCTTTTCGGAAAGGGCAACCATGTTCTTGCCGTTGACGTTGATTTCGCCGCCGACGATCCGGCAGCCGGGCCGCGCATAGCCCATGAGCGAGAGCGCTACCGTCGTCTTGCCGGAGCCGCTCTCGCCGATCAGGGCAACGATCTCGCCGTCGGCGATGTCGAAGCTGACGCCCTTGATGATTTCGACAAGCCGTCCGGAGTCGGTCTTCGCCTCGATCCTCAGGTTTCTGACCTCGACGAGATTGCTCATGCGTCCCGGTCCCTGATCTTCTGCGGCAGGTTGTCGATCAGCAGGTTGACGCTGATGGTGAGGCTGGCGATTGCCAGCGACGGCACGATGACGGCGGGGGCCGCGAAGGGCAGGGCGCCGATGTTCTCGCGCACCAGCGCGCCCCAGTCGGCGAGCGGAGGCTGGAGGCCGAGCCCCAGGAAGGACAGGCCAGAAAGCAACAGCACGATGAAGACGAAGCGCAGGCCGAAGTCGGCAAGCACCGGGCGGATGATGTTGGGCAGGATCTCGGAGCCGATGAGGTAGACGGTGCTCTCGCCACGGACGCGGGCGACGGTGATGAAGTCCATGGTGTTGATGTTGACGGCGAGCGCGCGCGCGAAGCGGTAAGCGCCGGGGATATAGATGACGGCGAGTGTCAGGATCAGCACCGGGATCGACGAGCCGACCGCGGCGACGACAACAAGGCCGAACAGCTTGCTGGGAATGGAGTTCATGGCGTCCAGGAAGCGGCTGAGGCAGGTGTCGAGCCAGCCACCGGTGACGGCCGCGATCATCCCCAGAACGACACCTGAAAAACAGGCGATGGAGACGGCGGCGAGCGATATGCCGACCGTGTAGCGGGCGCCCATCAGAACCCGCGAGAGCATATCGCGCCCAAGATAGTCCGAGCCGAGCCACAGTCCCTGGCGCATCGGGCCGAAATAGTCGTCGTCGACAATGTCGCCGATCGAATGGGGAATGGCGTAGGGCGCCAGGATCGCGATGAGCGTCCAGGCCAGGATGACCAGTGCGGCCAAGACGCCGACCAGGCTGTAGCTGTGACCCAGGAAGGACCGTCGGGAGGTTGTCGCGCGCGCTATCGTCATCTGAGCCTCGGGTTGGACATGATGGCGACGATGTCGGCTGCGGTGATGAGGAAGAGATAGCCAAGGCAGAAGATCATCGCGCAGCTCTGGATAAGCGGCAGGTCGCGGGTGGCGACGGCATCGACCATCAGCTTGGCGATGCCGGGATAGTTGAAGATCGTCTCGACGATGATGACGCCGCCGACCAGATAGGACAGCGAGAGCGCGACCGCGTTCACTATCGGGCCGAGAGCGTTGGGAAGCGCGTGCCTCAGCACCATGCGGCCGCGCGAGGCGCCTTTCAGAAGCGCCATCTCCACGTAAGGCGTGGAAAGCGTTTCGATCACCGCGGCGCGCGTCATGCGGATCATCTGGGCGGAGATGACGAAGGTGAGCGTGATCACCGGCATTGCATAGATGCGCACGAGGTCAGTCAGCGAATGCGCTTCGTTGACCGAGGACAGCGCCGGCAGCCATTTGAGATAAACGGCGAAGAGCAGGACCGCGAGTGTCGCGACCATGAATTCCGGTACGGAGATGATGCCGATCGACAGGATGGTGACGGTGCGGTCATAGACGGACCCTCGTAGCATGGCGGCGGTGATGCCGAGCGTCAGCGCCAATGGCACCGAGAGCAGCGTAGTGATGCCCGCGAGTTTCATGGTGTTGACCAGGCGTCCGCCGATCAGCGTCGCGACCGGCATCTCATTGGCATAGGAGGTGCCGAGGTCGCCGTGGAGCAGTCCCACAAGCCAGAGCAGAAAGCGCAGGATCGCCGGATCGTTGAGATGCATGGCCTCGCGCAGGCCGGCGACCGCTTCCGGAGTCGCCGCCTGGCCAAGCAGGATCGATGCGGTGTCTCCTGGCAGCATGCTGGTGGCGAAGAAGACAGCGAACAGCACGATCAAAAGCGTGACGGCCGCGATCCCCAGCCGCTTCAGCACGAGGTTGAGAACCCCAGACGTCATGGAAGCGCTCCCTGCGGTTGTTCGGCCAAGCAATCTTGCGCAATGAAGTGCCGGGGGCTGGCTGACCGGCCCCCGGCTGGCTTCTCTCAGGCTTCGAGCCAGAGATATTCCGCCATTGCATAGCCCATCATGCCACCGAGCGGGTTCGCTTCCAAACCCTTCACCTTGCTGGAGAGGGCGTCGACGTTGGAAATGTAGGCCGGGATGATGGTGCCGGCGTCCTCGGAGACCATAGCCTGCATCTGGCCGTAGATCTCCTTGCGCTTGGCCTGGTCGAGCGAGCCGCGCGCCTCGATGAGCATCTTGTCGAACTTCTCGGACTTGTACTGGCTTTCGTTCCACGGCGCGTTGGAAGCGTAGAGGAGCGAGAACAGGATGTCCGGCGTCGGGCGCGGATTGATGTTGCCGAAATGGATTGGCGCCTTGAGCCAGTAATTGTCCCAGTAGCCGTCGGCCGGGACACGCTGGACGTCGAGCTTCATGCCGATATCCGCGCCGGCGGCCTGGATGATCACCGCCATGTCGATCGACGAGGTGGCGGCGTCGGAGGCGATCACCGGGATGGACTGGCCGAGCAGGCCGGCCTTCTGGAAGTGGAACTTCGCCTTGTCCGGGTCGAAAGCCTTCGGCTTGACGTCGGGATTGTGGAAGATATTCGCCGGCGAGACAGGCTGGTCGTTGCCGATTTCGCCGAGGCCGCGCAATGCCGATTTGACGATCTGCTCGCGGTTGACGAGATACTTCATGCCCGCCACGAAGTCGGCCTTGCTGCCCGGATCCATGTCGAGCCGGATGTTGAGGTCGGTGTAGTTGCCCGAAGTCGTCTTCGACAATTCGAAGCCCTGCTGGCCGCCGATGAGCTTCATCGCACGCGGATTGATCGAGGCCGCAAAATTGATGTCGCCGGAAAGCAGGGCGTTGACGCGGGCGCTGTCGTCGCTGATGGCGATGAACTCGAAGGAGTCGAGATAGGGCTTGCCCGACTTCCAGTAGTTCTTGTTCTTGGTGACCACCGAACGCACGCCCGGTTCGAAAGTTTGCAGCACAAAGGCGCCGGTGCCTTTGCCCTTGGAGAAGTCCGTGGTGCCGTCCTGGACGATCATGAAATGGTGCAGCGCCAGGATGGTCGGCAGGTCGGCATTCGGGTCGGCGAGCGTGATTTCCACGGTCGACTTGTCGACCGCCTTGAAGCCGGTCATCTGTGCGGCGATCTTGGCAACCTTGGAGCCGACCGCCGGATCAAGATGACGCTTCAGCGAGAAGACGACGTCGTCGGCCGTGAGGTCCTTGCCGTCGTGGAACGTGACGCCCTTGCGCAGCTTCACGGTCCAGGTCTTGGCGTCCTTGCTGTCGAAGCTCTCGGCGAGCTCCATCTGCGTGACGCCACCCTTGTCGAGGAAAGTCAGGCGGTTGTAGAGCGAGCAGCAGCGGACATAGTCGGTGGAGAGCGACGCCTTTGCCGGATCGAGCGTGTCGGCGGTCGATGACGACCAGCCGGCGGCCTTGAAAGTTCCGCCGGAAACCGGCTCGGCGGCGACGGCATTGGTGGCGCGGCCGAGCACCAGGCTGCCCGCGGCAATCGCGGCGCCGCCGGCCAACAGCATCTTGAGAAGTTCGCGGCGGCTCGCGCCCCGGCGGATGGCGTTTTCGACCATGGCATCGTCTGCGCTGGTCCAGTTCGTGATCTTGTCGGTCATGGTATTCCCCTTTCTGGTTGTTTGGTCGGGATGCTCGTCTTGTCGCGGCTTTCCGGGCTTGGGCTCAGATTCGTTCCTTCAGGCTTTCCCGCACGGCCGCCGCCAATGCGGCCATTGAGGTGAAGTGGTAGTCCGGCGCGGTGAAGCGCTCCGGCTCAATCGTGCCGCCATAGCCCTTCTGGGCGTGCCGGCGTTCGATCCAGCAATTGGTCAAGCCAAGCGCCCGGGATATGCCGATATCGTGATACTGGCTCTGCGCGACGTGCAGGATGTCGTCCTTGCTGTCACCCCGGGAGGCGACGAAATCGAAGATCTTCTGGAAGAACGCCGGATCCGGTTTCTCCGTTCCGGTATCGTCGGCGGTGAAGGTGGCGAAGAAGGGCGATCCGAGCCGCTTCTCGAAATGGTCAAGCGCCCAACGCCGGGCATTAGTCATGGCAATCAGCTTGTGCGATTTCGCAAGCTCGGCCAATGCCGCAGCGCTGTCGGGGAAACCTTGCCAGGCGCTGGCGGAGTCGCGTAGGCGCACGCCATATTTCTCCTCGACCGGCAGGCCGAGTTGCGGCGCGATGACCATGTAGACACGTACGAGATCGTCGGGGAACAGGCCCGCA
This sequence comes from Mesorhizobium sp. P3_B5, assembly GCF_056402815.1. Lineage (NCBI taxonomy): Bacteria > Pseudomonadati > Pseudomonadota > Alphaproteobacteria > Hyphomicrobiales > Phyllobacteriaceae > Mesorhizobium > Mesorhizobium sp. P3_B5. Next base: position 420,841 of record NZ_JBFUGR010000004.1, on the reverse strand, counting down.
TCGGGCATGTAGCGGGCCTGCCGATACAGGGCCAGCGCGGCTTCGCCATCGACGGAAACGCCAGCGTCGGCGGCAATCCCGGCCAAGCAGGTCGTGATGCCACCTTCGAAGTCAATCAGCGTGCCGACGACGTCGAAGGTCATGTATTTGAATTCGCTAAAGCCCCTGGCCAAGACTGGCTCTCCTCTGCGCGCGGCCGAATTGCATGGTGCTGAACAGAACAAAATTCCGTGCTGTCCGGGGCATCGGCCTTTTCAAAAACCCGGAAGTTCGGGGCTTCTGGCCTTGTCTTATGAGCAGTCTGGCACTTCCCCCGCGCTGGATTCGCCGAAAAGGCGCTGGGCTGCGGCACAAAATTGCGAAATCGTCTGCCCCGGCGCTATTTCGAAACACGTGGTATTTGCCGCCCGTCATGCCAGGGCCTGGCGGACGTCGGCATCGTCCAGCGTCTGGTCGAGCGTCCGGCGCGTGCGCTCGATGATCGCGTCGATGTCGTCGTCGGTGCAGCAGAGCGGAGGAGCGTAGCCGATAACCCCGTTGGCAAAGGCTCGAATGATCAGGCCATTGTCCCACGCCCTGTCGAAGACGCGCCGCGCCGGCATGGCCGATGCGGGAAGCGGTGTCTTCTTCTTTTTGTCGACCACCAGTTCAATCGCGGCAAGCATCCCGCGACCGCGAACATCGCCGACGAGCGGGTGATCGCTGAGGCCTTCCAATCCCGCCATCAGGCGAGCGCCGGCCTTGATGCCATTCTCCAGCAGGCCGCCTTCATAGAGCTTCAACACCTCGAGCGCGACGGCGGCGCTGACGGGATGGGCGGAATAGGTGTAGCCGTGGCCGACCGCCGAAGCGCCAGCGCCATCGGCGATGACGTTGTAGACATGATCAGACATGAATACGGCGCCCATAGGAACATAGCCCGAGGTCAGCCCCTTCGCGGTCGTCATGAAGTCGGGAACGATGTCCTCCTCCGTGCAGGCGAACAGAGGTCCCGTGCGACCGAAGCCGGTGATCACCTCGTCGGCGATGAACAGGATGCCGTACTTCCGGCAGAGTTCGCGTATCGCCTTGATCCAGCCCTTCGGCGGGACAATGACGCCGCCCGAGCCCTGGATCGGCTCGGCATAGAAGGCCGCGACCCGCTCCGGTCCAATCTCCTCGATCTTGGCCTTCAGCGCCGCGAGCGATGCGGCGATGATCGCGTTCGCGTCCTCGCCCACCGGGTTGCGATAGGGATAGGGGGAGGGGATCTTGTGCTGCCATTCGAAAGGAATGCCGAAACCGGCGTGAAAGGCGGGCAATGCGGTCAGGCCAGCGCCGACCACCGATGACCCGTGATAACCCAGCTCGATGGAAATGAACTGGTCGCGCTTCGGCTCGCCCCTGGCATTCCAGTAGTAGCGGACGAAACGGATCGTGCTGTCGACCGCGTCCGACCCGCCGAGCGTGAAATAGACGTGATTGAGATCCCCGGGCGCGCGCTCAGCCAATTCCGAGGCGAGGCGGATGGCCGGCTCCGAGCCGAGGTCGAAATAGGCGGTGGCGTAGGGAAGCTCGCGCATCTGCCGGGCCGCCGCCTCGACGATGCTGTCATGGCCGTAGCCGGCATTGACGCACCACAGCCCCGCAAAACCGTCAACGAGTTGCTTGCCGGACGCATCGGTCACGGTCGCGCCCTTCGCCGATTTCAAGACGCGCACGCCGAGCGCCTCATGGCCGCGATATGATGAGACCGGATGGATGAGATGGGCGCGGTCGAGTTCGATCAGGGAATTGGCGAGCATTGTTGTCCTCCTAGCCGAGCGCCTGGTTGGCGAGGGCGTAAACTTTTGGCCTGGCCTGTTCCGCGCCGTTCTTGGGTGGACGGTCCATGGCCACGCCGCCGCCGACATGGGCAAGGCCGATTTCCTCGAGCCAACCGGCAAGGCCAGTCCTGCTGTCGGTGTCCACGCGCAGGAAAGCACCGCGGCGCGGCGCGGCGAAGAAGGCGATCAGGTCTTTGGCGGAGTCGGCGCTTCCCGCGATGACCGGTCCGATCACCTCGCCGCGTCCAAACGGGCGGATCGCGGCATAGGCCTCGATGGTGCCGTTGCGGCGGATAACGGCGAATTGGCCGCGTTCGGCCAGCGCATCGATCAGGGCTTCCCGGTCGGCGCCATAGGCGTCGCGGTCCAGCGTCTTGATGTCAGGCAGATCGCCGGCGCCTGCTGCTTCCACGCCATCGGGTGCGCCGAGCGCTGCAACCGTACCTTGATGCTGCCGGATCGTGCCGGAGGATACAAAGCCGAGCTTCTCATAGAGAGGCATGCCGTCAGTCGTCGCGACGAGCCGCAGCGGACGGTCGCCGGCAAGGGCGAGGGCCTGATCCATGAGCCGGCGCCCGAGCCCCTTGCCACGCACGTTCCTGTCGACGATCACCATGTTGATCATGGCGCAATCCGTGCCGTAGGGCGTCACCAGGATGGTTCCGGTGACACGACCCTGGTCGTCGAGCGCGACCACGCCCCTGGAGAGCCGCAGCRCCATCTGCCAGTCCTGCCGGCGATGCGGCCAATTCTCCTGGCGAGAAAGCGCCACTGCTCCCTCGATATGGTCCGGCCCGAAGTCCTGAATCTCGATCTCGCCCTGGTGCATGAGGCATCCTTCCGTCTGCCCTCAAGTCTCGACCATTGGCGCGTCGCAAATCGTCTGAAGGCTTCGGCTTCGGCGGTATCTTTCGCCGTAGCGCGAGGGGTACGCCGCATCTTGTGCTGGCGCCCGCCACGGCGGACGCGCGTCACGTCACGCGCGGCGTCGCGTTCGACACACCAGATGCTACAGCGTGCCAAACCGGATGGTGGATACGGAACTTTCTGCTTTCGGGAGGGCGATTTCGGTCAGGTGGGTCGCCGTCACCCGTCCTATGATGAAATACATCCCAACGCGAATGTGGTTCCACTGGAGATCGACGGACATGGCTTCTTTCAGGCCCAAATACATCACCTTCGACTGCTATGGCACGTTGACCAATTTCCAGATGGCGGAAGTGGCGCGAGACCTTTACGGCAGCCGGCTCGACGAACCGCGTATGAAGGAGTTCATCAAGAACTTCGCCGCCTATCGGCTCGACGAGATCATGGGTGACTGGAAGCCTTATGCCGACGTTGTCCACAACGCGCTCGAACGGGCCTGCAAGCGCAATGGTGTTGCCTTCAGCCCTGACGACGCCAGGTTGGTTTATGAACGTGTCCCGACCTGGGGCCCCCATGCAGATGTTCCGGCCGGCCTGGCGAAGGTGGCCAAGGAAATTCCGCTGGTCATCCTGTCCAACGCCATGAACGCGCAGATCATGTCCAATGTCGAGAAGCTCGGCGCGCCGTTCCATGCCGTTTATACGGCCGAGCAGGCGCAGGCCTACAAGCCCCGGTTCAAGGGGTTCGAATACATGCTCGACATGCTGGGTTGCGGCCCGGAAGATATTCTTCACTGCTCGTCCTCCTTCCGCTACGACCTGATGTCGGCACACGATCTCGGCATCAAGAACAAGGTCTGGGTCAATCGCGGCCACGAACCGGCCAACCCGTACTATGGCTATGTCGAGATACCGGACATTTCCGGTCTCCCGGGCGTGGTCGGGCTTTGAAACAGGCGGATCGTCGATGAAACTGGTCTCCTACTGGCACGACACTGCCCCTGTTTTTACCGGCGGGGCGCCAGGCCCGGTCGAGGGGCACTATAACGCCGTCATCGTCGGTGGCGGCTTCACTGGTCTCGCCGCGGCGCGCCAACTGGCGAAGGCCGGCGCGAAGGTGGCGGTGCTGGAGGCGGAGTGGGTGGGCTGGGGCGCATCCGGTCGCAATGGCGGGCACCTGAACAACGGCCTCGCCCACAGCTACCTCTCTGCCAAGGCGGAGCTCGGCAAGGAACGCGCGATCGCGCTCTACCGCGCGCTCGACGACTCCGTCGACACCATAGAGGCGCTGGTTGCCGAAGAGGGCATCGACTGCAATTTCCGCCGCGCCGGCAAGCTGAAGCTCGCCTCCAAGCCGCAGCATTTCGAAGCGATCGCCCGCAACTTCGAAGCCCTCCATGCGGAAGTGGATCCGGATACGGCACTGCTGTCGGCGGCCGACCTCAAATCCGAGATCGGCTCGCCCTTCCATGGCGCGATGCTGTCGAAGAAGAGCGCCATGATGCATATGGGCCGCTATGTGGCAGGCTTGGCCACGGCCGCCGCCCGCCACGGCGCCATCATCCACGAGAACGCGGCGGTCACCGACCGCAAGCAGGTCGGCAGCAGGCATGAGCTGACGACCTCCCGTGGCCGGATCAGCGCCGACAATGTGCTGGTGGCGACCGGCGCCTATACCACGCCGAATTTCGGCTATTTTCGCCGCAGGATCATCTCCGTCGGCAGCTTCATCATCGCCACGCGGCCATTGGGTGACGCCGAGATCGCCGCGACCATGCCCGGCAACCGGACATGCGTGACCTCGATGAACATCGGCAACTACTTCCGGCTTTCACCGGACAACCGGCTGATCTTCGGCGGTCGCGCACGCTTCTCGGCGACATCGGACCAGCGCTCCGATGCCAGGAGCGGACAGATATTGCAGGCCGGCCTCGCTGCGATCTTCCCGCAGCTCGCCAAGGTCGAGATCGACTATTGCTGGGGTGGGCTGGTCGACATGACCAAGGACCGTTTTCCGCGGGCCGGCTACCAAGACGGTGTCTGGTACGCGATGGGCTATTCCGGCCACGGCGCGCAGCTTTCCACGCATCTCGGCATGATCCTGGCCGACGCGATGCTCGGCCGCGAAGACCGCAATCCGATGAAGGGACTCGAGTGGCCTTCCATTCCCGGCTATTCCGGCAAGCCCTGGTTCCTGCCGATGGTCGGCCTCTACTACAAGGCGCTCGACCGGATTCAGTGATCGTCGATCCAGCCGGCTCGGGCTTCAGCCAAATTGCCTCAGCTAAGCCCGCCCATGTGGAAGCTCTTCATCTCGAGATATTCCTCGATGCCGGCCTGCGCGCCCTCACGGCCGAGGCCGGACTGCTTGACGCCGCCGAAGGGGGCCACTTCCATCGAGACCGAGCCGGTGTTGAGCCCCACCATGCCGAACTCCAGCGCCTCGCCGACGCGCCAGGCGCGTTTCAGGTTCTCGGTGTAGAAGTAGGAAGCAAGCCCGTAGGGCGTACAGTTGGCGAGCGTGATCGCCTCCTCTTCCGTCTCGAACCGGAAAAGCGGCGCGACCGGGCCGAAGGTTTCCTCGGCGGCGAGCTGCATGTCCTTTGTGGCGCCGGTCAGCACCAGCGGCGCCACATACTGAGGACCGTCGGGCAATGCCGGCCTCGTTGTGATGATCGAAGCACCCTTGGCGAGCGCGTCCTCGACGTGGCGGTTGATCTTTTCGACCGCCGCCATGTTGATCATCGGCCCGATGGCGACGCCGGGCTGGGTGCCTGGCCCCACCGTCATGGCGTTGACTCGAGCAGTGAGCTTCGCAGCGAATGCGTCATAGACCCCAGCCTGGACAAGAATTCGGTTGGCGCAGACGCAGGTCTGGCCCCCATTGCGGAACTTCGAGACAAGCGCGCCCTCGACGGCGAGATCGAGATCGGCGTCGTCGAAGACGATGAGGGGCGCGTTGCCGCCGAGTTCGAGGCTGAGCCGCTTCACGCTGTCGGCCGCGCCGCGCATCAGCAGCGAACCGACCCGCGTCGAGCCGGTGAAGGAGATCTTGCGAACGGTCTCGTTCGCCATGATCTCGTTGCCGATTTCGGCCGGCATGCCGGTGACGATGTTGATGACGCCGGCGGGGATGCCTGCCCGTTCGGCAAGCACGCCGAGTGCCAGCGCCGAATAGGGCGTGAATTCGGATGGCTTGATCACCACCGTGCAGCCGGCGGCCAGCGCCGGCGCGACCTTGCGGGTGATCATCGCGTTGGGGAAATTCCACGGCGTGATGATGCCGCACACCCCGACCGGCTCCTTCAGCACGATGATGCGCCGGTCCGGCGTCGGCGAGGGGATTGTGTGGCCATTGATCCGGCGCGCTTCCTCGGCGAACCATTTGACGAAGGACGCGCCGTAGCGGATTTCGCCTTTGGCCTCGTCCAGCGGCTTGCCCTGTTCGGTCGTCAGGATCAGGGCGAGATCGTCCAGATGCGCGAGCATCAGACCATGCCAGGCCTCCAGCAGGCCAGCGCGCTCGGCGTTGGTCTTCTTCTTCCAGCCAGCATAAGCGGACGCCGCTGCCTCGATGGCGGCCTGGGTCTCCGGACCGGCCATATCGGGCACCGTGCCGATCGTCGTCTGGGTCGCCGGATCGACGACATCGACCGTCTTTCCGGAAGCGGCCGCGACCCATTTGCCGCCGATCAGGCCGGCTTCGCGGAAGAGGTTTTTGTCTTTCAGGTTTTTCATCGAAAACGACCTTGCAATCAGGAGAGGGCTGCGACGACGGCGGCCGTGATGGCCTCCGTTCTGTCTTTGCCCGGAGTGGTTCCAATGCCGCGCGCGGTTGTCGCTTCGACCGCTTGCATGACCCGGCCGGCGGCGGCCGCTTCGCCGAGATGGTCGAGCATCATGGCGCCGGACCATATGGTGGCGATCGGATTGGCGATGCCGAGATGGGCGATGTCGGGCGCGGAGCCGTGCACAGGCTCGAACATGGACGGCGCCGAGCGGTCGGGATTGATATTGGCGGAGGCAGCGTAGCCGAGCCCACCCTGGATCGCCGCGCCGATGTCGGTCAGTATGTCGCCGAACAGGTTGGAGGCGACGACCACGTCGAGGCTCTCCGGTGCCATGATCATGCGCGCGGCGAGCGCATCAACATGATAGCTCGTCACTTCGACGTCCGGATACTCCGCGGCCAGCTTTCGCGTGATGTCGTCCCAGAACACCATCGAATATTTCTGCGCGTTTGACTTGGTGACCGAGGCCAGCTTGCGTCGACGCGACCGCGCCTGCTCGAAGCCGAAGCGCAGGATGCGCTCGACGCCGGCACGGGTGAAGATCGAGGTCTCCACTGCGACCTCGTCCAGTGTGCCTTGATGCACGCGCCCGCCGGCGCCCGAATATTCGCCTTCGGTGTTCTCGCGGATGCAGAGGATGTCGAAGTTTTCCGCACGCAACGGGCCGGTGACCCCCGGCAGCAGGCGGTGCGGTCTTATGTTGGCATATTGCACGAACGCCTTGCGGATCGGCAGCAGCAGGCCGTGCAGCGAGACCGAATCCGGCACTTCCGCCGGCCAGCCGACGGCGCCGAAAAGAATGGCGTCGAAGCCGCGCAAGGTGTCGATGCCGTCTTCCGGCATCATGCGGCCGGTCTCCTTGAAGAAGCGGCAGGACCAGGGGAGCTCGGTGCCCGTCAGGGCAAAGCCGAAGGTCTTGGCCGTGGTTTCCAGCACCGTCCAGGCGGCGGCGGTCACATCGCGGCCGATGCCGTCACCGGGGATCAAAGCGATCGAGTAGGACTTCATCGGCATCTCTCTAGAGGCTGATCAGGACGCTCTTGGTCCTGCGGTTGGCGAGATAGGCGTCACGGCCGAGATCCTTGCCGATGCCGGAGCGCTTGTAGCCACCGGTCGGCAGGATATGGTCGCGCGAGCGGCTGTAGCGGTTGACCCAGACGGTGCCCGCTTCGAGCCTGCGTGCCAGGCGGATGGCACGGGACAGATCGGAGGTGAACAGGCCGGAAGCCAGCCCGTAGGTCGGATGGCAGGACAGCGCCAGCGCCTCTTCCTCGGTCTCGAAGGTCTGGATGGTCAGGACCGGGCCGAAGATTTCCTCGACGATCGCCGGGTTGGCCTGGTCGACATTGGCGATCAGTGTCGGCTCGTAGAAATAGCCGGGGCTGTCCATGGCGGCGCCGCCGGTCAGGCATTCGCCGCCGGCCTGGATCGCGGTCCGCACGATGCTATCGACGCGCGCCCGCTGCCGTTCCGAGATGATCGGCGAATAGTGGGTTGCCTCATCCCAGGTCGGGCCGGGCCGCACCGCCTTCATCTTCTCCAGGATGGCGGCCGTCAGCCTGTCGGCTACGTTCCTCTCGACGATCAGGCGCGTGCCGGCGACGCAGGCCTGGCCGGCGTTGAAGGTGACGCTGCCGGCGATGGCTGTCGCCGCCTTGTCCAGGTCGGCATCGGCAAAGACGATCTGGGGGCTTTTGCCGCCGAGTTCCAGCGTGATCGGTTTGACGCCGGTGCGGGCGACGTTCTCCATGATGGCCGAGCCGGCGCGGGTCGAGCCGGTGAAGCTGACCTTGGCGATCTCGGGATGACCGGTCAGCGCCGTACCGGTCGTCGGACCGTCGCCGAGCACCACGTTGATAAGCCCGGCCGGCAGGCCAGCCCTGACGGCGAGCTCTGCCATATAGACGGCCGAGAAGGGTGTCATTTCCGACGGCTTCAGCACCACCGCATTGCCCGCGGCCAGCGCCGGACCGAGCTTCCATCCGGCCATAGAGATGGGAAAATTCCAGGGCGTGATCGCGCCGACCACGCCATAGGGCTCGCTCATGATCATGCCGAGACTGGCGTCATCGGTCGGCACCAGTTCGCTGCCTTCCTTGTCGGCGAATTCGGCAAAGAAGCGGATCTGCTCGGCGGTTATGGCAATGTCGCCAGCGACGAGCTGGCCGACGGGCCGCGTCGAGCACAGCGCCTCGATTTTTGCCAGCGTTTCGGCTTCCGCCTCGATCAGGTCGGCCCAGGCCTGGAGTGTCCTGGTGCGCTCGCGTGGACGGACGCCGCCCCAGTTGCTGGCCTTCAACGCCGCCTTGGCGCTCTCCACCGCACGGTCGACCATATCGAGGTCGGCGACGGGGCTGGCGGCGTATGCCTTGCCATCCGAGGGTCGGCGCATCTCGATCGCACCCTCGGCCGCGACCAGCTCTCCGTCAATGAAATGGCCGACGGGAAGGGAGACGGTATCCGGATCGAAGCTCAACGTCATAGGCGACCACCTTGCAGCATTCTGTGGGAGCCTAGCGCGAGCAGGAGCGCAGCATGCACCGTTCGACGATCAGTCGCGGATGATTGTTGCGTGCTGGCGATGAGGGACGGCAAAATCTGTTGCGGGGCCAGCACCTCGCTCGGGCGTTACCCTACCGTGACGTAGATCTTACGCACCGTTTCAATGGTCCTCCAGACACCGGTGAAGCCAGGCTTCATCACGAAGCTGTCGCCGGCGCGGTAGGTCACCGCCTCGCCGTCATCGGGCGTGATTTCAATCACGCCGGTGAGGATATGGCAGAACTCGAAAGTCTCCCCCTTGATCGAGCGCGTCTCGCCGGGCGTCGCTTCCCAGACGCCGGTATGGACGAGATCGCCCTTGGCCGCGTCCTGCGCCCAGGTCTTGAAAGCGGGGTTGCCGGCAATCAGCCGTTCGGGCAGCGCCCGGGATTCACGCGGCGGGAAGGCAGGGCTGGTATCGACGGTCTTGAGCAGGGACAAGGGATGGCCTTTCAGGTTGGATTTCAATAACCGCGCGACCGGTCGACGAGCCCGATGGGGTCGAGCCCGGCGCGGTGGCGTCGGATGTTTTCGATGACGGCGCGCGCAGCGGTCGCGGGCTGGGTGACGCTGGCGACATGCGGAGTAAGGATGATCTTCGGATGCGGCCAGAACGGATGGCCCGCAGGCAGCGGTTCGGGATCCGTCACGTCGATCATCGCCGCCGAAAGGTGGCCGCGGTCGAGCGCGGCGACAAGCGCCTCGTGGTCGAGCTGCGGCCCCCGGCCCGTGTGAACGAGCGCTGCGCCCTGGGGAAGCTTCGCGAACAGGGCGGCATCGAGGAAACCGCGCGTTTCCTCCGTCAGTGGCAGCAGGCAGACCAGTATGTCGCTGGCCACGAGCATCTCCTCCAGTCCAGGTTCGCCATGATGACAGGTCACGCCTTCGATCTGCCGCGGCGAGCGGCTCCAGCCGGCGAGCGGAAAGCCGAAGGGCTTCAGGCGATCGAGGACGGCCTGGCCGAGTTGCCCGAGGCCGAGCACGCCGATCCGGCGCGACCCGGCCTGCAGCTGTGAGATGTCGCGCCATTCGCCGGCGCGCTGCTGCGCCAGATAGGCAGGCAGGTTGCGATGCAGGGCGAGCACCGCAAGCGTCACATATTCCTGCATCATGCGCATGATGCCCTCCTCGATCGTCCGCACGATCTTCACCTTCGTGGGCACCGCATCGAAACGAAACTGGTCCACGCCCGCGCCCAGGGAAAACAGGATTTCCAGGTTCCGGTAGCGCGCGAGGTCTTCTGGTGCAGTCCAGGAAATGAGATAACGCACCGCGTCCGGATCGACCGTTGCGGCATCCATCGTGAAGGGGACGTCCGGCAGTTCTCTAGCGAAGGCTTCGCCGAAGATCGCCCCGCGCCGCGCATCGGAATTGAACAGGAATGTCATTCCGGTTCCCCTTAAGCCGCGCAGCGGGCGCCCAGCGCCTCGGTCAGTCGCTGGCAGGCGATGAGTTCGTCGGTGAGAATGTACTCATCCGGCTTGTGGGCGCGGCCGATGTCGCCGGGGCCGCAGATGATCGCGTCGAAGCCGGCGGCCTGATAGAGCCCCGCCTCGGTACCGTAGCTGACGGCGGCGATCGGCGTTTCGCCGGTCAGCTCTTGTAGCAGCGCCGCCACCGGCGCGTCCTGTGCCAGCGACAGCGCCGGATAGGCGCTGAGCGGCATCCATTCGACCCGAAAGCCGTCGGCCTCACAGGCCTCTGCCTTCGCCCTTACCGGTGCAAGCAGGCTGGCCGGGTCGACGCCCGGAATGGCGCGCGCCTCCAGCTCCAGCGTGCAGCTGTCGGGAATGATGTTGACCGACTGTCCGCCCTTGATCACGCCAGCCTGCAGCGAGGAATAGGGCGGCTCGAAGGCTGGGTCGAACGGGCCATGCGTCAGCCGCTCGGCTTCGCTGACGACCGCAGCCAGCGTTCTGGCCATGGCGTGGACGGCGTTGAGGCCGAGGTCGGGTCGCGAGGAATGGCCGGAGCGGCCCTGGATCGTCACGCGGGCGGCCGCCTTGCCCTTGTGGCCGCGCACGGCGCGCAGGCCGCTCGGCTCGCCGACGATTACGCCGAGCGGTTTTGCGCAAAGGTCGGGGAGGCGGGCGATCAGATGCGGCACGCCGCGGCATCCTACTTCCTCGTCATAGGAGAAGGCGAAGTGGATTGGCCTGGCAAGACGCAGCTTCGCCAGCGTGGGCACGGCCGCGAGCACCGCGGCCAGAAACCCCTTCATGTCCGTGGTGCCGCGTCCATAGAGCCGCTCGCCCTCCCGGCGCAGCGCAAAAGGGGCCGAGCTCCACTGCGGTTCGCCGGCGGGGACGACGTCCATGTGGCCGGACAGGATGTAGCCCGGGACATCGGCAGGGCCGATCGTCGCGAAAAGATTGGAACGGTCGCCTTCCGGCCCCGGCAGCACCGTGACCTGCGCGCAGTACCCCGCGAGATAGGCCTCGATCCAGCCAGTGATATCACCATTCGGCTTGCCGGCCACCGATGGGAAGGCGACGAGACGGTCGAGGATGTCGAAGACGTCCATTCCAGCCCTCAAGGCATATCGGGATCGCCGGGATCGATGCCGACGATTGTGTGCTGCTACATTTCCGCGGAGAATGTCTGCGTTCTCCCGCGATTGCGTGCCGAAAGCGGAAATGTTTCAGTTGAATCTTGCGTTGGCAGGGGGCTTTCGAGCAAATCGTACGGGCCTGTTTGTTTAGCGTTGGTGGACAAAGGGCGGCTGCGGCGTGTCGCCGGTCAATTTGCGGGGATATTTCAGAGGCATGGACTTGAAGCCGCCCGGAAACTTGAAAATCGACACCTTCTCGATGCGTATCGGCGACATCGAAGGCGTTGAGCTGGACCGGTTGCACGCACTCTCGCTCTCCGTGGGATGGCCGCATCGCGCCGAGGATTGGCAATTCCTGCGTGAATCGGGAGAGGGGTTCGTAGCGCTCGACGATATCGGCCGGGTCCTGGGTTCCGCTATGTGGTTCGCGCATGGTGCCGATTTCGCCACCGTGGGGATGGTCATCACATCGCCGCGACTCCAGACGCTGGGAGCGGGGCAATGGCTGATGAAGCGGGTCTTCGACAAGGTCGTCGGCCGCGACTTGCGCCTTAATGCAACGCGCGCGGCAAGGCGGCTCTATCTCTCGCTCGACTTCCAGCCCGAGAAGACCGTTTATCAATGCCAGGGTATCGCCCGGATGCCGACGATGGCCAGGCCGGCCGATATTCGAGGCGATGTCCGGACTTTGGACGCAAGGGATATTCCCGCAGCAATCGCGCTCGACGCGGCAGGATTTGGCGTGAGGCGGGCGGCGCTCATCGAAAGGCTTTTCGCGCACTCGGCCGGATATGGTCTTTTCAAGGATGACAAGCTGAACGCGTTCGCGCTCTGTCGGCCCTTCGGGCGGGGCCATGTCGTGGGGCCGGTCGTGGCGGAAAGCGACGCCGACGCCGTGGCGATCGTGCGGCCGCACGTGGCCGACCATTCGGGGTCTTTCCTGCGCATCGACACTCACTTGGACAATGGCGAGTTCGCCGCCTTTCTGTCGCACAGCGGAATGCCGGTTTTCGACACGGTGCTCACCATGTCGATGGGCAAGCCCCTCAACGATTTTGCCGTCGGCGGTGCAACCACACCGGTGACCTATGCGCTTGCCAGTCAAACTCTAGGGTAATTGAGTCGAGGCAGGCGTTGCTGTTCAGGCCTTCACACGCATTCTTGTGGCGCTAGGAGAACTAACGTCCAAAAGTACGGTTTCTGCAGCTATACTGGACCAAACGCAGCAGACCAAAGTGGATTGTCCCAGCCTTCGAAGTTACCCAAGGCAGGCGCGCATCAATGTGGCGCATATCTAGCCAAGTTTTGACGATGAAAGCGTCGCGGAACCATACGGAACGATACGGGAAGACTTCTGATTTTGGCCCACGAAAAAGCCAATGAAATCAACGATCTTATTACCCCCTCCGGGCCCACCAACATTTTAACCGTTTGATTTCACTATATTTTATGACTCATTTCGACGCCGCCTTTTGGCCTCGAACCCCGTCGGTCCCTGAGAATCGGTCACTCAGTATACAAGGCGGGGGTTCGTGATCGATAGCGCGCGGGGCTTGCGTCGCTTGGCGAGGCGGCGACGCGTTCGGCGCGCCATGTCCTGGCGGAACCGGAAATTGTGACCCGAAGCAGACATCTCTTGGCCGGCAGTGTGTACAACCGCTCGTCAGGACGCGAATTCTTCTACCTTGGCCGCAAATGCACTTCTTCGGGCTGCCGGGCATGGACATCGTGCCACAGTTGTACCGGCTACTCGGCAAAAGGCGATTCACGCAGGAAGTCGACCGACAAACGGCCGCGCGTATATCCTGGAACATATTTCAAAGCGAAGTCGGCGATGAAATTGTCCCTCGTCGTATTTGCATGGTTTCTCGCAATGTCACAAAGGCAAGTCGTCAGATGGTTCTTCATGCCAAGGCGAGGATAGACTGACAAGATCGCGTCCTTGTTGTCGTCGCTCAATTCATCATACCCGGCGCCGCCATAATCACACCCGATACCAGTCAGGCAGCATGCGACGTCGATCCCCTTGTGTCGGGCAATCGATCCGGTGGTGTGTAAGGCGATCGCGTCCCATATTGTGTCCGCGCGCCGCTCTCCCATCTCGTGGGAGAGGGCGAAGGCGCGGCCAGCGTCCGCTCCGACAACCTCGAAGCGACGGTCTGGAGCGCCGCCACGCGCAAGGCCGAGATCATGCAAAAGCACCGCGACGGCAACCAGTTCCGCGTCCGGGGTGAGCGCACGTTTCTGGGTGAGCTTCGCGCCATAGAGCCAGGAACGTACCACATGATTGAGGAGCCAAGGCGGCGACTCGGTCTGCGCAGCCTCGTAGGCATCCCGGACGGCGCGACTGTCGGGCAGGGTAAGATCCAATGCCCGACCGACTGCCAGCGCATCAAAGAAGTTTGGCTTGTCGCAGTCGCTCATCTCGCGCTCCACGCGTTTCGCGGACACGTGTGGTTCGTCCCCGTTGGCTGAAGAGATTGGCATCGCGATGCCCAGACCAAGGATGCGGCGCCTTGCGATCCTGTAGCGATAACAAAGGCGTGAAGCCCGCACATGTCTGTCACCTCACGTTTGGCGGGCAGCCACCCAGCCTTCGAGACGTGCCCGCCGTTGCGCTCGGTTCGTCGCGTTGCGCGCGTTCACAGCTTCCAGAATTTCAGGCGACGCCGTATCCGGGCGACCCGCATTGAAGGGCGGTTGGGGCGCGTACTCCAGACCAAGCTGCACCATTTCGGCTACTCGTTGGCCGCTCAGTTCGGCGATGAGGGCCAGAACGAAATCGATGCCTGCTGTGACGCCGCCCCCGGACAGAATATTGCCGTCCCGGACGATGCGGCTGTCGTCGACGATGGCACCGAAGAGCGGCAGCAGTTCTCGCCACGCCCAATGGCAAGCCGCCCGGCGGCCTACAAGGAAGCCGGCAGCTCCGAGGATGAGCGAGCCCGAGCATACAGACGTCAGATAGCGAGCGGACGTCCCCAGCCGGATGATCTCGTTCAGGTAGAGCTAGTTTTCGATAGCAGCGAGGCAACCACCGCCGCCTGGCACCAGAAGGACGTCACAGGACTCGATGGCGGCAAGGTCCTCCAGGTCAGAGAAGGTGAGACGGTCCGCCGTGATCGATTGGCCGCCCAGCGACACCACCCGGACGTCCAGGTCGGGCGTGCGCGAAAGAAATTGGTGCGGACCGGTGAAGTCCAGTTGGGTGACGCCGTCGTACACCGGCATCACCACACTGATTTGCTGTGGCATCGCTTACCTCCTGTAGCAAAAATACGTGAAAGGGTGTTTGACCTAAACGTCAAACTTCCCTATCATTCGGCCATGAATACGCTCGGCTTCTACATTTCTCCAGGATTTCAGATGCTCGACCTGGCTGGTCCGGCCGGCGCGTTCGAGGCGGCAAATGGCGAGATCGGAGGTCCGGCCTACGAGGTCCATATCGTGGCGGCCGGCGTTGGGGCTGTCGCCAGCAGCCTTGGCATCTCCACGACTGCTGCAGCACTCGACGACGGCATGTTCGATACTTTGATCGTTATCGGGGGACGGATCGACCCGACGCTCCCCGCTGAGGCTTTGAACGGAATAGTCGAGGCTGCGGGTCGGTCCCGCCGCGTTGCGAGCGTCTGCACCGGGGCATTCACGCTGGCGGCGGCTGGGTTGTTGGACCGGCGCCGAGCGACAACCCACTGGCGACATGCCGCCCGGCTCCAGCGCGATTATCCCGCCATTCGCGTCGAGGCCGACCACATCTTCTGCAGGGACGGCAATGTTTGGACGTCGGCGGGCATCACTGCCGGCATCGATCTCGCGTTGGCTCTCATCGAGGAAGATCACGGCTTCGCCATCGCCAAAGCCGTGGCCCAGCATCTGGTTGTCTACCACCGTCGCCATGGCGGACAGTCGCAATTCGCCACGTCGATCGATCTTGCGCCAAAGAGCGATCGGATCACCGCTGCCCTTGGCCACGCACGAGATCACATTGCCGAGGAACTTCCGGTCGAGCGGCTGGCTGAGGCGGCTGGTATGAGCCTGCGCCAGTTCAGCCGGACATTCCGAGCGCAAACCGGCACCACGCCTGCGCGTGTCGTGGAACGGCTTCGAGCGGATTTGGCGAGAGGCCGCATAGAGGCGACAGCCGAACCTGTCGAACGCATCGCGGAGGCAGTGGGCTTTGGCGACGCCGAGAACATGAGGCGGGCATTTATCCGGATCTACGGGCGACCGCCCCAATCGATCAGGCGGGCCGCTCGGATCTGAGCTTGAGCGTGTCGTAGCACAACCGCCCGAGTGCGTGGAGAAGCGCCACGACCAGGCGTCCAAACTGGTCCAATGGGTAGTTCCGACGACAGAGTGGCACTGCTAAAAGTCCGAAGAAGCCGTCATGCGCTGATCCCGGCCAACGGTACCATCGGCATCGTTCTGAAATAGTGGCAATGGCCGCGAGACGATCCGGAACACTGGGGAATAAAATCAACGATCTCAATACGTCCTCCGGGCTTACCATTATCGTTATTTATCAATGCCTTATTGACCGGTTCGCCACGAGGTTCGCCAAGCAGTGGGTTGCGCGTAACCAGCCGTAAGACTCGGTCCATGCCTTGCACAGCCAAGCGCACCTGCGACGCTTCCCGGGAATAGAGCTCTGCATGATCGATGTCGTCGTGGCCGAGAATGTCCATCATCTGCCTAATGGATGCCTCCGCTTCGGCAAGATGGACCCAGAGTGACGTCCTCAAACCGTGCAGCGTAAGGCCCTTCGGCAATCCCTGTGTTCGCGTCGTCAAGGATCGAGAAACTGTATCGCCCGCCTGCATCGAGATCTACTGAGTAGCTCAGGCGGTCGCGTATGTGGTTGTCCTGGTCGAACGTGACGATCCGCGGTTTCAGCGAAGTGATTTGCGTTTCGTCCAGGTAAATGGAGTTGCAGATTATGATTTGGTCGCCGGGCTGACAGGTGCGGGCGGCAGCACCGTTGAGGATGCAGCACCGCGAGTCTCGCTCGCCAAGAACGACATAGGTCGAAATGCGCGCGCCGGAATTCTTGTTCCATATCTCCACGAATTCCATGGGCAGGATCCCGGCTGCCTCGCAGTGGACAGGGTCGAGCGTTGTCGAACCATGGTAGTTGAGGTTCGCTTCTGTGACGTGGATACCGTGCAGTTTGCCGGCGACTATTTTTCGAATTGGTTCCGTTGTCCCCTCTCGATCGTACAAGGTCAGTCTTGTCGTCCCATTGGCGGTCGGGTCGCCCCGCTAAATTCCAACGACGAGCGCACCCCCGCTGAGACCGGCACCCGCGGCCGCCAGAAGAATCTTCTCGCCAGACCGAAACGGCTCCGTCTGATTGGCCAGCGACAGCGACAGCGGGATCGTCGCGGCGGAAGAGTTGCCGTACTCCGCTATCGTCTTGACGATCGCTTGATCTGCTATGCCGAGGTTCCTGCCGACCGCATCGAAAATGCGGGCATTCGCCTGATGCGGAACGAACCGCCCGATGTCCTGTGATCGCACTGCGGCAGTGGCAAGTGCGCTTATCGAGCAATCGGTCATCATCTCGACAGCCTTGGCGAACACTTCGCGGCCGTCGGTCATCGTCATGCGGGTTTGTCCGAGATCCAGGCCGCCATGAAACGGGATGTTGCTTCCGCCCGCCGGGATCTGGATCAGCCCGTAGCGCGAGCCATCCGAATCCACGGAGGCGCCGAGAATCCCCCGATCAGCATCCTCGCATGGGCCAATCACCACGGCGCCGGCGGCATCGGCAAAGAGGACCGAGCTGGCGCGCTCGGCCGGATTGATGCGGCGGCTGAGGATGTTGGCGGCAATGACAAGGGCCGCCTTACCTTGCAGGCGGGTGAAGCCGTCGGCGAACATCAGCGCGTAGATGAAGCCGGCGCAAGCGCCGGTGAGATCAATCGCACCGGCACGGCCCAGTCCCAGCCGATGTGCGACCAGCGGCGCGCTCGGTGGCAGGAGATGATCGGGCGTCGAGGTGGCGAGCAACAGAAGACCGATGTCGCTGCGGTCAATGCCGGCGTTGGCTAGCGCCATGTCGCCGGCTTGCGCGGCAATGCCCGACAGCGTGTCTTCGCCCGTTGCCCAGAAGCGCGAACGAATTCCGGTGCGCCGCTCGATCCAGCCAGGTTCGAGCCCGAGATTGTTCTCGATCTCGGCATTCGCCACTTTGCGCCCAGGCGCATGATGGCCAAACCCGAGAATGCGCGACGACCTGCTCATGACTTTGAGCCGAAACGTTCGCCGGCCTCCTCGATGGCGTCATACAGACCGGCCAACTCGTCGCCGGTGACGCAATAGGGCGGCAGGAGGTAGAGGACATTGCCGAGCGGACGCACAAGCAGCCCCCGGTCGAGGAAGAACGCGCGCAGCTTTGGCCCGATCTCGGCCAGATAGCCGGCTGAGCCGGCGCGCAAATCGAGTGCTGCGATCGTGCCGGTCGCCCGGCTGTCGCTGAAGAAGGTGTTGTCGCGAAAGCGCTGAAGCCCGGCGGTCTGCATCGCGCTCAAGGTCGCGATCCGCTGGGCCACCGGCTCGTCGCGCCAGATCTCGACATTGGCGAGGCCGGCCGCGCAGGCAATCGGATTGGCGGTGTAGGAACTCGAGTGGAAAAACGTCTTCTTCCGGTCCGTCGAATAATGGGCCTGGAAGATGGCATCGGTGGCAAGCGTGGCGGCCAGCGGGATGGCGCCGCCGGTCAACCCCTTCGAGGTGCACAATATGTCCGGAGAGATAGACGCCTGCTCGCAGGCAAACATGGTCCCGGTGCGCCCCCAGCCGGTCATCACCTCGTCGGCGATCAACAAGGTGCCGGAGGCTTCGGCGATCTTCTTCAATTCGGTCAGAACCCAGGCCGGATACATCAGCATGCCGCCGGCGCCAAGCACCAGCGGCTCGACAATCAGCGCGGCGGCGCGCTGGTCGCGGCTGACGGCCTCGAACCGATCCAGCGTTTCCTGCTCTCGCCCGGCGGCCGGGAAGGGGATGGTGTCGACCTCGAACAGCAAGGGTTCGTAGGCGGCGTTGAACACCCCGCGGGCACCGACGCTCATCGTGCCGATCGTGTCGCCATGATAGCTGTGCTCCATGACGACGATGCGCGAGCGCCGAGCGCCGATGTTGCCGAAATAGCCGAGCGCCATCTTCAGCGCGACTTCGACGGCGGTCGAGCCACTGTCGGAATAGAACACCCAATCGAGCCCGGCGGGAGCGAGGCTGACAAGCGCCTTGGCCAAGCGTTCTGCCGGCTCGTGCGTGAAGCCGGCGAAGATGATCTGGTCTAGGCTCGACGCGGTCGTCTCGATGGCCTTCATGATGCGGGGATGGCGATGGCCATGGGTGACGACCCACCAGGAGGAAATCGCGTCCAGGATGCGGGAGCCGTCGGCCTTGTGGAGATAGGCGCCTTCGGTCAAGACGATTTCAGGGATCGCCGGCTCGAGCGCGTGCTGGGTGAAGGGATGCCACACACGGGACTGCGACATCATTCGCCTCCGGTAATCGAGGCAAGGTCGAAGCCGGCAGTCATCGCGCCCCTCAGTGTTTTGGACGTCAGCGGGTCGAGGTGCGGCAGCCTGCCGAGTTGCGGCACGCCGCCGAATTCCACGATGGTCTTCTGCGTATCGGCTACCTCGTCGCCGATGAAGACGATGCCGATGAGCGGGATGGAGCGCGCCCGCAGGGCCTCGATCGAAAGCAAAGTGTGGTTGATGGTGCCGAGCGCGGTGCGGGCGCACAGAATGACCGGCAGCTGCCACTGCTCGAATATGTCGATGAACCTTGTCTGCCGGTTGAGCGGCACCATCAGTCCGCCCGCACCCTCGATGACGAGCGGACCCGGCACGGCCGGAAGCGAGAGCTCTGCCGTTTCGATCGAGACGCCGTCGATTTCGGCCGAACGATGCGGCGACAGCGGGCTCTGCAGGCGATAGGCTTCCGGCAGCACGCGCTCGGCGGGCAAGCCGGAAAGCCGGGCAACGACCTCGCTGTCGGTCTCGCCGTCGAGGCCCGATTGCACCGGCTTCCAGTAGAAGCCATCGAGCAGGTTGGCGAACCCCGCCGAAAATACTGTCTTGCCAATTCCGGTGTCTGTTCCGGTGACGACGATCCGCTTGGTCATTCTGTGCCCAACACCTCGACGAGCGCCTCGACCATGGCGGAAATGTCGGCTTCGCCGATATTGAGCGTCAGTGAGATGCGCAGGCGCGACGTGCCCTCGGGCACGGTCGGCGGACGAATGCCGCGTATATCGAAGCCGCGAGCCTGCAGTGCCGCCGCCACCGCCATGGTGCGCCCGACGTCGCCGACGATAAATGGCTGGATCTGCGAGCCGCTCGGCGCCACGCCACAGCGCTCGGCCAATTGCCGGCCGGCGGAAGCGACACGCCCATGCAACTGAGCACGACGCATGGGCTCGTCGGAGAGAATGGTCAGCGCCTCACGCGCCGCGATCGCCATCAGCGGCGATGGCGCGGTGGCGTAGATGAATGGCCGGCACCGGTTGACGAGATAGTCGCACAGCGTTCGTGGAGCGGTGACGAGCGCGCCGGACGCGCCAAGCGCCTTGCCGCAGGTGTGGAGCGCGACGATGTTGTCGCGGCCCTCGAAGGCGGCGGCGAAGCCGCGTCCGTCCGGTCCCCAGACGCCTGTGGCATGCGCCTCGTCGACGAGGATGAAGGCCTCGTGCCGATCGGCAAGCGCGACGAGGCTCTCCAGCGGCGCGCGGTCGCCGTCCATGCTGTAGAGGCTTTCCACCGCGATCCAGACGCGCCCCATTCCGCCTTCGGCGCGCCAGCTTGTGATCGCGTCCTCGACGGCGTCGACGTCGTTGTGCGCGGCCAGCCTGGCCTCGGCGCGCCCGGCCTGCGCGCCCTCATGCATGCTGGCATGGGCGAGTTCGTCGAGGACCAGCAGGTCGCCCTTTTGCGGCAGCGCGGTCAGGAGAGCGAAGTTGGCGATGTAGCCGCTGCCGAAAAACAGTGCGCGTTCGGCGCCGAAGAAGGCCGCGGCGTCTGCCTCCAACTGCTCATGCTCCGGTGCATTGCCGCGCAACAATCGCGAGCCGGTGGCTCCGACCGGCGTGCCCCGCGCAATCGCCGCCGCAACCGCTTCGCCAAGTCTTTTGGAGGCGGCAAGCCCGAGATAGTCGTTCGACGAGAAGTCGAGCCCGGCGCGCGGGGCAAGCGTCCGCAGGCGATCCTTGCGCGCCAGTCCGCGCAAGGATGCATCATACCGGGCAAGAAGTGCTTCGTTCATTGCGCCTCGCGTTCCATCGGCGCGATGCCGAGACGGCGGAACAGCAGAGTATCCCTGTCCTCGCCGGGATTGTCCGCCGTCAGCAGCGTGTCGCCGACGAAGATCGAGTTGGCGCCGGCAAAGAAGCACAGCGCCTGCATCTCGTCGGTCATGGCGGTGCGACCGGCCGAAAGTCGAACATGCGATTTCGGCATCATGATGCGCGCCAGCGCGATCACGCGCACGAATTCGATCGGCTCGATGGGTTTAGCCTCGGCAAGCGGGGTGCCCTCGATCGGAATCAACATGTTGATCGGAACGCTTTCGGGATGCTCCGGCAGATTGGCCAGCGTCACCAGCATGTCGATCCGGTCCACGGGCTCTTCGCCCATGCCGACAATGCCGCCGCAGCAGACCTTGATGCCGCTGTCGCGGACATTGGCGAGTGTATCCAGCCGGTCGGCGAACGTGCGGGTCGAGATGACCTCTGAGTAGTAGCGTTCCGACGTATCGATGTTGTGGTTGTAGTAGTCGAGGCCCGCCTGTTTGAGACGAGAGGCTTGCTCAAGATCGAGCATGCCGAGCGTCATGCAGGTCTCCATGCCCAGCGCTTTGACGCCTTCGACCATCGCCACGACCGCATCCATGTCGCGCGCCTTGGGATTGCGCCACGCTGCACCCATGCAGTAGCGGGTGGCGCCGGCGTCACGTGCCTTGGTCGCCTCGGCTATGACGCGCCTGACCTCCATCAGCTTCGACGCCTTCAACCCGGTTTCGTGATGCGCCGACTGGCTGCAATAGCCGCAATCCTCCGGGCATCCGCCTGTCTTGATGCTGAGAAGCCGGCTCAGCTGGACCTTGTTGGGATCGAAATTTTGGCGGTGAACGGTTTGCGCCTGAAACAAAAGGTCATTGAAAGGGGCGTCGTGGAGCGCCCGAGCCTCTTCCAGGGTCCACAACCGGCGGCCGTCGAAGGCTTGATCTCCAGGCAGGGTCTTTTCCGAAATCGCTGCGTGCATTTCCATGCTGTTCCCCTTGCGTTGTGGCGACGTAGGCGCCCTTGAGCCTAACGGACCGCGTCGAGACGTGACCGATCGACCGCCGATGGTCAGGTCCGAAGATCAAAGCTGCCGGTAGTCGAGACCGATATCGAGGATTGGCGCACTGTGAGTCAACCAGCCGATAGAGATCAAATCGACACCGGTCGCGGCGACGGCCGGCGCCGTCATGGGCGTAATGCGGCCCGACGCCTCGGTAATCGCTCGCCCGGCAACCATGGCCACCGCCTGGCGAAGCTCGTTGATCGACATGTTGTCGAGCAGGACGGCGTCGGGGGCAAGCGCCAGGGCCTCTTCCAACTGGGCCAGCGTATCGACCTCGACTTCGATCTTGACGAGATGGCCGACACCGCTTCGCGCGCGCTCGATTGCAGGGCGAATTCCGCCGGCGATGGCTATGTGGTTATCCTTGATCAGGATCGCGTCGTCGAGGCCGAAACGGTGATTGGAGCCGCCACCGGCGCGCACGGCATATTTTTCGACCGCCCGCAATCCGGGTGTCGTCTTGCGCGTGCAGGCGATCTTTGCACCATGCCCGCGAACCGCCGCGACGACCGATGCGGTCGCCGTGGCGATGCCACTCAGATGGCAGAGGAAATTGAGCGCCGTCCGCTCCGCCGTGAGTATGGCCCTGGCCGGACCGCTCACCGATGCAATGATCTCGCCTTGCATGACCTCGCTGCCGTCCGCACGACACACGGTCATGTCGATGTTCTGGTCGATGAGCCGGAAGGCGAGCATCGCCAGATCGAGCCCGGCGACAGTTCCAGCCTGGCGCGCCAGAAGCACGGTTGTGGCCTGACGGTCCTTCGGCACGACCGCATCCGAGGTCAGGTCGCCAGCTCTGCCGAGGTCTTCGAGAAGAGCTGCCCGCACCAGCGGCTCGAGCATGATTGCGGGCAGTGGGGATAGGTTCATCACGCGACGCCTTCCAGCATTGGGGAGGATTCGAATTCCCGCGCTGCGGCAATGGCCGCGTGGAGCGTAATTTGGGAACGGCGGGCGCCGGCGGCATGGAGGGGGAAGTCCGTCCGGAAATGAGCTCCGCGGCTTTCCTGGCGCAGCAAGGCGGCAACGGTGATCATCAGCCCGACGGCGGCGGGATCGGACGCAATGTCATGTCGCTGCAACAGCGGCAGCAAGGCCCGCGCGGCCTCTTTCAACCCTTTGCCATCTCGCATGACACCGAGGGCACGTGACAGGAGAGGGCGCACAGGCCTTGGATCTGGCGCGGGCAGGTCAAAGGCCATCGCTGGCTCCCCGCGGTGCCCAAGCGAAGCGGCTACACTCTCGGCGACCCAGCGCGCGCAAACGATGGCTTCGGTCAGCGAGTTGCTGGCAAGCCGGTTCGCGCCGTGCAGGCCGGTCGAGGCGACCTCGCCGCAAGCCCAAAGTCCGGGAACCGATGTGCGCCCGGCCAGATCCACAGTGACGCCACCCATGTGGTAATGCTGGGCCGGTCGGATAGGGATGAGATCACGCCCCGGATCGATGCGGGCCTTGCTGCAGGCTAAGGCGATCGTCGGGAACTGCCGCGCGAATGCCAGGCCGGGCTTTTCCCGCACGTCGAGGAAGACGCGATGGCCGTCGGCAAGATGTCGCCAAACGGCGCGCGCGACGATGTCGCGCGGCGCGAGTTCCGCCCCTCGCACGCCGTCGAGAAAACGCCGCCCTGTCTCGTCGACGATCGTTGCGCCTTCACCGCGAACCGCCTCGCTGATGAGCGGCATCGGGCGGCCCGGCCCGTCAAGCGCGGTCGGGTGGAACTGGATGAACTCCAGGTCGGCAAGGACAGCACCCGCACGCGCTGCAAGCGCCAGACCCTGTCCGCAACTGCCCAACGGGTTGGTTGAGTCATGAAACAGGCCGCCGATCCCGCCCGTGGCGAGAACGACCCGTCCGGTGGCGAGGAACACCGGACCCGTCGAACAGTTCGCCAGCACCCCGGCGACCCCGCCGTCCTCCACGGCCAGCCGCCGCGCTTCGATGCCCTCGACGACTGCTATTGTCGGCGTGGAGCGCACGGCGGCGACAAGTGCGCGCATGATCTCGCGCCCGCTGCCGTCGCCGTCAGCATGAACGATGCGTCGTCGGCTGTGCGCGGCCTCCAGCCCGAGACGCAGCGCTCCTTCGGGTGTCCGATCGAAGCGAACCCCAAGGCGCGCCAGATTCTCGATTGCCGCGGGCGCGGCGTACACGATGCGCCTTGCTGCCTCCGCATCGCAAAGGCCGTCGCCTGCGGCGAGCGTATCGGCAAGATGGAACGCCGGTTCATCATCGTCGCCCAGGCTGGCGGCCAGACCGCCCTGCGCCCAGACGCTGGAAGCGTCAGCGCCAAGCGGCGATCTCGACAGGAGAAGTACCGGCTCGGGCGCCAGATGCAGTGCGGTCATCAGCCCGGCTATGCCGCCGCCAATGATGACCGGCCGCCCAGCGAGATGGTGGACGTCAATGCTCATACGGCCAGCATCCGCTCGACGGCCAGCCGCGCGCGCCCGGCGATCTCGGGTGCGATGGTCACGACATGGCGGTTCTGCTCCAGCGCCATGCGGATGTTGGCGAGCGTGATGCGCTTCATGTGCGGGCACAAATTGCAGGGCCGGATGAACTCGACCTCTGGGTGGTCGACCGCGACATTGTCGCTCATCGAGCACTCCGTCATCAGCACGACGCGAGGCGGTTTTTGCCGCCCGACATAGTCTGACATGGCGGCGGTCGAACCGGAGAAGTCTGCCTCGGCCACCACTTCGGGCGGACATTCGGGATGCGCCAGTACCGTCACGCCCGGATGGTCCTCGCGCAGCTGACGGATGTCGGTCGGCGTGAAGCGCTCATGCACCTCGCAATGCCCTTTCCAGGCGATGATCTCCACGTCGGTCTGGGCGGCGATGTTCTGGGCCAGATATTCGTCCGGCAGCATGATCACCCGGGGAACACCCAGCGACTCGACGACGGCTTTGGCATTGCCCGAGGTGCAGCAAATGTCGGACTCAGCCTTCACTGCGGCGGAAGTGTTGACGTAGGTGACGATTGGCACGCCCGGGTAGCGCTGCCGCATGAGACGGACATCTTCGGCGGTAATGGAATCGGCGAGCGAGCAACCGGCTGCCGTGTCTGGGATCAGCACAGTCTTGTCCGGGTTCAGCAACTTGGCCGTCTCGGCCATGAAATGCACGCCGGCGAGCACGATGACATCGGCTTCGACCGTCATGGCCTTGCGGGCAAGCGCCAGGCTGTCTCCGACGATGTCGGCGACACAGTGGAAGATTTCCGGCGTCTGGTAATTGTGCGCCAGGATGACGGCATTTCGCTGCCGCTTCAGGTCGAGAATGGCGTCGATATCATCGGTGAATGCCGGCCATTCGATCGGTGGGATGACCCGCCGTACCCGATCATAGAGCGCGGCGGTACGTGAGGAACCGGTGAGCTTGGCCAACCTTCTTATGCTCCAAATGAGTATAACGAAGGCATATGCTTAACTTGAGCATAAGGATTGTCAAGCGCGTGAAAGTGGCAATTTCGTTCCTGCGACAGTTCGCTCCGCCAGAATCGTCTGGCGGAAGCGGAAACGCTTCGCCGGGCGCCCGCCTGTGTCGGACATTGTCTCGCCCGTCTCCTCGATCAGATCCTGCTGGTCGATGAGACGCCGGAAATTCTGCTTGTGAACGAGCCTGCCGGCGAGTGCTTCAACGGTGCGTTGCAGCTGCAGCAGCGTGAATGCTGGCGGCATCAGTTCGAACACGACGGGGCGGTATTTGATCTTGGTTCGAAGCCTGGCGATGCCCGTCGCCAGAATACGGCGGTGGTCGGCGATCATCGGCCAGCCAGGGACAGATAGCGGGCTGCCATTGTCCGAGCGGCGTGTGGCTTCAGCCACCAGCTCGGCTTCATAGAGCAGTTCGTATCGCTGCAGGACGAGTTCCTCGTTCCAGCCGCGATCATCCAGGCCAAAGGCAAATTCCACGCGTTGCCGTCGATCGCCGCCCATGTTCCGGGCCTCGGCTTCACCAGCCCAGGCCAAAAGTCTAGGCATGAGAGTATCGGCCAACATGGGCGGCACGCCGGCACGGTGATCTTCCCATGGAAAATACTGGTACCAGCCTTGCCAACCATGCGTTGGTGAACGTTCTGCCTGCTCTTCTCGCGTCAAACCAAGATAACTGATCGAGATCACTTGCTGCACGCCCTTGCCGCCAATCCTATCGCGATCGGCGAACGTATAGAGCTGTTCGATATAGCCTAGCGGATGACCGGTCTGCCGCTCTACCCACGCCCGCAAACCCGACTGCAAGGAGCGATGGTCGAATTCAAAAGGGCCGGACGGCAAAGCGTCCGCGTGCCCGATGGTTAGCACGCGTGGTTCACCGTCGGTCACCGCGATCACAACGGCGATCAGATCCGCGCTGACGGCCCGGCTCGGATTGTCGCTTGCAGCCTGCCTTGTCGCCTGTGTTGTGTTGTCTTGCATGGGGGTCGATGGAATTCTGATGTGAAGGCGCTCGAATGGGGCAAGCGGAGCGAAGGTGAACTGCCGCACGCCGCCCGTCAACGTGCATCACAGAAGGATGGGGACTCTATCCTTCCCTGAGGCCGGGAATGCCAGCTGATACGGCTCCAGTCAGCTGGACGTCCGCACGATCAGCCGGCCCGGCAAATAGGTTGTTACTTTCTCCCGGTGGCCGAGAAGCATGGCGATCATGACGTCAACCATTTCGGACTCCGGCTGCTCATAAGTCGTGAGATCGTAGGTCGGGGATCCTGAAAACGCGGTGTTGTCGAAACCGACGACGGCAATGTCCTGCGGTATTCGCAACGCGTACTCGCTGCGGATCACGTCCATGGCGCCGAATGCCAGCGCATCGTTCTCGCACATCAGCACATCGATGCGTTCTTCTGGCAGAGTCCTCTCGAGATAGGCACGCGCCGCGTCCGCGCCAGCATCGACGCTGTAGCGCTCGGCCGCGATTTCCATCAGCTCGACATCGCGCTCCCGGCGCCAGAATTCCTTGAATTTGCGCCGCCGCCCGAGTGCTGTCGACAAGGTTCTCCGCCCCGCCATGAAACCCGGTCGCCGGTACCCTCGCGCCAGAAGGTGACGGCCGATTTCCTCCATGGCGATATCGGTATCGCAAGTGATCGCCGGCACGCCCTCGATCTGGCAGTCCCTGGCCACGACGAAAAGCGGGGCGCCGTCGGGCCCGAGTTTCCGATCGTTCAAGGTCTCGTCACGAAAAGCGGTGCCGAACAGAACGATCGCATCGACCTGGCGCTGATCGGCGTTGAGGATTGCGTGGATGTGATTGTAGTGGTCGTTGATGTTGATCAGGACCGCCAGCAGCCCTTCCGCCTGCAGCCCCAAGGTCAGCTTTGCCAGGAAGGGCAGCTTGTGGGGGTTCTCGAAGTCGTCGACGAGAACCGCGACCTGATGCGTCAGGTTGGTGGCGAGACTGCGTGCCAGAAGGTTAGGCCGGTAGTTGAGTTTCTCGGCGGCGGCCAGCACCTTTGCCTTGCTCGCTTCCGTAATCGATGCTCCCTGCGTGAAGGCCCGTATCACCGTCCATTTGGATACACCGGCCTCCGCTGCCACCTTCTGAGCCGTCGCCCGCTTCATGTCCGAGTCTCCTGCTTTCGGAATGTATATTCCATATTCTCACAACCCGAAATGAACAGTTGATTTTTCGATAGGACAATTTATAACGCATGCAGTTTGCTACCGGTAGCAAGAAAGTTTGCACCCGGTAGCAGACGCGCCGTGTGGGGCGCAACAATCGTGCTCGTGCCAGGTGGCGCGGGGCATTCTTTTGGGAGGAGTTTGAAATGAAGTCGTTTCTTCGCAACATCGTGCTTGGTGTGGCGTTCGCGGGCGCGCTTGGTGCCGCTTCGAGTGTCGCCTCTGCCAAGGACATTTCCATCATCGCCGTGACCCACGGTCAGGCCAACGATCCGTTCTGGTCCGTGGTCAAGAACGGCATGGCGGCAGGCGCCAAGGATGCAGCCGTCCACATCGACTATCGCGCACCGGAAACCTTCGACATGGTGGCCATGAGCCAGCTCATCGATGCGGCGGTCAACCAGAAGCCGGACGGCCTGATCGTCTCGATCCCGGATTCTTCGGCCTTGGGGCCGTCGATCCAGAAGGCTGTTGCCGCCGGCATTCCGGTCATCTCGATCAACTCGGGCTCCGACGTTTCGAAGTCGCTGGGTGCGCTCCTGCATGTCGGTCAGGACGAATACAGTGCCGGCAAGGCGGCCGGCGAAAAGCTGAAGGAATTGGGCGGCAAAGTCGCAATCTGCGTCAATCAGGAAGTCGGCAACGTGGCACTCGACCTGCGCTGCAAGGGTTTCTCCGATGGTTTTGCTGGCAGTGCCACGGTGTTGCCGGTTTCCAACGATCCGGCTGACGTCCGGGCAAAGGTGAAGGCCGCACTCAGCGCCAATGCTGAAGTCGACACCATCATGGCACTCGGTGCCAGCACCGCCGGCGAGCCGTCCCTGGCCGCTGTTGCCGATGCCGGCATGACCGGCAAGGTCAAGGTCGCGACCTTCGACCTTTCGGCAGACTTCCTGAAGGCTGTCGCGGCCGGCGATGCTGCCTTTGCCATCGATCAGCAACAGTTCCTCCAGGGCTATCTGCCCGTGGTCTTCCTCGCAAACTATGCGAAGTACGGTCTGATCCCCGGCGGCAATGTGCCCTCCGGTCCGAACCTGATCACCAAGGACAAGGCGGCGCAGGTCGTCGAACTCTCGGCTCAGGGCATCCGCTGATGCACCACTGCTGAAACACGTGATCGTCGACAATCCCTCCCCGGTTTCGGGGAGGGCCTTCGGCTGGCGAAGCGGGCGACGAGGGTTGCCCGCGGTGCTTCGGCAACTGCAATCCATTGGGAGGTATCATGACTCCGGAACAGAAAGCCGCGGATGCGGCAAAATCCGACGAGCGGCTCAGGCAGGTGGGAATTCTCACACAGCTGATGCGTCGCCCCGAGCTCGGTGCCGTTGCCGGTCTCGTCCTGGTGGTGATCTTTTTCTTTTTCACTGCGGATCGCTCCATGTTTTCGCTTTCAGGCGCGATGACGATCCTGGCTCCAGCGTCGCAATTGGGAATTCTCGCCGTCGCCGCCGCCCTGCTGATGATCGGTGGCGAGTTCGATCTGTCGATCGGTTCGATGGTGGCTTTCTCCGGTCTGATCTTCGGTGCTGCATTGACCAATTTCGGTCAGCCCGCCTGGATGGCCATCATCTTCACGATGCTGCTGGCCGGCGCCATGGGCGCGGTCAATGGGCAGATCGTCATCAGAACCCGATTGCCGTCGTTCATCGTGACGCTTGCATTCCTCTTCATTCTGCGCGGCTTGACCCTCGTTGGTCTCAAATGGGCGACCGGCGGCTCGACACAGCTTCGCGGGATAAATGACCTCGTTGGCGACGGACCTCTGAGGCGCCTGTTCTCCGGGGTTGCCTTTCAGGATCTCTTCAGCTGGCTCGCTGCACACGGCCTGATCGAAAAATTCGACAATGGCGTGCCGAAGGTAACCGGCGTTCCGGTGTCCGTCGTCTGGTTCATCGTCGTTGCCGGTGTCGCCACATGGGTGCTTTTGCGCACCCGTATCGGCAACTGGATCTTCGCTGCCGGTGGCGATCCCAATGCGGCGCGTAACTCCGGTGTGCCGGTCGATCGTGTGAAGACCGGGCTTTTCGTCCTGACGGCATGCGCCGCAGCGCTCGTCGCGATCATCACCGTGCTCGATGCCGGCTCGACCGACGCGCGCCGCGGCTTCCAGAAGGAGTTCGAGGCAATCATCGCCGCCGTGATTGGCGGATGCCTGCTGACGGGCGGCTACGGCTCGGCGATCGGCGCCTTCTTCGGCGCGATCATCTTCGGCCTTGTTTCCATCGGCCTGACCTACACCAAGTTCGACTCGGACTGGTTCCAGGTGTTCCTCGGCTCGATGCTGCTGCTGGCCGTCCTCTTCAACAGTTTCATCCGCCGCAAGGTGACAGGGGAGCGTTGATCATGGTTGAGAGCAAAGTTGAAACTGCCCCCCCGGTCATCGAAGTCCGGGACATCGTAAAACACTACGGTTCCGTCATCGCACTTTCGGGCGTCTCGATGAAGGTGTCGCAAGGCGAAGTCCTGTGCCTGCTTGGCGACAACGGCGCCGGAAAATCCACCCTGATCAAGACCCTTTCGGGCGTGGTCCGCCCGTCCAGCGGCGATTTCCTGGTCGATGGCAAACCAGTCGCTTTCACCAGCCCGCGTGACGCGCTCGATGCCGGCATCGCGACCGTCTACCAGGACCTGGCGATGATCCCGCTAATGTCGATAACCCGCAATTTCTTCATGGGTCGCGAGCCGCTCAGGGGCATAGTGCCGTTCCGCCACATCGATTTCCGTCATTGCGACCAGGTGACCCGCGAGGAGATGCACAAGATCGGCATCGATGTTCGTGACCCGAGCCAGGCGGTGGGTACGCTTTCGGGCGGCGAGCGGCAATGCGTGGCAATCGCACGAGCGGTCTATTTCGGCGCCAAGATCCTGATCCTCGACGAGCCGACATCGGCGCTCGGCGTGGCCCAGACCTCGATGGTGCTGAAGTATATCCATCAGGTGCAGCAAAAGGGCCTGGGCGTGATTTTCATCACCCACAACGTGCGCCACGCCTTCGCGGTCGGCGATCGCTTCACCGTTCTCAACCGCGGCAAGACGCTGGGCACTTTCGACAAGGGCGCGGTCTCCATCGAGGAACTGCAGAACCTCATGGCCGGCGGCAAGGAACTGCAGGTGCTCGCCGGCGAACTCGGCGGCACAGTCTGACCCCGCAAACAATCAGGAAGCGACCTTGACCACGACAACCACATCATCGCCATTTACGCTCGCAGTCTGCGCCGAAATGGTGTTTCGCTCGCAGCCGGTGCTCGAGCGTCTGAAGCGCATCACCGAACTCGGTTTTCAGGCTGAGATCTGGGACTGGACGAAGCACAATATTGCAGCGATCGCGAAGTCCGGGGCCATTTTCTCCTCGATGACCGGCTATGTGACGGGCACGCTTGCGGACGATGCCGGCGCGGACGAGCTTCTGCGCACGGCTCGGCTCTCGATCCCCGTTGCCAGGGAGCTGAACTGCCCGCGTCTCAATCTGCACGGCACCGGGCTCGACGGGCAAGGCTTGCCCATCGTTAAGTCCGAATTTGTTTCCGCGGCCATGTGGTTGAAGGCCGCCGACACGCTCAGGCGGATCGCCGATCTCGGAGAAGCGGAGGGCGTCACCTTCGTCCTCGAAAACCTCAACGAAGCCGTCGACCACCCGAAGACGCCGTTCGCCAAGGCGGCCGACACGATTGCGCTGGTGGCCGCCGTCAACAGGCCGTCGCTGAAGCTCAATCTCGACCTCTACCACGCGCAGATCGGGGAGGGGAATCTCATCGAGCTGTGCCGTCAGGCGTTGCCCCATATCGGCGAGATCCAGGTTGCCGACGTTCCCGGCCGCAAGGAGCCTGGGACCGGCGAGATCAATTATCCGGCGATCGCCCGTGCACTGAACGATATGGGTTATCGCGGAACGATCGGAATGGAGGCCTGGCCGTCGGGCGACGACGAACTGGCGCTCTCGCGCTTCCGCAACGTCTTCTCAATCTAGCCAGACAAACAGACTTCAGGAGTATTGCATGCCCAGCCATCGTCCCGTGAACATCGGCCTCATCGGTGCCGGGCGCATTGGATCTTTCCATGCTGAAAGCATCGCCCGTCGCCTCGTCGACGCCGATCTCGTCGCCATTGCCGACCCGGCCCCCGGCGCCGCCGAGAAGCTGGCCGCCAAACTCGGTGCGCCAAACGCCTATACGAGCGTTTCGGAACTTCTCGCCAATCCCGAGATTGAAGGCGTCGTCATCGCGACACCGGCGCGCCTCCATGCCAGCGTCGTCGTCGAGGCGGCGAAGGCCGGAAAGGCGGTGTTCTGCGAAAAGCCGATGGCGCTGACGCTCGAAGAGGCGGACCAGGCGATCGCTGCTACTGCGGCTGCGAAAGTGCCGCTTCAGGTCGGCTTCAACCGGCGCTGGGACCAGGCTTTTCACGAGGGCCGCGCCGCCATCGACGCCGGCAAGGTCGGCTCGGTCCAGCTGCTGCGCTCGCTGACGCGAGATCCCGGACCGTACGGCGGTGATCCGGCCAAGACGCCGTTGTGGACGATCTTCTACGAAACACTGATCCACGACTTCGACACGCTTTTGTGGCTCAACCCGGCGGCAAAGCCGATCGAAGTCACCGCCATTGCCGACGCGCTGGTGCGCCCGGATTTCGCCGGCCAGGGCTTTCACGACACCGCCGTCGTTACCATCCGCTTCGACAACGGTTCGATCGCCGTCGCGGAAGCGAATTTTTGCGCCATGTACGGCTACGACATCCGCGGCGAGGTCTTCGGCTCGGGCGGCATGGTGACGATGGGCGATGTGCGTCGCTCCTCCATGACGCTGTACGACAAGAATGGCGTCTCGAACGATACCTGGCGGCGCGACACCGACCACTTCGTGCACGGCTACACGGCGCAGCTCGCCTCCTTCGTCGAAGCCACGAGGACCGGCACCGTTACCGGCCCAACCGGCAAGGACGCCCGCAACGCGCTCGCCATCGCGCTCGCCTGCATCAAATCGGTCTCGGAGCGACGGACAGTCCAACTTTCAGATGTCTGACGGGACAGCTAGTGGGAGGGAGTGAAGCGAATGCCAAGACATCTTCGCGTTTTGGACACTCCGCCTCTAAGTCTTGAGGAACTGAGGCGAGCGATCGCAATGCGGCAGGTAACCTTTCCTCACAGCGTTGAAAGCGTTGCGAGGAAGGTGCTCGCCCAACCGGAGCTTATGGCCTTCGAAAGTGCCCCCCAGATCGCCAAGCACATCGGCGTATCCACCTCCACCGTGATCCGCTTCGTCACCCATATCGGGTTCCGCAACTTTGCCCAGGCGCGCGGTATTTTCCAGACAGAGCTTCGGCGTCGTTTGAGCTAGAAGCGATATTGGGCGGCAGGAACTCAACGTTGCCGCACCGATTGCCAAAATGCCTGCTGATCCGGTCACCAGATCAGCCGCACCCGGGCTTGTTGCGTCACCGCGATTTCTGGTAGCTGTTCCGCCCAAAGGCTTTCACGAGCCCGCGCTCTGATTCACCTCTGCGTCGATCAATTGAGCTACTGCGCCAAGCAGGTTCTCCCGCAGTTCTGAAGTGCCGAAGGTGATGGCCTGGCCATAAGCGCCATCTATCAGAAGTGCGAGCTGACCGCCAAGGCGTACCGGGGAGCGAGCTCCCATCGCGGCGCTCAATTCGCGCCGACTCTAGTCGATCTGGTGCGGCGGAAGGCGCAACAGTTGGGCTACAGCCATCGCGACCTGCCGAGCCAGGCCGGTCACGATGCCTATTTCATGGCGCGCATTTGTCCGACCACCATGATCTTCACGCCGTGCAAGGACGGCATTACCCACAACAATGCGGAGTTCACGACCAGGGATGAGATCGCGCCCGGTCTCAACGTGCTGCTCCACGGCGTTGTGGCGCACGCCGATCGGGCTTGACCAAGCCAACGCACTGACATGATTTGCCTCTATGGCCCGTACGGCCAAGGGCCAGTTGATGCTGCTCGACGATCTCTTCAAGTCCTTAGGCGTGACGCCTGACGCCTTTATGGATGCAGCGCGCGACGGCAGTGCTAGCATGCGACGCGTGGGACTTACCGGATCGGCGTATCGCCGCGAAAGAGCGGCTGGTGCGCCCGCATCAAGCCGGCAATCCGGTTGGCTACCTTTCGCACCGCTGGGGCGTGACGTTCCTCGTGATGGGTGACGATCCATTGGTCGGTTTCGAGTTCGGGGATGGGCTGAGCGACGCGCACCAGCCGCGGATCGCTGTCGCCGACGAAGCACGGAAAGATCGAAAGGCCGGCGCCGGCTGCCACCAGCTCGCGCACCGAATGGGTGTTGTTGCCGCGCACGGCGATGCGGTCGCCGTGATGGGCTTGCAGCCAGCGCGCCGAGGCAATGTTTGCCCCTTCGCCGGTGACGCCGACGAACAGCCCGGCGGCGATGCCGTTGATAAGGTGGCGTCCGGAATAAAGGGCGTGGGCGACCTTGCCGCTCTGACGGCCGGCCAGCCATTGTTCGGTCGGGCGCTCGCTGCGGGTGCCGATGTCGGCGGCACGGCGACCGATGTCGACCCGGTCGGTGGTGGTGAGGAACTCCACCCTTATGCCGTCATCGACCGTCCAGATCTCGCCGATGTGGGCAGAAATGAAGGCCGAGGTCCACGGCCCGGCCGAGACGCGGACAATGCGGTCGGGCAGGTTTCCTTCGCGCCAGCGGGTCAGCGACCGCATCGCAGCCTCGACGTCTTCGGCGCGCCGCAGCAGTTCTTCGCCGACCGGGGTCAGCTGGTAGCCGGTCTGCTGGCGTACGAACAGCGGTTCGCCGATCTGCTTTTCGAGCGCGGTGACGCGTCGTCCAAGGGTGGCTGCGCTAAGGCGCGTGGTTGCCGTCGCCGCGCTCAAGCCACCCAGCCGCGCAACGTCGAGAAACAACCTCAGATCGTCCCAGCCAATATCCATTTTTCAGAAATGAAAAACTCCTTGCGACCATGGCTGTAGCGCGAAGTGGGTATCACACGCAAGTATGCAGGCGTTGGAGGCATTGGACAATCCTGCCTGGCGGGACAGTGACAAGCGCCTCGACTGGCCAGCAAGCCAGCGCAATCCTTTCGATCACGCAAGCGCTTTTCGCAGATGTTTTGCGTTTTCAAGCAATCCATGCCGCGGGCATTTTCCGCGCCAAAGGAGACGATCATGCTGTACGACCTTCGACACCGTTTCGCCCGCTGGCTTGTCTACCGCCAGACGCTTGCGAGGCTGAGGCAGGCCTCGGACAGCACGCTGGCGGATGCCGGCATTTCTCGCGAAGAGATCCGCGCGCGTGCCCGCCACGCCAGCCTGCGCCGTTGAGACTATGGAGACGGCCATGCAGATGATGGAGCTTTGGGACGGCCGTTCGGTGCCGCGCATCGGGATCGGCACCTGGGCGGCGGGTGGCGCCGCGCGCTGGAATGATACAGCGACCATCTATGGCGAGGTCGACGACAGCAGGTCGCAAGCCGCGCTGGCAATGGCCTATGATATCGGTGCGCGGGTGTTCGACACGGCAGCCGCCTATGGCGCCGGCAATGCCGAGCTGATCCTCGGGCGGGCGTTGAAGGGCAGGGACGACGCCGTCATCGTCACCAAGGTCGGCTATTTCGGCGATCCCGAAACGCGCAAGATCGCTCCCGAGGATGCCTCCGCCGCGGCGATCCGCACATCGATCGACAATTCGCGGCAGCGCCTGCAGCGCGATCGTATCGACGTCGCGCTGCTGCATATCAACGAATATCCGATCGAGCGCGCCGGTGAGGTGTTCGATACGCTCGGCCTGTTGCGTCAGGAGGGCAAGATCGGCGGCTTCGGCTGGAGCACCGATCACCACGAACGGCTTGCCACCTACGCGCAGCGCGAGGGTTTCGTCGCCGTAGAGAACGACTTCAACGTGTTTACCCCGGCGAACGAACTGATGGCCGTTGCGGCGCGCGCGAACCTCATCTCGTTCAGCCGGCTGCCGCTGGCAATGGGACTGCTCACCGGCAAATACACGCCGGCCATGAAGCTGCCTGCCGATGACGTGCGCGGCGGGAATGCCGAATGGATGGTGTTCTTCAGGGAAGGCGCCGCCAACCCGCACTATCTGTCAAGGCTAGCGGCAATCCGCGACCTGCTCACCTCGGGCGGACGCACGCTTGCGCAGGGCGCGCTCGGCTGGATCCTCGCCAGGTCGGCGATCGCCTTGCCGGTTCCCGGCTTCACGCGGCCCGAGCAGGTCGAGGATAATCTCGGTGCGCTGGAAAAAGGGCCGCTGCCGGCAGCGGTGATGGCCGAGATCGACGGTGTGCTGAATGGTGCCGAGACCGCCTGAAGCGGCGGCTAAATTGCGCCAATCCGGTGGCCATGCTTGATGCCGCCGCACTTTCACGCCACATCGTGAGGGATGAAGGACGAGACAGTTGAGCGGCGTCGGACTTTGCTGTGGGCCTTGCCCGCATCGCTGATCCTGCATGCGCTCGTCACCGCGTTCCTGGTCTACGGCCTGCCTAGTACTCTCCAGAAGCCGCAGGACGAGCAAGCGGTCAATGTCGAACTCGTGCCTCCACCGGATCAGCCAAAACCGAAACCTGTTCCGACGCCGTCTCCAAAGAAACCCGAGGCCGAAAAGCCGCCGGAACCGAAAGTTGAAAAACCGCCCGAGCAAAAGGCTGAAAAGCCGCCTGCGCCGGAAAACCCGTCGAAAATCGAGGTTCTGAAGCCGGTTTTTCAGTTCGGCGACAAGGACACCGGCCCCAGGAAATCCCTGGATGGGGCCAGCGCTCAAGACAACGCGCCGCCGCCGGCCAAGGATGACGATTCGAAGCCGCCTGTCGTGCCGAAGGATGCAGAGACAAAAGCGGCCGCGTCGCCAGACTCCGGGGAGTCAGCCAAGGTTGACCAGAAGCCGGCAGCCGTGGCGAAGGACATCGAACCTACGCAGGACGCCGCCGCGCCGGCCACGCCGTTGACTGCTGCCGGCGGCGACGGCGAGATCGAGCTTCCCACGTCGGCTCAAGCGCCGCAGGCCAGACCCGAAAATGTGCCGAAATCTGTAAAGGTCTCGAAGCCTGTAAAAGCTAACGCCAGGACGCCAGGCTCCACGAATGTGGTCGCCGCCCGGGCGTATTCGGGTCTTCCGGGTGTCCGCAAGCTCTACTCGAAGGGCGCGACCGGCAGTGCGTTCGCTACGACCGCGATGGATGGCATGACGCGTGATCAGCGGGTTGACAACCTTTGCGCCAGCGCGATGCAGCAGCAACTGCTGGATGCCTCTTATTTTCCCGATCTGGTGCCACGCATTCCGGTGAAGACAGGCAATGTCTTCGACGTCCCGAACGCCACTTTCCATGCACAAGGAAGATGGTACTGGCTGAGCTTCCGGTGCGAGATCGACACCGATGCGACAAAGGTCTTGTCTCTAAACCTCCGCGTGGGAGCTGCCATCCCGCCTGACGAACAGGCCCGCCTTGGACTACCTGATCTGCGCTAGCTATCAGGCAAAAGCGACGCGGATCGTTCCGTGCGGACCGAAATCGGCAACGATACTGTCGCCGTGGCGCGCTTCGACCCGGGCGCACGAATGGGCGCCGGACGCTGCTTGCTATCAGTCCGGCCGGACTGGCGCTGATCGAGGAGCTGTCGCCCGAGTGCGCCGCCATCTATACGGCGATCGAGCAACGCCACGGCGCCGAGCAGCAAGAGCGCCTGCTTGATCTTCTCGAAAGCTTGATCCAATCGGAGTCGACTGCGGATTAGTCTTGCTCGCCCGCCGCTGGCAGACAAGCAGCGCCGGGATCTTCGGAGGCGCTGCATATGGCGGTCGCGGTGAACCGTCGCGACCCGCCGGACCACCCGAGGTGACGATGTTGACGATGTTGACGCCGCGAACGCCCTGCGGACGAAGATCGCGGAGATCGTCAGGTCGCTCGATCCGGCGATCCTCGAGCAGACGCGTCCGTTTCGCCAGCGCGACTGAGAATCAGCGGCACGGCGCTCATGCCGTAAAACGTCAGCGACGGGCGGCGTTTGGCATTGGCGGCATCGAGCCGCCAGCCGGGGGCGCGGGTGAACAGCGCCTCGATCATCGCTGCGATCTCGATGCGGGCGACATGCTGGCCGAGGCAGACATGCAGGCCGGTGCCGAAGGTCATCGACGAGGCCGCCGAGCGGGTGAGGTCCAGCCGGTCACCGTCCGCGAAGACGGCATTGTCGCGGTTGCCGCTGCCAAGCACCGGCACCACCGCCTCGCCGGCCGCGATCCTGACGTTGCCGAGGTCAATGTCTTCCGCCGCGATGCGGGTGGCCGCGTAGTGGATGGAGGCGCCATAACGCAGCAGTTCGGCGGCGGCGGTGTTCCAGTCGACGGCGCCGCGGTCGAGCAGGGCGCGCTGCTCGGGGAAACGGTCCAGCGCCACTATGGCGTTACCGAGCGCGTCGACGACGGTTTCCTGTCCGGCAAACAGCAGGAAGACGACGTTGGCCACCATGTCCTCGCGCGACCAGCGGCCTTCCGTCACTTCCCGCACCATGCCGGCGACCATTCCATCCGGTCGGAAGGCTTGCCGCGCCAGCCGCTCCTCGACAAAGGCCTGGCATTCGCCACAGGCTTCGGCGCTGGCTGCTGCCGGCTGCTCCTTTCGCAGGTCGAAGGCGCTCGCCATGCGACGGGTCAGTGATTTCAGCGCCCATGGGTCCTCGATCTCGAGCCCAAGAATTTCCTGCAGCAGCCAGAAGGACACCGGCACTGCGAGGCCGGCGACGGTGTCAATGCTGCCGTTATCCAGCGCCTGGTCGACCAGGTCGCGGCTGAGCGCGCGCAGGCCCCGCGACAACGTCTCGACCGCCGGCCGGGAGAGGTAGCCGGCAACCGGCCGGCGCAGTCCACCATGGTGCGGCGGATCGGCGAGCAGCAAAGACCGGGTGAGCAGCGCCATCGGCGCCTGGTCGACAAGCTTGCGGCGGACCTCCTCGTAGGTGCCGGGCGGCGCCTGCAGCAGAGCGGGATGCTTCAGCACGCCCGACACCAGCTCATGGCTGAAGACATAATACGCGCCGGCAATTTCGGGATAGGGCGCCATGCCGCGCGCGATGCCGCCGGCCGCGCGCATGCGGGCAAAATGCCGAAACGGATCGTCGCCGAGCACGAAGGGATCGAAGAAAGGAACCGTCATGGCGCGGGCGGCTCGCATGTCATTTCTTGAGATCCTTGGCTGAAATAACCCGGAAACCGCCTGATGCAGCATCGTGCGGGAAGAAATCCGGCATGACGTAGAGAAACTCGCATTCGAGGACGCGGTAGTGCAGACGCAGCAGCGGATCGCGGATGATCTCTTCCAGCGGCGGCCGTATGCCGGTCTCGTTCCAGCGATCGATGGTGGCGCGGAACCGCGGGTCGGCCTTGATCTTGTCGTCGTCGCCCGATGAGCCGGCATAGGCCGAGCAGCGGCCATCACCGATCAGCCAGCGCGCGCCGAGGCGGCGGCCGTGGCGCTCCATTTCCTTCAGCAGCCGGATCGCCGTGTTGCCGCCGCGGTGGCTTGGGCGGACGCAGAGATTGTAGGCATAGAGGGCGTACACCGGCTCGCTGCGTGGCAGCGACGCAAAGACGTCGAAATTCGCCGGGAAATCAGCGCGCACCAGCGGGTCCTGGCTCGTTTCGGTGAAGCAGAGCGTGCCAGCAAGCACATCGCCGTCGATCGCCCCGAGCATGGTGTGCCCGAGCGCCAGCCGCCGGCGGATGGTCGCTTCGCTGGCCTGCAACGGAGCGGCCCAGGCGGCAGCCTCAAGCTCCATCAGCAGCGGCATATCGTTCGTGCCCAGCTGGCGGACGGGAAGCGCAGTGCTCTCGAAGTTCATCTCTCGGCTGTCTCGACTCAAGACGCGCTATAGGGGGCACCGCCGCTTTTTGCTAGTCACCACAACCCCCGTTTGCGATTGTAGACGAAAAAGTGGATCCGAATGATATTCTATGTGACGCATAGAAAGCACGCCTATACCCATGCGGTCGTGCTTCTCTATCACCGGACTGACCTGCAAGCGTCATTCCGGCTGGTGCGCTATGAGGATGCCGGGCTGCTGCGCGGCGTTGACGCGGGTGTGGTGATCTGGTCGGACATGGACCGGCTGACCGCCGACGAGATAGAGCGGGCGGCCAGCCTCAGTGCGGAGCTGGCACGGGAAACGAGCCTGACGCAGCTGAACCACCCGGGCGTCAGCTTGCAGCGCTTCGATCTGCTACGCATGCTGCACGACGATGGCAGCAACGCTTTTCGCGTCTTCAGGCCGCAGCAGCTGAGCGACACGATACGCTATCCCGTCTTCATCCGCGACGAGGTGGGGGCGCTCTACGAGGAGCCGCCGCTGCTGCACGACCGACCGGCGCTGGACACCGCACTCGCCAAGCTGGACCGCAGCAGGCTGGTGCGGCCGATGGTGGTGGAGATGGTCGGCACGGCTGGTCCGGACGGTTATTTCAGGAAATTCGCCGCCTTTCGCGTCGGCACTACGATCTACGCCCAGCATTGCGCCATGTCGAAATCGTGGTTCGTCAAGAATTCGGCCGAGGGGCTGCTGCCGGCACATTTCGACGAGATCAGGGCCTACATTGCCGCCAATCCGCATGCCGGCCAGGTGATGCAGGTCTTCGAAAAAGCCCGCATGCACTATGGACGGGTCGACTACGCGCTGGCGGATGGCAAGCTGCTGGTGTTCGAGATCAACAGCAACCCGACCGTGCTCAGCGACCCGCCGACGCCGTTCGCCACCTATGACCCGCAGCGCTTCGCCGACCACCACGCCGATGCGCTGCTCGCACTGCCGCAGGCGACCGCGCCGGACACGCTGCCCGCGATCGACGCCGCCAATCGAGCGGTCCTGGCCAAATTGCGCCGCCGCTATCAATTCAAGCGGCTGAAGCTCGTGCTGCTGAAAGTCTTCAAGCGAGTTCAGGGAAAATAATCCTTCCCCAGCACAGCCAAGCGTTTCTCGCCAGCCAGGCACCGGACCAACGGGGAACGGAAGCCTTCGATGGCGAACGCATGACGAGGTGACCGTCGACGACCGGATCCAATCACGTCGCTTTGCCGACCGCGGCGTCCAGTTCCATCTCGCTGTCTGAGATGTCGTCGAACGAGGCGTAGTTCATGTTGTAGAGGCGGGCGTAGAGGCCTTTTCCTGCCATCAATTGCTCGTGGCTTCCGCTTTCGACGATCTCGCCATTCTGCAGGACGATGATGCGGTCGGCGCCGCGGATGGTGGCCAGGCGGTGGGCGATGACGAGCCCGGTGCGGCCTTCCAGCAGCGTGACCAGCGCCTTCTGGATCAGCATCTCGGTGTAGGAATCGATGCTGGCTGTGGCTTCGTCGAGCACAAGAATCTTGGCGTCGGCAACCAGTGCGCGTGCGAAGCTGATCAGCTGGCGCTGGCCGAGCGAGAGATTGCCGCCGCGCTGCTCGAGTTCGGTGTCGTAGCCGTCGGGCAGTTGCTCGATGAAGTCGTGCGCGCCGACAGCCTGTGCGGCACGGACCACCTCTTCGCGGCTGGCGCCGGTCTTGTGGTAGCGAATGTTTTCCAGCACCGAGCCCGAGAACAGGAACGGCTCCTGCAGGACCATGGCCACCTGATCGCCGAGCGAATCCTGGGTGAGGTCACGCACATCATGGCCGCCGACCAGGACCTGACCCGACCAGACATCGTAGAAGCGGTGCACCAGCGCCATGGAACTGGACTTGCCCGACCCGGTCGGACCGACCAGCGCGACAGTCTCGCCCGGATTGACGCGGAAGGAGATGTTCTTCAGCACCGGCAGGTTCTGCCGGTAGCCGAAGGTTACGTTCCTGAACTCGACCGAGCCGTCCATGTCGCGCGACAGCGCGAAGGCATCGTCCTTGTCGCTGACATCTATCGGCACGTCGAGCACTTCGGAGATGCGCTGGCCAGAAGCCATGGCGCGCTGCATGACGCTGTACTGCATGGTGAGCGAGCGGATCGGGTCGAAGAAGCGCTGGATGTAGAACAGGAACGCCACCATGACGCCGATGTCGAGGTTTTGCGAAAGCACCATAGAACCGCCGACAACGATGACCGTCGCCATGGCGACGCCGGTCAGCGTGTCGACTATCGGCACCATCACTTGCGCGTATCTGGCCGACCGCAGATGGGCATTGAGATTGGCCAGCACCTTTTCGTCGTAGAGGTCGAAATTGACGTGCTGGCGTTCGAGGCTCTGCACGGTGCGCACGCCATGAATGCCTTCGGCCAGCGCGCCGTTGGCAATGGAGTTGGTTTCGTGCGCGGCCATGAAGGCGACCTTGGCGCGCGGCAGC
Organism: Mesorhizobium sp. P3_B5; assembly: GCF_056402815.1. NCBI lineage: Bacteria > Pseudomonadati > Pseudomonadota > Alphaproteobacteria > Hyphomicrobiales > Phyllobacteriaceae > Mesorhizobium > Mesorhizobium sp. P3_B5. The sequence continues at coordinate 379,002 of NZ_JBFUGR010000004.1, read as the reverse complement.
CAGAACAGGCGCACGATGAACAGCACCGGCATGGTCGACAGCGTCAGCAGGCCGAGCCGGAAATCCAGCCAGAGCAGGACGCTGACGATGCCGAACAACAGCACGATGTCGCCCACCGACATCACCGATGTCTCGAGGAATTCCTGCATCGAATTGACGTCACCTTGCAGGCGCGACATCAGCCGTCCCACTTCGGTCTTGTCCATGAAGCTCAACGAGACAAGCTGCAGGTGACTGAACATGGCGCGGCGCAGGTCGGACAGCACATTTTCGGCGACCTTGCCGACGACGCTTTCCTGCACATAGGAGGCGGCATAGTTGACCAGGATGACGGCCGCGAAAGCGCCGATCGCAGAGTTCATCACCGACCGGTCGAACCTGCCCTCCGTCATGCCGTGGTCGATGGCGTAGCGGATGATCAGCGGGATCGCCAGCTGCGTCAGCGTGAACACCAGCACTGCGGCGACCGAGATGAAAATCCGGCCCTGATACGGTTTCACGAAGCTCCAGATGCGCCTGATAATGCGCGGATCGTAGGCTTTGCCGAAAACCTCTTCCTCGTCGCGATGCGAGCCGACGACAGCCTTTGTCGGCCGTCCACTGGTATCGTCCTTCTCGTCGTCGTTCTGTGTCGACATCATGCGGCTCCCAGCTGCGGCCGGTCGTCTTCCGGCCGCAGCTGCAGGTCGTAAAGCGCGCGATAGCGTCCACCGAGCGCCAGCAGTTCGTCATGCGTGCCGCGCTCGACAACTTGGCCGTTTTCAACGAACAGGATCTGGTCGGCATGCATCAGCGAACTCAGCCGGTGCGAGATGATGAGAGTGACGCGGTCCTTGGCGAAGCGCTTCATCGCCGTCCGGATACGCTGCTCAGTGCCGGCGTCGATGGCCGCGGTGGAATCGTCGAAGACCAGCACCGATGGCCGCAGCATCAGACTGCGCGCGATGGTCAGACGCTGGCGCTGGCCACCGGAAAGCGACGCGCCGCGTTCGCCGACGACCGTGGTGTAGCCGGCGGGAAGCCCGATGATGTAGTTGTGCAACTGGGCAAACTCGGCTGCCTGCCCGATGCGGGTTTCGCGCGCCCAGGGATTGCCATAGGCGATGTTGTTTTCGATCGAGGTGGTGAACAGGAACGCGTCCTGCTGCACGACGCCGACGGCCTTGCGCAGCGATTGCAGCGTCACCGCACGGATGTCCTGGCCGTCGATGGTGATCGAGCCCGACGTCACATCGTAGAAGCGCGGGATCAGATGGGCGATGGTCGACTTGCCGCTGCCCGGCGGGCCGACAATGCCGATGGTCTCGCCGGACCTGGCCTCGAAGGAAATGCCGGACAGTGTCTGCCGCTCGCCCGCGCCCGCGTAGCGGAAGCCGACATTGTCGAAGCGCAGCACGCCGTCAGTGATGACGAGGTCCCTGGCGTCAGGTGCGTCCTTGATGTCGAGCTCGGCGTCGAGCAGTTCGAACAGCCGGGTGCCGCAGGTCGAGGCGCGCGCAAACGAATTGACCATCAGGCCGAGCTGGCGCACCGGCATCTGCAGGATGGTCATGAAAGTGAGGAACTGGGCCAGCGTGCCAACGCTGATCTCACCTGCAATCACCTTCTGGCCGCCGAACCACAGCACCAGGCCCATGGCGGCGAGGAACGAGAAATTCATGGCGCTGGTGTTGGAGACGCGAATGTCGACACGCTGATTGGCAAGCTCCAGCGCCGACCGCTTGGCGCGGTCGAATTTTTCCAGCTCGTGTTTCTGCGCCGCAAAGGCCCGCACGACGCGGATGCCGCCGAGATTCTCGTCCATCACCCGGCTCAGCACCGACAGGCGCTCCTGCAGCGTCAGCCAGGTGCTGCGCAAGGCCAGTTGAGTGACCGAGGAGCGCCAGGCGACGAACGGCACGAAACTCAGGCTGAGCAACCCGAGCTCAAGGTCGGTGCTGATCAAGAGGTACGAGCCGACGCCGATCAGCACACCGAGCAGGACTACGCGCAATATGCCGGTGGAAAAGAACATGCGCACGCCGTCGAGATCGAGCAGCCCAAGCGTGATGAGATCGCCGGTATGGACCTTGTCATGGAAGGAGAAGCTCAGGCGCTGGATCTTCTCATAGAAAGCCAGGCGCAGCTCATAGCCGGTGCGATGGCCGACGGCCTCGCCATAGTAGTTCTGCGCCATGGTGAAGAGGCCGCGCAGGATGCTGACGACGAGCAGCGTGAGCGCCGTGTTCCACAGCGCGTGCTCGGCCGCCACGCCGGCACCGGTAGCGATCACGCCTTGCGCCTGATCGATGGCGCGCCCCAGCAGGCGCGGAATGAAAAGCTGCAGCGTCGCGGCGATGAAGGTCGAGACGATGGTGATGGCAACTTGCCAGGGATGGCGAAGCGTCATGCGGGCAATACGCAGCAAGGTGCTGAGGCCCTTGCCCCATGACGCCTCCGCCACATGGGCAAACGATTTGCCGCGCTTCGGCGCGCCGCTGGCCGCATCCGTATTCAAGGAAATATCCAGACCCGCCCGGGGTTTAGCCCGGACTAATGAAGCAGACTCAATGTGAGCGGTTAATTCGGCGCGATGTTACGCGTGTCCGGCTTGACCGTTCAAGAGCCAATGACGGCCTCGCACTGTGCCTGAAAGGGAACTGCTGCAGCGAGTGTTCAGGGTGCCGGTGATCGCTCATGAACCTTGGCCGTGGCGCCAGCATGCGATCAGATGGCCGGCTGCGCCCTCTCTAGAGGGTGGCTCTGCCTTTCTGCAGTCAGGCAGCACCAAGGGCACCGATCAGCGAAAGAGCATCCGCCATTCGCGATATCGGCCGCCGCGGTGTCGACTTGGGCGGACATTTTCGGCTCGGCCAGGGTCGGAACCGATCGCTATTTCTGCGCCATACGCGATGGCCTTGGTGGGTGATAGCTCCACCCTAAAATCCGAGGTTTAACGTGACTTGACACGGGTTGTTGCCAGCCTTTCGTGATATCGATAACATGTCCAACCTGATCCGATTCCACGAGGTGGGGTGCATGAACGAGGCTGGACGCCAGAGGGACCTTGTGCTCGATAGTCTGGCGTTTGCCTGGAGCAGACCAGCGCCATCAGGGGGAGCGGAATGATGGCCAAGGCTGCCACATCGAGGCCGGGCGAAAGCCACACGCCGACAATGGTCGACGTGGCGCTGCGCGCTGGTGTGTCGACCATGACGGTGTCGCGCGCCTTGAAGGAAGGCAGCCGCGTCTCCAAGGCGACGCGCGAAAAGATCATGGCCGCGGTCAACGACCTCGGCTACGTGCTCGACCAATCGGCCGGCAGCCTGTCCTCGCGCAAGACAGGGTTCGTCGCGGCGATCGTTCCCTCGATCAACAATTCCAACTTCGCCGACACCGCACGCGGCATTACTGACGAGCTGGAGAGCACCGGGCTTCAGCTTTTGCTCGGCTACACCGATTACACGGCTGAGAAGGAAGAACAGCTGATCGAGGCGATGCTGCGACGGCGGCCGGAAGGCATCATCCTGACCGGCGGCGCGCATACCGACCGCGCTCGCCGCCTTTTGAAAAGCGCCGGCATTCCCGTGGTCGAAACCTGGGAGCTGCCGGCCAAGCCGATCGATCAGGTGGTTGGGTTCTCCAACGAAGAGGCGATGGGTCTGCTGGTCAAGACGCTTGCCAAAAAGGGCTACCGAAAATTCGGCTACATCGGCGGCACGACCTCGCGCGACACGCGCGGCAGCCAGCGGCGCGAAGGTTTCGTCAGGGCCATCGAGGAACTCGGCCTGCCGACCGGCCGGCTCGTTTCCTTCGGTGTGCCGCCGATCTCCATCGAGCAAGGCGGCCAGGCCGTCGTCAGCATGCTGGAGCGCTGGCCGGACACGCAAGCCGTGCTTTGCGTCTCGGACCTCTCGGCCTTCGGCGCGCTGATGGAATGCAAGCGCCGGGGCATGCGGGTGCCGCAGGACATCGCCATTGCCGGCTTTGGCGACTATGAGGTCGCCGCCTTCTGCCACCCCGGCATCACCACCGTGAATGTCGACTGCTACGGCATCGGGCAACAGGCTGCACGAAGATTGATCCAAGTGATCCGTGGCGACGAGAAACGGCACGGCCAGGAAATCGTCCTGACCAGCTATCGCGTCGTCGAGCGGGAAAGCACTTGACGTGCCGTGTCGCTTCAGAAAGCGATCTGGACCTTCATCGACTTGTTGCGGTCACCGGCGATCTCGAAAGCCGCAACCGCCTCGTCGAGCGGATAGATGCCGGATAGCAGCGGTTTGACATCCACCCGACGGCGGTTGATCAGGTCGACGGCGAGCGCGAACTCGTCGTGGAAGCGGAAGCTGCCGCGCATCTCGATTTCCTTGGCGACGATCAGGTTCTGCGGGATCGACACGTCGCCGCCGAGGCCGAGCTGCATCAGCACGCCGCGCGGCTTCAGAACATCGAGGCCGGACCGCACGGCGCGTTCGTTGCCGGAGGCCTCGAACATCACGTCGAAACTGCCCTTGTCGACATTGTAGGCGGCGAGTTCTTCGCCGTTGGTCGCGACATTGATGGTGCGGTCGGCGCCGATCTCCAGGGCCTTGGCCAGCACGCCGTCCATGACATCGGTGGCGACGATTTCGCGCGCGCCGTGGGCTCTGGCTGCGAGGATGCAAAGCGCGCCGATCGGCCCGCAGCCGGTGATCAGAACGCGCTTGCCGAGCAGTGAGCCGGCGCGGTTCATGGCATGCAGCGTCACCGCAAAAGGCTCGGCGAAGGCGGCTTCGTTGATGGAGACGTGGTCGGCTATTTTGTGGCACTGCCACGCCTCGGCGACCAGGCGTTGGCGGAACGCGCCCTGGATGTGCGGCATCGGCATGGCGCTGCCGTAAAAGCGCATGTTGAGGCACTGGTTCTGCATGCCTTGCAGGCAGTAGCGGCAGGCATTGCAGGGACGGCTGGGCGAGATGGCGACGCGGTCGCCGATGGCGAGTGAGGAAACGCCGCCGCCGATGGCCTTCACGGTGCCGGCCACCTCGTGGCCGAGGATCATCGGTTCGCGCAGGCGGATCGTGCCGAAGCCGCCATGATTGTAGTAGTGCAGGTCCGAGCCGCAGATGCCGCCGGCCTCGACCGCGATCTCTACCTGTCCGTCGCCGAGGACGCCCGGATCGGTCTCCTCGATCCGCAAATCTTTTGCTGCGTGGATGACGATCGACTTCATGAGGTGATCCTGTCTCAGACGACCGGCGTCAGCAAGGTCTGCCCGCCGAAATGGGCCGCCAGATTGTCGCGAACCAACTGACCCATGGCCTTGCGGGTCTCCACCGTGCCGCTGCCATGGTGCGGTTGCAGCACGACGTTGGAAAGTTTTGCGAAGCGCTCGTCGATCGTCGGCTCGTTCCAGAACACGTCGAGCCCGGCGCCCTTGATGGCGCCGGATTCCAGCGCGGCGAGCAGCGCCGTTTCGTCGACCGTGCTGCCGCGCGCGATGTTGATCAGGATGCCATCCGGCCCGAGCGCCGCCAGAGCCTCTGCATTCACGATGTTCCTGGTGCCTTCGCCGCCGGCCAGCGTGACGATCAGGAACTCGCTCCGGCGTGCCAGGTCGACCAGATCGCCGACGAAGTCGTAGGGCAGGTCGTCATGTTTGCGGGTGCCGAAATAGGCGATCTCGCAGTCGAAGGCAGAAGCGCGCCGGGCCACCGCCTTGCCGATGCGGCCCATGCCGACAATGCCGAGCCTCTTTCCGTAAACGCGCGAGACCAGCGGCATGTTGGCCTTGCGCCAGCTGCCATCGCGCACATAGGCGTCGGCCTGGGGAATCTGGCGCGCCACAGCGAGCAGCAGCCCGATGCCGATATCGGCCACATCCTCGGTCAGTACGTCAGGGGTGTTGGTGACACGGATGCCGTTTTCTCTGGCATAGGCAAGATCGATGGCGTCGGTGCCCATGCCATAGCAGGAGACGATTTCGAGCTTCGGCAGCTTTGCCATCAGCGTAGCGCTGGCGCCAAGCTCGCCGCGCGTCGCGATGGCGCGGATGGCATCGCAATGGCTTGATATCAGCGCGTCCTTGTCGTCGGCCCGCCAAAGCTTGTGGACGCGATATTTCGCTTCGAGGTCAGCCATGTCCCAGTCCGGATAGGGGCCGGTCATCAATATGTCGGTCACGGCATCGTCTCCCGCGCAACTGCATTTTTCCATTGACTATGTTATCGATAACATTCATGTCAATAGGCACTGGCGGCGGCGCGGCGGAAATCGTATCCCGCTTCAGGGACATTCCTCGGGAGGAGCACGTGAGCAGTTCGTTGTTCGATTTGACCGGCATGCGGGCGCTGGTCACCGGTTCGGGGCAGGGGATCGGCCTGGCCTTGGCGGAGGGGTTGGCGCAGCACGGCGCCGAAATCGTGCTCAACGGGCGCAGCGCCGAAAAAATCAAAGCAGCCGCGGATGCGCTGGCGGCCAAGGGGTACAAGGCCCATAGCGCCGTCTTCGACGTCACCGATCACGCGGCGGTGGCGAATGGCGTTGCCGAGATCGAGACGACGATCGGCGCCATCGACATCCTCATCAACAATGCCGGCATGCAGTTCCGCATGCCGCTCGAGGATTTCCCCGCCGACAAATGGGACGAATTGCTGCGCACCAACATCTCCAGCGTGTTCTTCGTCGGGCAAGCGGTGGCGCGGCACATGATCCCGCGCAAGCGCGGCAAGATCATCAACATCGCTTCGGTGCAAAGCGAGCTGGCGCGGACCAACATCGCGCCCTATACGGCCACGAAAGGCGCGGTGCGCAACCTGACGCGCGGCATGTGCGCCGACTGGGCCAAGCATGGCTTGCAGGTCAATTCCATCGCGCCGGGCTACTTCAAGACGCCGCTCAACCAGGCGCTGGTCGACAATCCCGAATTTTCTGCCTGGCTGACCAACCGCACGCCCGCGGGACGCTGGGGCGACGTCGGCGAACTGGTCGGCGCGGCGGTGTTTCTGGCCGGACCGGCCTCATCCTTTGTCAATGGACACACGCTCTATGTCGACGGCGGCATCACGACCTGTCTTTGAACCCGCGCTCATCGTCGTGATGGGCGTCAGCGGCTGCGGCAAGACCAAAGTTGGCGTCGAGATCGCCGCGCGGCTTGGCCTTGCCTTCGTCGAAGGCGATACGCTGCATCCGCGTGGCAATGTCGAAAAAATGTCGGCGGGCATCCCGCTTGCCGACGACGATCGTTGGCCCTGGCTGGATCTGGTCGGCGCAGCCTTGCGCCAGGCGCGTGAAGAGGGCCGCGGGCTCGTCGTCTCTTGCTCGGCGCTGAAGAAGTCCTATCGCGATCGGCTTCGCCATGCGGCGGGCGGGCCGCTGTTTTTCGTATTCCTGGAGGGGTCGCGCTCGCTGCTGCAAGCCAGGCTCGCCGCGCGCCGCGACCACTTCTTCCCGCCGGCCTTGCTCGACAGCCAGTTCGCGGCGCTGGAACATCCCGGCGACGAAAAGCTGGTGGTCACCGTTGATATCGACGCGCCCGTCGACAGCATCGCCGATGCGGCGCTGCAGGGCCTGGGCGCCTTTGGGGTCGGCCCCGCCAGGATCAGGAAAGAGGCTCGTTGAGATGACGCAAGCTGCAAGAGTCGCCGTTGTCGGCGCCGGCATCATGGGATCGGCGATCGCCACCCGGTTGATTGAGTCCAATCAGGCGGTGACGGTGTTCGATCTGGACAAGGCCAAAGTAAACGCCCTGACCGCCAAGGGTGCGGTTGACGCTGCGTCGGTTGCGGAGGCAACGCGGGCGAACGACTTCGTCATTCTCAGTCTCAACCATGCCGATATCGTGCGTTCGGTGGTGTTCGGCGATGCGGGTGTCACGGCTGCGGCGTCGCCCGCAAAGCTGCTCATCGACATGTCGTCGATCGACCCGGCCGACACTGCTTCGATGGCGAAGAAACTCTCGGCCGAGACCGGCATGAAATGGCTCGACTGTCCGCTTTCGGGCGGGGTTCCCGGCGCGCTGGCCGGCCGGTTGACCGTCATGGCGGGCGGTGACGCCGCAGACTTCGAACAGGCGCGCACTGTGATGCAGCATCTCTGCGCCAACTACACGCTGATGGGGCCGAGCGGGGCAGGGCAGACGACCAAGCTGATCAACCAGCTGTTCTGCGCCGTTCTGTTCCAGGCCGTCGCTGAAGCGGTAAAGCTTGCCGAAGCCGGCGGCGTCGATCCGAAGGCAATCCCGGCGGCGCTGAAGGGCGGGCGGGCCGATTCCAGCATCATGCAGGAGTTCATGGCAAAGTTCGCCGCCCGTGATTTTTCAGCCACCGGCCGCATCGACAACATGCTGAAGGACCTGGATTCGCTGCAGGCTTTTGCGCTCAAGACCAAGACGCCGATGCCGATGACCGGGCAGGTGGTCGAGATCCACCGCCTGCTTTGCGCCGCCGGCCTCGGACCGAAGGATTCGGCCGAGATGATGCGCCTGCTCGACGGCAAGACCAGCTAAGCGGAGAGCCCTGATTTTGTCGCTTGACGCTCAGAAATGTTATCGATAACATCATTTGGCGATCTTGGGAGGAACGCTTTGTGTCTGAAGAAAAACTGATCGAGTTCCAGTCGATTACGAAGGTGTTTGGCGGCACCCGCGCGCTCTCCGACGTGTCGCTCGATCTGCACAAGGGCGAGATCCTGGCGCTGCTCGGCGAGAATGGCGCCGGCAAGTCGACGCTGATCAAGACGCTAGCCGGCATCTACCGTCCCGATGGCGGCAGCATCCTGTTTCGCGGCGAGCCCTATCATCATCGCCCGCCGCGGCCGAACCAGCGCCAGTCCGTCGCTTTCATTCACCAGGATCTCGGTCTGATCGAATGGATGACGGTCGGCGAGAATGTCGGCCTCGCGCAGGGATTTTCGCTGCGCTCCGGTCTCATCGACTGGCGTTCCACCGAAAAGCGGGCGCACGAGGCGCTGAAGCTGGTCGGCTGCGATTTCGATCCGACGACGCGCGTCCAGGATTTGACCCGCACCGAAAAATCACTGGTCGCCATCGCCCGCGCTCTGGCCACCGAGGCCGATGTGCTGGTGCTCGATGAACCGACCGCCAGTCTTCCGGCCGACGAGGTCGACCGTCTGTTCGACGCCATCCGCCCGCTCAAGCAGCGCGGCGTCGGCATGATCTATGTCTCGCATCGCCTCGACGAGATTTTCCGCATCGCCGATCGCGTCGCCGTGCTGCGCGACGGCAGGCTGGTCGGCCAGAAGAAGGTCGCCGACACCAGGCCCGACGAACTGGTCGAGATGATCGTCGGTCGTCCGGTCAGCCAGGTTTTCAGCAAGGCCCAGACGCAGGCTGGCGAGACGGTGTGCGCGGTCCGTGACCTGGTCTGCACCGGCGCCGGGCCGGTGTCGTTCGACGTGCGCAAGGGTGAACTGCTCGGCCTGGTCGGCTTGCGCGGCGCCGGGCAGGAACTAGTCGGCCGGGCGCTGTTCGGCTGCCAGGCCTTTTCCGGCTCGGTGACGATCAACGGTGTTGCGCCCGACCTGTCGAGCCCGATCGCGGCGATGTTGGCCGGCGTCGGCCTCATCGCCCGCGACCGGACCGAGGAATCCATCGCGGCCTCCTTGTCGATCCGCGAGAACAGCTTTCTCAATCCGGGCGCCGGCAAGCGCGGCCTGTTCTCCTTTCTGGCGCCGCATAAGGAGGCTGCCCTGGCGCAAGTTATCGGCGGCTCGGTCGGGTTGCGCCCCAACGATCCGAACCTGCCGATCGAGGCGCTTTCGGGCGGCAACCAGCAAAAGGTGGTCGTCGGGCGCTGGCTCCACACCGGCCGCACCTTGCTGATCGCCGAAGATCCGACCGCAGGCGTCGATGTCGGCGCCAAGGCCGAGATCTACCGGTTGATCGGCCGCGCGCTTGAAGCCGGCCTCGCCGTCGTCGTGGTGTCGACCGATTTCGAGGAGATCGCCCATATCTGTCACCGCGCCCTGGTGTTTTCGCGCGGACAGATCGTGCGCGAACTCTCCGGCAACGACCTGACCACATCCGCCGTGATCATTGCGGCATCGGCTTCCGAAGCCGCCTGATTTTTCTGGGAGCGAACCCATGCAATCGATCGAATCCAGCGCACTCGAACCGACCCGTGGTGAAATGGCGGGTTTGCCGTTGGGGCAGAAGATCATCCGGCTGCTGCCGGTCTACGGACTGGTGATCCTGACGGCGCTGCTGATCCTTTTGTTTTCGATCCTGCTGCCGAACACCTTTCCGACCCTGCTCAATTTGCGCTCTATCATCTCCGACAAGGCAATCATCGCGCTGCTGTCGCTGGCGGCGATGATCCCGATGGCGTCCGGTCGCATCGACCTCACCGTCGGCTACGGCATCGTGCTGTGGCACATCCTAGCCATCAGCCTGCAGACCATGTTCGGCGTTCCATGGCCGCTGGCGGTGATCATCGTGCTGCTTCTCGGTGCTGCAACCGGCTTCCTGAACGGACTGCTGGTCGAAGTCGCCCGTATCGACTCTTTCATCGCCACGCTCGGCACGGGGACAGTGCTCTACGCGCTGGCGCTATGGCACACTGGCGGCCGGCAGGTTGTCGGCGTGCTGCCGAACGGGTTCTACGCGCTCAACGGCACGATGGTATTCGGGCTGCCGATCACCGGCCTCTATGTTTTGGCCATCGCCGTCGCGCTGTGGATCATCCTCGAATATCTTCCGATCGGCCGCTACGTCTATGCCATCGGTGCCAATCCGAAGGCTGCGGCGCTCAACGGCATTCCGGTGCGTCGCTTCGTCATCGGCGCCTTCATCTCGTCGGGCTTCCTGACGGCGCTGACAGGCGTGCTGCTTGCCTCCAAGCTGCGCATCGGCCAGGCGAGCGTCGGGCTGGAATATCTGCTGCCGGCGCTGGTCGGCGCCTTTCTCGGCTCGACCACGATTAAGCCCGGACGCGTCAATGTCTGGGGCACGATGATCGGCGTCATCATCCTGGCGGTGGGCATTTCCGGTATCCAGCAGTTCGGCGGCTCGTTCTTCGTCGAGCCGCTGTTCAACGGCGTGACGCTGCTCGTCGCCATCGGCATCGCCGGTTACGCCCAGCGCAAGCGCGGCGCCGCGCACAGGGCCAGGACCAAGACCGTAGCGCAGTCCTCGAAGTGACAAGTCGAATCCACCCGGGAATAATGGAATGAGCGACTATGAGATTCTGGACGATCGCTTCCGAAAGCTGACGATCGGGCATGCCAAGCTCGAACGGCTGTGGACCGGCAGCCGCTGGGCCGAGGGGCCGGTCTATGTTCCCTCGGCAAAGCATTTGCTGTGGTCGGATATCCCCAACGACCGGTTGCTGCGCTACGACGAAAGCGACGGCTCGGTCAGTGTCTTCGAAACCCCTTGCAACAACCAGAACGGCCACACGCTCGATGGCGAAGGCCGCGTCGTCGCCTGCGAGCATCGCGGCCGGCGCATCTCCCGGCTTGAGCATGATGGGCGCTGGCTGCCGCTTGTCGATGCCATCGATGGCAAGCGGTTCAATTCGCCCAACGATGTGGTGGTCAAATCCGATGGGACGATCTGGTTCACCGACCCGGTCTACGGCATCGACAGCCACTATGAAGGCATGATTGCCCGGCCGGAGATCGGCGCGTCTTATGTCTACCGGTTCGACGAAGCCACAGGGGAGGTGGCTGCGGTCATCACCGATATGGTGCAGCCGAACGGGCTGGCTTTTTCACCCGACGAGAAAATCCTCTACGTGTCGGATACCGGCGCAAGCCATGTTCAGGGCCTGCCGCGGGCGATCAAGACCTATGATGTCGCCGCGGACGGCCGTTCGCTGCGGCCGCGCGGCACGCTCGCCGAATGCGAGGCAGGATTCTTCGACGGGTTCCGCGTCGATCGCGATGGCAACATCTGGGCCTCCAGCGCCGATGCGGTTCGCGTCTACGCGCCGGACGGGACGCTGATCGGGCGCATCCTGGTTCCCGAAATCGTCTCCAATCTGTGCTTCGGCGGTCCGAAGCGCAACCGCCTCTACATCACCGCCCAGACGTCGCTTTATTCCATCTATGTCAACGCGCATCCAGCCGGTTTGGGCCCGGTGGCTGGGCATATCAGCCAGTGACCTGGCGCCCGAAGTCGAGTCCCGGAAGACCAGACAATTTTTTTGAAACCAAGAGAGGTACCAACATGCAACGCAGAACATTCCTGAAATCATCCGTCGCCTTGATGGCGATCACAATCGCTGCTCCAGTCCTGTTCGCCGGCCATGCACGGGCGGACGCGATGGCCGACGCCATGGCGGTGGTCGAAAAATATGCGCAGAAAGTCACTGCCTGGGACGGCCCGACCACCGGTCCGAAGGCGCAGCCGGGCAAGACGATCGTCGTGCTCGCCGGCGACCTCAAGAACGGCGGCATTCTGGGCGTCACCACCGGCGTCGAGGAAGCGGCCAAGGCGATCGGCTGGGAGGTCAAGGTGATTGACGGCGCCGGTTCGATCGGTGGCCGCACCGCTGCCTTCGGCCAGGCGATGGCGCTGAAGCCGAATGGCATCGTCATCAACGGTTTCGACGCCGTGGAGCAGGCGCCGGCGCTGGAACAGGCGAAGGCCGCCGGCATCCCGCTGGTTTCCTGGCATGCCGGGCCGGTGATCGGGCCCGATGAAAAGAGCGGCGTCTTCGCCAACGTCTCGACCGACGCCATGCAGGTCTCCACGGCTGCCGCCGACTGGGCCTATGCCGATGCCAAGGGCAAACCCGGAGTCGTCATCTTCACCGATTCGACCTACGCCATCGCCATCGCCAAGGCCGACAAGATGAAGGCGGAGATCGAGCGGCTGGGCGGCAAGGTGCTCGAATATGTCGACACGCCGATCGCCGAGACCTCGCAGCGCATGCCGCAGCTCACTACCTCGCTGCTGCAGAAATACGGCGATGCCTGGACGCATTCGCTGGCGATCAACGACCTCTATTTCGACTTCATGGGACCTTCGCTGGCCGCGGCCGGCAAGGCCGGCACCGACGCGCCGATCAATGTCGCCGCCGGCGACGGTTCGGAATCGGCCTATCAGCGCATCCGCGCCGGCCAGTTCCAGAAGGTGACGGTCGCCGAACCGCTCAACCTGCAGGGCTGGCAACTGGTCGACGAACTGAACCGCGCCATTGCCGGTGAAAAATGGTCGGGCTATCTGTCGCCGCTGCATGTGGTGACGGCCGACAATGTCGAGTTCGACGGCGGTCCGAAGAATGCCTTCGACCCCGAGAATGGCTACCGCGACCAGTACAAGAAAATCTGGGGCAAATAAGCACGCACCGAGGCGGGCGCATCACTCGATGCGCCCGCACAGACGTCTCAAGCGCACAAAGTCAGGAAAGCCTCGCCATGATCATTCGCTACGCCCTCTTCGAAGGTGAAATCCATCCCGGACAAGAGGGCGAATTCCGGCGCTTCGTCAGGGACAGGCTGGTGCCGCTGTGGACGCAGTTTCCCGGCGCCGAGGAAGTGCGCGTTCTCGACGGCACGGCGCGCGACGAAGGTGCGCCCGCCTACGCGATGGCGCTGGCCATTCGCTATCCGGACATGGACACCTGCAACCGGGCGCTTCAATCCGACGTAAGATTTCAAAGCCGGGAGGTCACCGGTGAACTGCTGAAGATGTTCACCGGCCGCGTGCATCACCATGTTTTCGAGGCTAACGAATACGCTCCGGCGTGATCGGGACGGCTGGTATCATCATTAATTGCCGGATGCCTGTCTCTGCGGCTAAACTGGCCGGCCGAGACGGCGCGAGGACGTGATGATGCTCAACGTGGCAGACTATGGCGGCAAGGAAGCCGATGTCGTGCGCGCGCTGGAAGAAGACATCATCTTCGGCCAGCTTGAGCCCGGCGCGCGGCTGGTCGAGGATGTGCTGCTGTCCCGGTTTCCGGTGTCGCGCCACACCATTCGCCAGGCGCTCTACCAGCTCGAAAAGCTCGGCGTCGTTACCCGCGAGCGCAACAAGGGTGCGATGGTAAGGCGGCTGACGCCGGACGAGGTGCGGCAGATCTACGAAGTGCGCGAACTGCTGCAGCGCCAGGCCGCGCTGATGATCCCGCTGCCGGCAAGCGAGTCGTTGATCGCGGAGCTGTTGGAGATCAACCGGGTCTACAACGCCCATGTCGACAACCACTATCTGCGTGGCATCCACGAGGCCAATGACCGCTTTCACATGACTATTTTCTCGGCCTGCGGCAACGACTATCTGGTGTCGTCGATCGACCACTATATGCGGCTCAGCCTGCCGATTCGGGCCAATTCGCTGGCCGACCGCGAGAAACTGGAAGTGTCGCGCCAGCATCACGGGTTCATGATCGAAGCGCTGAAGCGGAAGGACAACTGGGTTCTGGCCCAGCTTTGCGTCGACCATCTGCAACCCAGCAAGATCTACTACCTCGAGGAAGTCGAGAAGGCGGGATAGTGAACGCAGCCGCTAGCGGCAGCCGCGAATGCCGGGCCGAGGCCCATGGTCGAGCGGCGTCGTTCAGTTCATGCGAATTTCTGATCCGCCAGCAGCGGCATCTCAACCGCGCGCCGCAATCCCGTCGCAACCACCGACACCCTGAATTTGCCGGCCAGCGCCCGGTCGAATATGGCGCCGACGATGATGTCGGCGTCGGCGTCGACCTCCTCGCGGATGCGGGTGGCGGCCTCGTCGACTTCGAACAGCGTCATGTCCATGCCGCCCGAGATCGAGACCAGCACGCCCTTGGCGCCGATCATCGAGGCTTCATCGAGAAGCGGGTTGGCGATCGCCGCCTCGGCGGCCCGCTTGGCGCGGCCTTCGCCCGTGGCTTCGCCGGTGCCCATCATGGCGCGGCCCATATCGCGCATCACCGACTTCACATCGGCAAAATCGAGATTGATCAGGCCTTCCTTGACGATGAGGTCGGTGATGCAGCCGACGCCCGAATAGAGGACGCGGTCCGCCATGACGAAAGCGTCGGCGAATGTCGTCTTGGCATCGACGATCCTGAACAGATTCTGGTTGGGGATGACAATCACCGTATCGGCGCATTCGCGAAGCCGCTCAATGCCCTCTTCAGCCGATTGCATCCGGCGTTTGCCTTCGAAGGTAAACGGCTTGGTGACGACGGCCACGGTCAGAATTCCCGCTGCCCGCGCCGCCTGCGCGATGACAGGCGCGGCACCGGTCCCGGTTCCGCCGCCCATGCCGGCGGTGACGAAACACATATGCGTTCCCGCCAGATGGTCCATGATCTCGTCGATCGATTCCACGGCTGCGGCGCGGCCGACCTCGGGCAGGGACCCGGCCCCCAGGCCCTCCGTGATGTGAGCTCCCAACTGGATCAGCCGCGATGCCTTCGACATGGTCAGCGCCTGGGCATCGGTGTTGGCGACGATGAATTCCGCGCCCTGCAGGCCCTCTGAAATCATGTTGTTGATGGCGTTGCCGCCACCGCCGCCGACGCCGACAACCGTTATCTTCGGCCTCATCTCGGAGATTTCCGGCCTGGTCGCGGTGTTCATTGCCGTTTCTCCCTGGAAAGCGGTGGTCGACATAATCGTTGCCGGCACCCGCACGAAAACTTGGTCGCACGGGATGCCAGAATCAGGCTCGTGGCCATGCCACAGGGAATCAGAACGCGGAGTCTGCGGCAAGGTGCAATGCACGTTGCTGATGTCACACGGAAGGTGAATTCTGTGGTTTTGCCGGTGAAATGAACGACAATCTCGCGCCACATGGGTTATCGTGGCGCATTCGTGCAGCGTCAAAGTCGTCGTCACCCGGGGTCAATCCATGGCAAATCCACCGCGCCGACCGACAAATCCGATGGAGGCCGCCGAAGCCGCCTTCAAGCCGATCAAGAAGCCGGCGGCGCCGGTTCGGGAAGCGTCGGTCGCGCCCAATGTCAGGGAGCTCGTTTCAATCAGGATCGACCGGGCCGTGCTGGATCATTTCCAGGAGGATGGACCCGGCTGGCAGGATCGCATCAACGACGCGCTGCGGGAGTTGGTGGCCGGCAAGCCGATCGTCTAGCTCGTCTGCTCGGTCAGTGCAGGCCGAATTCGCGCAGCAGTTCTTCGCGATAGCGCACGAACCGGCTTTCGCTGCGGTCGCGCGGGCGGGGCAGGTCGACGTCGATCAACCTGGCCGCGCCGCCTTTCTCCTTGGGCAGGATCAGCACCCGGTCGGCAAGATAGATCGCCTCTTCCAGATCGTGGGTGACCATGACCATGGTGACGTTCTCCTCGCTCCAGATGCGGGCCAGTTCCTCCTGCATGCCGATCTTGGTCATGGCGTCGAGCGCGCCGAGCGGTTCGTCGAGCAGCAGGATTTCCGGCTGCACGGTCAGCGCCCGGGCGATGCCGACGCGCTGTGCCATGCCGCCCGAGAGCTGTCTGGGCCAAGCGTCGGCGAATTCGGCGAGGCCGACGAGCGCGATGTAGAAGCGGGCCCTTTCCTCGGCGTCGGCCTTGGCCACGCCGCGCACTTCGAGGCCGAAGGCGACATTGCCGAGCACGGTCAGCCAGGGCAACAGGCGCGGTTCCTGGAAAATCACCGCGCGCTCGGCGCCGACGCCGTGGACCGGCTTGCCGTCGATGGCGACGCCGCCGCTGTCGGCGGCCTCCAGCCCGGCGAGAATGCGCAGCAGCGTGGTCTTGCCCGAGCCGCTGGCGCCGACGATGACCAGGCATTCACCGGAGCGGACGTCGAGGCTGAGCGTCCTCAGCACGGCAAGCTGACGCCCGCCCAGCGTGAAGGATTTGGAGAGGTCACGGATCGAGACCTCTCCGCCGCGGTTGGTGCCCGTCATTTCCAGCTCCCAGTCCTTCTCAGCTCTCAGTTGGTCTTGGTTTCACCGGGCCGGTACAGAATGTCGGCGGCCTTCAGCTTGCCCTTGGCCAGGCGGCCGTCACGTTCCAGTATGGCGACCCAGAAATCGATGTCGCGGTCGGTGGCTTGCGCGCCTTCGCGCAAGCCAAAGCCGGTCCAGTAGCGGGCGAGATCGCCGTTTTCGCCGCGCTTGTTGAGGATGTCGGCCAGCACCTTGCGCGCTTCGTCCGGATTCTGCCGCGACCAGTCGGAGGCGCGTGCCGACTGCTCAACGAAGTTGCGGGCGGCGTCCGGGTTGGCGGCGATGAAGTCGCGCCGCAGCACGACGAAGCCGCCGGCGAGTTCGCCCAGCACGTCGGTGTCGTTGAACACGCCGCGCACGCCGCCATTGGCGACCAGCGCGCCGGCGAAGGTCGCCTGCCAGTAGCCGAGGCCCGCGATATCGACCTGGCGCGAGCGCAAGGTCTGTTCGAGTTGCGGCCCGGGCACGACGACGAGGTTGGCGGCATCTGGCGGCAGGCCGACGCTGTGCAGCGCCTCGCGCACCGTGTAGTCGAGATGGGCGCCGAGCGTGTTGACCGAGATGGTCTTGCCGGCGATGTCGGCGATCGATTTGATCGGGCTGTCTTCGAGCACATAGAAGACGCTTTTCACGTCTTTGTTGATGCCGTTGCTCGGATAGGCGGCGACGAAGTCGTTGCCGCCGGAGATCGAGTTGATCACCGCGGCGGTGGCGGCCGAACCAAGGTCGACGCTGCCGGAGGAAAGCGCAAACAGCGATTCCGGGCCGCCGGCGGCATAGCCGACATTCTCCAGCTCGATGCCAAGGTCTTTGAAATAGCCGAGCTCGTAGGCCAGCTCATGCGGGGAGATGCCGCCCCGGCTGGCGAGGTAGCGAAATTTGACAGGTGCGGCCTCGGCAAAGGCGAAGCGGGGCAGGCCGGCGGCGATGATGCCGGCGGCAAGCGGTGCACGGGCTAGCAGGGAACGACGCGTGATTTTCATGGTCCGATCTTTCCTAAGATGAGAGCAGGGGCAGGCCTAGATTGAGAGGGTTGGTCAGTTGACGGGATTGCTCCAGCGGCAGAGCCGCCGCTGCAGGACAACCAGCGCCTGGTTGGCGATCAGGCCGAGGCCGGCCAGGATGACGATCGCCGCGAACATCAGCGGGATCTGGAAATTGTATTGCGCGTTCATCACCTGGAAGCCGATGCCCTTGTTGGCGCCGATCATCTCGGATGCGATCAGCAGCAAGAGTGCCGTGGTGGCGCTCAGCCTCAAGCCGACGAAGATCGAGGGAATGGCACCGGGCAGTACGACGCGGCGGAACACGGTGAGACGCGTCGCGCCATAGACGCGCGCCATTTCGAGCAGCTTTGGATCGACTTCCTTGACGCCGCTGGTGGTGTTGAGCAGCAGCGGAAACAAAGTCGCCCAGAAGATGACGAAGATCTTGGAGGTTTCGCCGAGCCCCAGCAGCAGGATGAACACCGGGTAGAGCGCCAGCGCCGAGGTCTGCCGGAACAGTTGCAGGATCGGATCGAGCGCGGTTTCGACAGCGCGCACCTGGCCCATGAACAGGCCAAGCGGAATGGCGACAGCAACGGCGGCGGCGAAGGCAATGCCGGCGCGCTGCAGGCTGATGGCGATGTCGCCGAGCAAGACGCCGCCGGCGAGCCCTTTCCACAGGGCGGCAACGATCATGTCGACAGGCGGCAGCACCGCCGCATTGACCCATCCGACGCTGCTCGCCACCTGCCAGAGCGCCAGGAACCCTAGAAGAACGCCGTAGCGCGACAGGAAACGGACGGCCGCCCGGCCGCTGGGTCGCAGGAAGTCAGTGTCTACGCCTGTTCCGCTGCGGCGTGCGCCGATCGTGATCGGCCGCTCAATGTGCTGCAAAGTCATCGTCTTGCCCTTTCCCTGGAAGCTGGTTGGCGCGTCGGGGGATTTATTCGGCGGCCAGCACGGTCGAGCGGGCTGATGTCCACGGGTTTTCCGGCCGCCTGAGGCCAAGGTTTTCGCGCAGCGTCCTGCCTTCGTAAGCCGTGCGGAACAGGCCCCGGCGCTGCAGCTCGGGGATGACCAGGTCGACGAAGTCGTCGAGTGCGCCCGGAAGCCAGGGCGGCAGGATGTTGAAGCCGTCGGCGGCGTCGCTGGTGAACCATTCCTCGAGCAGGTCGGCCACCTCAGTGGCGCTGCCGACGATGGTGTAGTGGCCGCGCGCCGTCGCTACCCATTGGTAGAGCTGGCGGATGGTGAAGTTGTTCTCGTCGGCGATCTGGCGGATCAGCGCCTGGCGGCTCTTCATGCCTTCGGTTTCCTTGCTCGGCGGCAGCGGGCCGTCGAGCGGATAGCCCCTGATGTCGAGCGTCTGGCCGGCGAGGCCGTTGAGCAGAGCGACGCCGTCCTCGGGCAGGATGAGGTCGTTGAGCTGCTGGTACTTCTCTCGCGCCTCTTCAGTTGTGCGGCCAACGAAGGGCGCCACGCCGGGCATGATCAGCACCTGGTCGGGATCGCGGCCGACAGCCGCCACGCGCGCCTTGATGTCGCGATAGAATTCCTGCGCCGTCTCCAACTTCTGATGAGCGGTGAAGATGACCTCGGCCGAGTGCGCGGCGAGCCCGCGCCCATCCTCGGACTGCCCGGCCTGCACCACCACCGGGTGGCCCTGCACGGGGCGCGGCACGTTGAGCGGACCTTTGACGCTGAAATGCTCGCCCTTGTGGTCGACGTCGTGCAGCTTGTCCTTGTCGTAGAAGCGGCCAGACTGCTTGTCGCGGATGAAGGCGTCGTCCTCCCAGCTGTCCCACAGCGCCTTGACCGTGTCGACATGCTCATGCGCCCTTGCATAGCGCTCGGCATGGTTGGGCTGGACATCGCGGTTGAAGTTCTGGGCGGTTTCGTCGCCGGCCGAAGTCACGACATTCCAGCCAGCCCGGCCGTTGGACAACAAATCGAGCGAAGCGAATTTGCGCGCCAGCGTATAGGGCTCTTCATAGGTGGTGGACGCTGTGGCGATGAAGCCCAGATGCGTGGTCAGCGGCGCCAAAGCCGCAAACAGCGTCACCGGCTCGAAGCCGGCGATCTTGGCGTTGCCGCCTTCGCGGGCGCCGAGGCCAACCGTCAGATTGTCGGCCAGGAAATAGGCGTCGAACAGGCCGCGCTCGGCGGTCAGCGCAAGCTGCTTGTGGAACTCAAAATTGGTTGCGCCGTCGGCCGGCGCGTCGGGATGGCGCCATGCCGCAATATGCTGCCCGCCACCAGGCAGGAAGGCGCCAAGTTTGATCTGTCGGGACTTGCTGGGTCTGGTCATTGCGCTTTCCTTCTGGACTGTGCGGGAAGGGGATCCTGGATTGTTGGTCAGTGGCGCGTTTCAGGCGGCAACACTGACGCTGGCGGGCACCCCGATGATCCGGCTTGCCTCGGCGACTGCTTGCCGGGCGCGGGCCTGGATGGCCTCGGACACCAGCACGCCATTGGCGAAGTCCTTGTCGGAAGCGTAGATCGCGGTCGGCAAGGTCAGCGCCTCGAAGAAGCCGAACAGCGGCCGTAGCTGGTGCTCGACAATCAGCGAATGACGCTCGCCGCCACCGGTCGCTGCGAGGATTATCGGCTTTCCCCTGAGCGATGACGGATCGAGCAGGTCGAAGAAATGCTTGAAAAGCCCGGTATAGCTGCCTTTGAAGGTGGGCGAGCCGACGACCAATATATCGGCGCCCAGCAACTGCTCGACGACGTTGCGGGCCGATGGATCGAGATCGGCAAGGCGCCTTGCCAGCGGGAAGGAAGGACCGAGATCCTCGATGTCGAAGACGATCGAAGCCGCGCCGGTGTTTTGCGCCACTGCGCCGACGATGTGGCTGACGAATGCCTTGGTTTTCGACGGACGGGTCAAATTGCCCGACACCCCCACCACCAGCTTTTTCGACATTTTGGGCTCCTCGCAAAGCATTCGATGTGCATTAAGCCTACCGATTTTGTAGAATTAAATGAGCGAGGAGATTTCAAAACAAACCCGGCAAGCGGATTGAGTTTGCGGCAGATTGCCGTTGATTGGATTATTCGATGCGAAGGTGACCTAGACGCTTTCGAGATAGGTCTCGATCTCGAAGTCGCTGACATTGAGCGCGAACGTGTTCAGCTCCTGGCGTTTGCAGGCGATGAAGGAGTCGCGCAGGATGTCCGGGAAGATCTCCGCCACATGCTGCCCGCTCTCGAAACTGGCGATTGCCGAGGCCCAATCCGGCGGCAGCTTGGCCGGCGGAAGTCCTTGCCCGTCATTGCCGGCGGGATCGCCTGGCGACAGCTGCCTCTCGATGCCGATCAGCGCCGCACCGAGGATTGCCGCAAGCACCAGGTATGGATTGGCGTCGGCTCCCGACACGCGATGCTCGATGCGGCGTGCGCTCGTCGGTCCACCGGGAATGCGGATGGCGACCATGCGGTTCTCATAACCCCAGGCAACCGCTGTCGGTGCATAGGAGCGCGGCCGCAGCCGGCGGTAGGAATTGAAGTGCGGCGCAAATACCAGCGTGCTCTCGGCCATGGCGGCGAGCAGACCACCGACCGCATGGCGCATTGTCTCCGAACCCTGGTCGCTACCGTCGTCGAAGACATTGCGGCCTTCAGTATCGGTCAGGCTGAAATGGACATGAAAACCGTTGCCGGCACGGTCGCCATAGGGCTTGGCCATGAAGCAGGCGGCAAAGCCATGCTTGCGGGCTATGCCCTTGACGGTGCGCTTGAACAGCACGGCATCGTCGGCGGCGCGCAAGGCATCGGCGACATGGTTCAGATTGATCTCGAACTGGCCGACGCCGTTCTCGGCAATCGCGGTATCGACGGGAATGCCTTGCGTGCGGCAGGCGTCGTAGACGTCGTGGATGAAGGCTTCGAAGTCGTCGATCTCGTCGATCGAAAGGGCCGCGTCGGAATCGAGCCGGCGTCCGGTCACCGGTGACACCGGCCCGACCGGCCGCTGCGATTGCGGGTCGACCAGATAGAATTCAAGTTCCGTGGCTGCGACCGGCGTCAGGCCAAGGGCTGCGTAGCGATCGAGGATGCGGGCCAGTGCCCGCCGCGGGTCGCCCAGAAACGGCGCGCCGGTTTCGTCGGCAAGCCAAAGCGGGACCAGGGCGGTCGGGTGTGCTGTCCAACTGACAGGCAGGATGCCGCGTCCCGTCCATTGGCAAAGGCCGTCGGCGTCGCCGGTCGAGAAAACCAGCGCATTGCCTTCGATGTCCTCGCCCCAGATGTCGAGCCCGATCAGCGAAAAAGGCATGCGCAACTTGCCTTCGAGCGCCTTGCGGGCCTGTTCGACCGGGATGCGCTTGCCGCGCATGATGCCGTTCAAGTCGCACACCGCAGCCCTCAGGCTGTGGATGTCGTCCCTGCTTTCGAGCCAGTTCAAAACGTCCGCAATTGCATCGCTCAATTTCCAACCCCTGGTTTTTGAAGGCCGCAACCTCTTGGGTTGCGATATCCCTGATAAAAATAGCTTCGTGAGTTTCGGAAAACCGCTCCGGCTGGCGCCAGATGCTTTTCCTTCATTTTTTCAATTCACTAGCCGGGATATCGGGAGGCATTTCAAAACCAATTGTGCGATTTGCATGGCAACATAGAGGCATGGCAGGAGAAAGCCAAGCTCGCGCGTCGAGACATCAGATCCCGGGCGCTGCCGGCAGCCGCTGGCTCAGTTCATCGACTAGAACCCGCTTGTTTTCCGAATAGTCGATGGGGACGACGACGAGATGCACGCCGCCGCCGGCGAAGGCATTCTCCAGAGAGGATCGCAGTTCACTGACCGCGCTGACCCTGGTTCCCCTGGCGCCATAGGCCTCGGCATATCTGACGAAGTCGGGATTGCCGAATGTCATGCCGAAATCGGGAAACTGGTCGACCGCCTGCTTCCAGCGGATCATGCCGAAGGCGTTGTCCTCGATGAGCAGGACGACCAGATTGAGTTTGAGCCTGACGGCGGTTTCTAGCTCCTGGCTGTTCATCATAAAGCCGCCGTCGCCGCAGACGGCCATGACGCGACGCTCGGGATAGAGCATGGCCGCCGTCATCGCCGAGGGCAGGCCGGCGCCCATGGTCGCCAGCGCGTTGTCGAGCAGCAGCGTGTTGGCGACGCGGGTACGGTAGTTTCGCGCGAACCAGATTTTGTACATGCCGTTGTCGAGGGCCAGAATGCCGTCCGCCGGCATGACCGCGCGCACGTCATGCACCAGCCGTTGCGGCGTGAAGCGGTCTTCGGTGGCGCGTGCGGCAATCCGGTTCAAGATGCCCTCGCGCAGCGGCAGCAGGGCTTGTGCGTTGGGGATCTTGCCTTCGACGCGGTCGGCGAGCAGCCTGAGCGAGGCGCCGATGTCGCCGACCACCTCCGTCTGCGGAAAATAGACCTGCTCGACATTGGCCGGCTGATATCCGACATGGATCACCTTCGGCCCATTGGCGCCCATGATGAAGGGCGGCTTCTCGATCGTGTCGTGGCCTATCGTGATGATGAGGTCGGCCTGTTCGATCGCCTCATGCACGTAGTCGCGCTCGGAAAGTGCGGCCGTGCCCATGTAGAGCTCGGTTCCGCCGGGCACGGTGCCCTTGCCCATCTGCGTGGTGAAATACGGGATCTGTGTTCGCAGCACGAACTGGGCAAGGTCGGAGGTCGAGCGCGGCCGCGATGCGGCAGCCCCCAGCATGGCCAGCGGACGCTTTGCCTTGATGATCATCTGCGCGGCGCGATCGAGCGCGAGCGGACTGGCCAGCGGAAGCTCGACCGGGTGCGGCGGGATCAGCGCCGCCTCTTCGCATTCCTCGGCTGCGATGTCTTCGGGAAGTTCCAGGTGCACAGGTCCCGGACGTTCCTCCTCGGCGATGCGGAAGGCTTCCCGCACGACGGCCGGGATCGTCCTCGGCGAGATGATCTGGCGCGAATGCTTGGTCAGCGGCTTCATCGCCGCGACGATGTCGACAATCTGGAAACGAGCCTGACGCGACGACCGGATGCCTTTCTGCCCGGTGATCATGACCATCGGCATGGCTCCGAGCAGCGCATAGGCCGCACCGGTGGTAAGGTTCAGGGCACCGGGCCCGAGCGTGGTGATGCAAACGCCCGGCCTGCCGGTGAGCCTGCCATAGGTCGCCGCCATGAACGCTGCGGCCTGCTCATGGCGGGTCAGGATGAGCTGGATCGACGATTTGCGAATGGATTCGACGACGTCGAGGTTTTCTTCGCCCGGAATTCCGAAGATGCGATCGACGCCCTCATTCTCGAGGGCGGCAATGAGCAGGTCAGAACCCTTGTACACGAGGCAACTCCTGGAATGAACGGATCTGGTGAGACATTTTGCCGGCGATATAAATCCAACTGAATCAGTAGGTTGTTGATCGTTTCGCTTTCAGCCCAGTCAACTCTTTGAGGCGTTGAGACTGTTTTGAACATCAATTGACGTTAATTTAACATCGCGATATGGTTCATTTGGCCGGTATGGGTGCCGATTCCATTCTTGTACCGCGTCGCTCATTGGTTGTCGTCAAATCCATGCGAAGCCGCTGCATCGAAAAATCCATGACGCCGGGAGGGCGCTAACCGTGCCTTGCCTGCTCGGAATTGACAACGGCCTCACCGTCACTAAGGCGGTGATCTTCGATGCCGTCGGATCACAGCTTTCCGTTGCGCGTCGGCGGGTGCCGCAATCGATGCCGCATGCGCGCTGGGTGGAACGCGACATGGCTGGTCTGTGGCAAGCGACCGCCGAGGCCATCCGCGAGGCCATCGCGCTGTGTGGCCGGCCGGCCAGCGACATCAAGGCGGTGGCGGCGACCGCGCATGGCGACGGGCTGTATCTGCTCGACAAGGACCGCCGGCCGCTGGGCCCCGGCATCCTTTCGCTCGACAGCCGTGCTGGCGAGATCGTCGAAAAATGGTCTCAAGGTTCGGTTTTCGACGAAGCGCTGGCGCTGAGCGGCCAGACGCCGCATGTTTCGGCGCCCTCGGCGCTGCTGGCATGGATCAAGCAGAACGATCCTGACCGTTATGGGCGCATCGGCCATGTGCTGGCCTGCAAGGACTGGCTGCGCTTTTGCCTGACCGGCACGATCGGCACCGACCGGACAGAGGCCAGCACCTCATTCACGGATTTCCGCACGCAAGCCTTCGTGCCGGAAGCGATGCGCATCTTCGGCCTGGACGACCTTTTCGAGGCGCTGCCATCGGTGGCGCATTCGGCCGACATCGTTGGGCAGGTCACGGCCGAGGCCGCCGACATGACCGGCCTGCCCAAGGGCACGCCCGTCGCCTGCGGCCTGCATGACGTGACCGCCTCGGCGCTTGGCATGGGCGGCCATGAGGAGGGCACGCTCGCCATCGTCGCCGGCACCTATTCCATCAACGAAGTCGTTTCGTCAGAGCCGCGCGTCGACCGGCGCTGGTTCTGCCGCAACGCCTTGGACGTCGGCCGTTGGAACAACATGGCGATCTCTCCCGCCTCGACCGCCAACTATGACTGGTTTCTCGACACGTTCTGCCGCGCGGAGCAGGACAGGACGGATGGCGGCTCCATCCACGAATTGCTGGCGAGCGAGATCGACGCTGCGCTGAAAAAACCTTCGACCATCCTGTTTCATCCCTATCTGTTCGGCTCTCCCTATGGCGATGTGGCCAGCGGCAGCTTTGTCGGCCTGCATGGCTGGCACAATCGCGGCGATATGCTGAAGGCGGTTCTGGAGGGCATCGTCTTCAATCATCGCACCCATGTCGAAGCCTTGCGTGACGGCTTTGCTATCAGCGAGATCCGCCTGACCGGCGGCAGTTCGCGCAACCCTGCTTTCGTGCAGATGTTTGCCGACGTGCTGAACGCCCCGGTCACCGTCACCTCGACGGATGAGGCCGCTGCCCTTGGTGCAGCGCTTTGCGCAGGGGCCGCGGTCGGCTTGTTCAAGACGCCACAAGAGGGTGCAAGGCAGGTCGGCATGACGGCGCGGAAATACCAGCCCGTGCCCGCCTCCAATGCTGTGTTCAACGAGCGTTTTTCGCTCTACTGCCGCATCGCCGAGCAGATGAAGTCGCATTGGCCGGAGATCGAAAGGCTGGCGCGGCCGAGGGGAGAAGCATGATCAAGGCCGACGAACGACGCGAAGAGATCGCCGACTATGTGATCAAGCTCGGCCAGGTGCGCATCGACGATCTGGTCGAGCATTTCGGCGTGTCGCGCATGACCATCCACCGGCACATCGACCGGCTGGCGCAGCAGGGCGTGCTGCGCAAGCTGCACGGCGCGGTGACGGTCCAGCCGTCCGGTCTCTACGAAAGCGCCTTCCGCTACCGGGTAACGGTCAACAGGGCCGAGAAGGATGCGCTGGCGCGGGCAGCACTGGATTATGTCGAGGCTGGCCAGGTGGTGATGCTGGACGATTCATCGACGGCAAACGCGGTGGCGACGCTGCTGCTTGACGTCAAGCCGCTGACGGTCGTCACCAACAGCGTGTCGACGGCGGCGCTGATGATCAATGTCGACGATATCGATTTCATCTGTCTCGGCGGCCAATATCACGGCACCTACAACGCCTATATCGGCATCGTCTGCGAGAACGCCGTGGCGCAGCTGCGCGCCAATGTGCTGATCTGTTCGGCTTCGGCGATTACCGGAACCACAGCCTTCATCCAGGATCCGAATGTCGTGCGGGTGAAGCAGGCGATGATGGCCGCATCGGTCAAGCGCATCCTCTTGGTCGACCATGCAAAGTTCGACAGGATCGCGCTGCATGTCTTCGACGATCTGACCAGTTTCGACGCCGTGCTGGTGACCGAAGGCTTGGGCGACGCGCAGGCGCAGAGCCTCGAGCGGGCGGGCGTGAAGCTGCGCATCGTCAAGACGAAAGCGCCATGAGCCCAGCAGACGGAGCAGGAGCGGACAATCCCGCCGGACGCCTCGCCGCCATGGCTGCGACCGGCGAGGTCGACGTCGTCATTCTGGGCGCCGGCATCAACGGGGCGGGGCTGTTTCGCGACCTGTGTGCGCAAGGCGTCAGCTGCCTGATCGTCGACAAGGCGGATTTCGGCTCGGGCACCAGTGCCGCGCCATCGCGGCTCATCCATGGCGGCCTCAAATATCTCGAGACCGGCGAGTTTGGGCTGGTGGCGCAGTCGACGCTCGAACGCAATCTGCTTCTGCAAAACGCGCCGCACTATGTCAGCCCGCTGCCGACCGTCATCCCGATCTTCTCGTGGAGCAAGGGCATGCTGGCGGCGCTGCGAACACTGTTCGGCTCGACCAGCGCGCCGCGCAGCCGCGGCGCCGTCCTGATCAAGATCGGCTTGATGATCTATGATTTCTACGGTTCGCGAAACCAGGTCATGCCGCGCCACCGCATGGTCGGGCGGCGGCAGGCGCTTGGCGAGATGCCGGCGCTCAATCCGGCGATCGTTGCCACCGGCAGCTATTACGACGCCAAGATAAGCCACCCGGAACGGCTGGTGCTGGAACTGATCCTCGATGGGCTGCAGGCAAGTACGGCCTCCGCCAGCGCCAACTACACAGCACTCGAGACTTCAGCCGATGGCGTGCTCACCTTCCGGCCGGAAAACGGCGATGCATTCTCGGTGCGGCCAAAGCTGGTGGTGAACGCCGCCGGTCCGTGGATCGACGATGTCAACGCGCTGCTTGGCACGCCGTCGAAGATGATCGGCGGCACCAAGGGCTCGCATATCCTGCTGAAGCATGACGAGCTGGTCAAAAGCCTGGCCGGGCGCATGCTTTATTTCGAGGCCGATGACGGCCGCATCTGCCTGGTCTACGACTATCTCGGCCTGGCGCTGGTTGGCTCGACCGACATCAAGGCCGACAATCCGGACGCGGTGCGCTGCGAACCCGAAGAGGTCGAGTATCTGCTCGAGAGCGTGCGCACACTGCTGCCGGGCATGATTTTCGAGCGCGACCAGATCGTCTATGCCTATAGCGGCATCAGACCGCTGCCGACGTCCGAGGTATCGACGCCCGGACTGATCAGCCGCGATCATTCGGCACCGGTTGCCGAGCCGGACGGCAACAGACCCTTTGCGATCATCTCGCTGGTCGGTGGCAAGTGGACGACGTTCCGCGGTTTTGCCGAGGAAGTCAGTGATACCGTGCTCGCCCGCCTGCAGCGCAGCCGCAAGGTGTCGACGCAATCCATGCCGATCGGCGGCGGGAAAGATTTCCCGGCCAATGTCGCGGCGCGGGCAGACTGGCTGGCCGAGGCGCAGCAGGCAACGGGCGCCGGGGAAGGGCGCCTCGACCAATTGCTGTCGCGCTACGGGACCACTGCAACGCGGATTGCCAAGTGGGCGCCGAATGATGAGGGGCGCCTGCCGGACTCCGACGGCTATGGCAAGGCGGAAATCGACTACATCGCGCGCAACGAATTCGTCGAACATCTGGCCGACATCGTCATGCGTCGCAGCACCTTGGCGATAGGCGGTTCGCTGACGAGCCGCGATCTGCAGGAGATTGCCGCGATCGCCGGGCGGGCGCTGGGCTGGAGCACCGAGCGCCTCGCGCGGGAAGTCGAAGCCGCTGTTGTCGAGCTCGAAGGCAGGAACCTGATGCGGCTGGACTAATCGCGCTATCGCCGATGCCGATAGCTTTTCCCGAGGCAATCCGATGGGTTTGCCCTCGTTGCGCCTTGCGCGCGAAATGTCCCATCTCACAGCCAGATTGGGATTTTTCAGACTCCAGAAACATTTGAGCAAAAACAGACACTTATCGCCAATTCAGGCTGCTACGGTCTGTACATTCCTGTTCACTTCGGTGTGAGATAACATAGATTGACGTTAAATTAACACCGCCATATGATCGCCTCATATGCTGACCTCCTAATAGGCCTGCGTTGGCTGCCGATCCGTCGGCCAAGGCAACCATCCGCGGAGGGATTGACAGCGATGCAAAGGTATGAAAATTTTTGCACACAAAGATAATAATATCATCTCAGGGAGGAGATGGCTTGAAATCCGGTGGAGCCGCGAACCGCGACCATGAATCCAGTCTCGCCACGCGCGCGGCCTGGCTTCACTATGCCGGGGGTCTGACGCAGGCTCAGGTGGCCAAGCGGCTTGGCCTAACCAGCCTCAAGGCGCATCGGCTCATCACCAAGGCCAACCAGGAAGGGCTGGTCAGGGTGTTCATCGACGGCGACGTCGCCGAATGCGTCGATCTGGAACAGCGCCTGACTGCCGCCTATGGGCTCGACTATTGCGAGGTGGTTCCCGATCTCGATCAGGACGAGCTGCCGTTGAAGGGGCTCGGAATTGCCGGCGCCCAGTTCCTCAAGCGCGAAATCGATCGCGGCGAAGACATGCTGATCGGCGTCGGCCACGGCCGCACGCTTGCCGCCAGCGTCGAATATCTGACGCGCACCACGGCTGCCCACATCCGTTTCGTCTCGCTGCTCGGTGGCGTGACGCGCAAATTCGCCGCCAACCCGCACGACGTCATGCATCGCCTGGCCGAGCGGACCGGCGCGCAGGCTTTTGTCATGCCAGTACCTTTCGTCGCCAACACCGCCGAGGACCGCGAGGTGCTGCTAGGTCAGCGCGGCATCAGCGATGTCTTCGCTCTCGCCAGCCGGTCCGACCTGATGTTCGTCGGAATAGGCACGGCCGAGCGGGAGGCGTCGCTGGTCGCCACAGGCATGATCGAGCCGTCCGAAATCGATGAGGTCAAGCGTGACGGCGGTGTCGGTGAATTGCTGGCGCATTTCTTCGACGACAAGGGGCGCCCTGTCGAAACGGCGCTGTCGGAGAGAATACTGGCGCTTCCCCGCGACCAGTTGAAGGGCCGCAGGATCGTCGCCGTCGCTGGCGGCAAGGTGAAGGTGCGCGCCATCAAGGCGGTGCTCGAAAGCCGCTACCTCAGCGGCCTGATCACCGACGAGTGCACGGCCCGCGCGCTCGTCGAGCTCGACGATGCAGCCGGTGCCACGAAGCCCCGCGTCAACGGAGGATCGACGAATGCGTGACAACAGAAAATCCGCATCGCTGGCGGTTGCATCATGACCGCGAAGGCTGCCTCCGCACCCGCCCGGCAGGCCTCGCCGGGCTTGCGCCGCGCACTAGCCGGTGCCGCGGTTCTGGTTCTGCTCGGCGCCATGGCGCTCGACACCAAAGTGGTGACGATTGGATCGGCCGGCGACGTTCGCAACGCCGTCTTTTCCGCCGCCGATTATGGCAAGTCTGAATTCCCCAAAGTGCAGGCCGATGTCGAGGCGCGCGCCGCCGACGCCGCGACGGTGGCGACAGCGATCGCCAAGGACAGGGCGACCGCCGAAAAGGAATATGGTGTGCCGGCAGGCGTCGGACCGGTCATCTCGGTCAAGTTCACCGGCGTCGTCGGCGAGGGAAAATCGGGGATCTACAAGGTTGCCGTCGACGGTTTGCCGGACACGTTGACGGTCCGCGTGCAGACAGGGCCGGCGATCAACGGAACCGAGCTTCGCGACGCCACCGGCAAGATCACTTTCGGTCAGTTCACCAACCAGATCGAGTATCAGGACGCCGGCTCGGCGCTGAACAACGAGATGAAGACGGAGGTGCTGGCGAAAGTCGATACCAGCGCCTTGACCGGCAAGACCATAGCCGTGGTCGGCGCTTTCAAGCTGGTCAATCCGAAGAGCTGGCTGGTCACACCGGTGAGGCTGGAGGTCAAATGAATTCGGCTTCCGGCACAGAGCCCGCCAATGGCGACGCCGTGCTCTCTGCGCGCAATGTCGTGATGTCCTATGGCGGCGTTCACGCGCTCAAAGGTGTGAACTTCGACATCCATCGCGGCAAGGTCACGACCCTGTTCGGAGAGAATGGCGCCGGCAAGTCGACGCTGATGAAGATCCTGTCCGGCGTGGTAACGCCGACATCCGGCGACATCGTGCTCGATGGCAATCTCGTCAGCTTTTCCTCGTCGTCGGACGCGCGCGATCGCGGCATCTCGATCATCCACCAGGAACTGAGCCTGGCGCCGAATCTGAGCGTCCGCGACAACATCTTCATGGGTCGCGAACTGCGCACCAGAACCGGCCTCGACTTCGCCGAGGAGTCGCGCCAGGCGCGGGCGCTGATGGCCGATCTCGAAGAAGACATCGATCCGATGACGTTGGTCGAGGATCTGCGTCTCGGGCAGCAGCAGATCGTCGAGATCGCTCGTGCGCTGTCGGTCGATTCCCGCATCCTGATCATGGACGAG
The DNA here is from genome assembly GCF_056402815.1 of Mesorhizobium sp. P3_B5. Taxonomy (NCBI): domain Bacteria; kingdom Pseudomonadati; phylum Pseudomonadota; class Alphaproteobacteria; order Hyphomicrobiales; family Phyllobacteriaceae; genus Mesorhizobium; species Mesorhizobium sp. P3_B5. The sequence goes on along the minus strand of NZ_JBFUGR010000004.1, from coordinate 347,991 downwards.
CCGACCTCGGCGCTCAGCGCCACAGAGGTGGAGGTGCTGTTCAAGGTGATCCGCGACCTGACCAGCCGCGGCGTTTCCATCGTCTACATATCGCATCACCTCGAAGAGGCGTTGCAGATCACAGACTATGCCGTTGTGCTGCGCGACGGTGCGATCACGGCGACGGCCGAAGCCAAGGACATCGACCTCGAATGGATCGTCCGCAACATGGTGGGCGAGAATTTCGACCTCGGCTCTCCGCCAACCGGCCATGCGTTCGGCGAGGTGGCGCTGTCGATCGAGAATGTCAGCGTCACCGACGCTTCGGGTTCAGGCTATGTCGTCGATCATCTGTCGCTGGATGTCAAAGCGGGCGAGATCGTCTGCATCTATGGGCTGATGGGCGCCGGGCGCACGGAGTTGCTGGAATCTGTCGCCGGACGCGTGCCGATGGCGGGAGGACGGGCGCTGCTAGAAGGCGAGGACGTCTCGGGGCTGTCCATTGCCCAGCGTATCGCCAGAGGCCTTGTGCTGGTGCCCGAGGACCGCCAGCGCGATGGTCTGGTCCAGACCATGACCGTCGGTCGCAATCTGTCGCTTGCCAGCATCGAGGCATTCGCCAAAGGCCTGTTCCTGTCCCGGCCCAGGGAACGCGCACTGATCGACGATTCGATCCGCAAGGTGACCATCAAGACCGCCGGCGGCAACGCCATGATCGGATCGCTGTCGGGCGGCAATCAGCAGAAGGTCGTCATCGGCAAGATGCTGACGACCAACCCCAAGGTCATCCTTCTCGACGAGCCGAGCCGCGGCATCGATGTCGGCGCCAAGGCCGAGGTCTTCCGCTTGCTCAGCGAGCGCGTCGCGCAGGGCCTGGCGGTCGTTTTCTCGACCTCTGAGGTCAATGAGTGCCTCAGCATCGCCCACCGCATCGTCGTCATGCGGCGCGGCAAGATTTCAGCCGAATTCGGCGCGAACGCCACCAAAGAGCAGATCATGGCCGCCTCCGGCGAAGCCGTGGTCGCCTGATCATAGAATTTCGGAGCCCCTCTCATGACCGATGTCAGCCAGGCCAGCAAACAGTCCAGTCCGAGCACGGGCGGCGAGGGCTTCGACGTGGCCAAGCTGCTGCTCGAAGGCCGGGCTTTCTTTGCCCTGATCGTCATCATCGTCGTCTTCTCGATCCTGTCGCCCTACTACCTCTCAGTGGCGAATTTCCTGACCATGGCCTCGCACGTCGCCATATTCGGGATTCTCGCCGTCGGCATGCTGCTCGTCATCCTCAATGGCGGCATCGACCTGTCGGTCGGATCGACACTCGGGCTTGCCGGCGTCGTCGCCGGTTTTCTGATGCAAGGCGTGACGCTCACCTGGCTGGGCGTCGTGCTCTACCCGCCGGTCTGGGTGGTCGCGGTGCTGGCTTGCATGCTGGGTGCCGTCGTCGGACTGATCAACGGCGTGCTGATCGCACGCTTCAAGGTTCCGGCCTTCGTCGCCACGCTCGGTGTCATGTACATGGCGCGCGGGCTGGCGCTGCTGATGACCAGCGGCCTGACCTACAACAATCTCGGCGGCAAGCCGGAACTGGGCAACACCGGCTTCGATGCGCTCGGCTTCAACCGCCTGTTCGGCGTGCCGACCGGCGTCGTGGTGCTGGCGGTCATCGCGCTGATCGGCAGCATCGTCTTGAACCGCACCGCCTTCGGCCGCTGGCTCTACGCCTCGGGCGGCAATGAGCGTGCCGCCGAACTCTCCGGCGTTCCGGTCAAGACGGTGCAGATTTCCGTCTATGTGCTCTCAGGCATCTGCGCCGCCATTGCCGGGCTGATCCTGTCCTCGCAATTGACCTCGGCCGGACCGACCGCGGGCACCACTTACGAATTGACGGCGATCGCCGCCGTCGTCATCGGCGGCGCGGCGCTGACCGGCGGACGCGGCAATATCCGCGGCACCCTGCTTGGCGCCTTCGTCATCGGCTTCCTGTCCGACGGTCTGGTGATCATCGGCATCTCGTCCTACTGGCAGACAGTGTTCACCGGCGCCGTCATCGTGCTCGCCGTGCTCCTCAATGCCGTTCAGTATCGCCGCCGTAGCAAGCTTCCAGCTTCGACGGGCGGCCAACCGACTTCTCAGAAACGGGGGAAGGCCGAAGCGGCCAATCCTGCCCAAGGGAAGAGTGCCAGGTGACTGGAGCAACACCGCGTAAATCATTGGAGGAATGTACATGAAAATCGTGCTTAGAAGTTTGCTTGCTGCCGCAATGGTGGTTGGGTTTAGCGCAGCCGCATCGGCCGCGGGCCTGATCTCGATCATCGTCAACGATCCGGCCAACCCGTACTGGCTGACCGAAGGCAACGTCGCCAAGGCCGAGGCCGAAAAGCTCGGCTACACGGCCAATGTCGCTGCCCATAAGGGCGACACCAACACGGAAAGCAATCTGATCGACACCGCCATCACCAACAAGTCGGTGGCGATCATCCTCGACCCGGCCAATGCCGATGGTTCGGTCGGCGCGGTGAAGAAGGCGATCGCCGCCAACATCCCGGTTTTCCTCGTCAATGCCGAGATCAACCAGGAAGGCCTCGCCAAGGGGCAGCTCGTCTCCAACAATGCGCAGGGTGCGGCTCTCGGTGCCCAGCAGTGGGTGCAGGCAGTCGGTGAAAAGGGCAAGTATGTCGAACTGCTCGGCGCCCCGTCGGACAACAACGCCGCCACGCGCTCGAACGGCTACGCCACCGTGCTGAGCCAGTACCCGGATCTCGAAAAGGCTGCTTCGCAGGTCGCCAACTGGGATCGTACCCAGGGCCACGACAAGATGCAGAGCATGCTGCAGGCCAATCCCGACATCATCGCCGTGATCAGCGGCAATGACGAAATGGCGCTTGGTGCGGTTGCAGCGCTGAAGGAAGCCGGCAAGCTGGCCGGCATCAAGGTCGGCGGCTTTGACGGCTCGCCGGATGCGGTTGCGGCCATCAAGTCCGGCGAACTGCAGTACACTGTGCTTCAGCCAGTGGCCATCTTCTCGGCGAAGGCTGTGCAGCAGGCCGACTCGTTCATCAAGTCGGGCGCTACCGGCGCTACCAGCGAGAAGCAGTTGTTCGATTGCCTTCTCATCACCAAGGACAATGTGGACAAGTACACCGCACCCTTCGTGCTGTCGGAGTAAAACCTGCACAGGGGGTGTCCTTGCGGACACTCCCTGCCTCTTCTACGGCTTCCAGACAACAAAGACTGCTGCTTGTGAATTGCCTTCATAACCATCCGGAACTTGCCGCATGAAAGACCTGCTGATCGGGATCGACGCGGGAACGTCCGTGATCAAATCGGTCGCTTTCGATCTTTCGGGGCGGCAACTCGCCATGGCGTCGGTGAGCAACAGCTTCGTCACGCTGGAAGGCGGCGGCGCCGAGCAGGACATGGATCAGACCTGGCGCGACATGGTGCTGACCGTTCGCGAGCTGGCGACGAAAGTTCCCGACCTCGCGCGGCGAACCGCGGCGGTGGCGATCACCGGGCAGGGCGACGGCACCTGGCTGATCGATGGCGACGGCATGCCGGTCGGGCGCGCCTGGCTCTGGCTCGACGCCCGCGCCGGGCATCTGGTGGACGAGATGCGCGCCGATGCCAGCGATCGCACGCGGTTCGAGATCACCGGCACCGGGCTCAACGCCTGTCAGCAAGGCGCTCAGCTCGGTTGGCTGAAGAAGAACAGCCCGGAAATCCTCGAGCAGGCCGCCACTGCTTTTCACTGCAAGGATTGGCTGTATTTCAAGATGACCGGCGAGCGCGCCACCGATCCCTCGGAAGGCACATTCACCTTCGGCGATTTCCGCTCGCGCAGCTATTCCGACGAGGTGCTCGATATTCTCGATCTGACGACGCATCGGCGCCTGTTGCCGCCCATGCTCGAAGGCACGACCGACCATCATCCGCTCTCTGTGTCGGCAGCGGGAGAGACCGACCTGCTTGAGGGCACGCCGGTGGTGCTGGGTTATGTCGACATGGTCAGCACCGCGCTTGGCGCCGGCCTCTATGATCCGAGCGGCACTGTCGGCTGCACCGTCATCGGCTCGACCGGCATCCACACGCGCCTGGCGCGCACTGCCGACGATGTCGTGCTCAACGACGATGCATCCGGCTACACGATCGCCATGCCTGTTCCCGGTGCTTATGCGCAACTGCAATCCAATATGGCGGCGACCCTCAACATAGACTGGCTGCTTGGCCTGGCGCGCGACGTGTTGACAGCCAGCGGCGCAAAACCTTCGCGCGACGAGCTGTTGAAAGCACTCGATGCCTGGGTCGAAGGATCGGAGCCGGGATTGCTGGTCTATCAGCCCTACATCTCGCTCGCCGGTGAACGCGGCCCGTTCGTCGATCCCGATGCGCGCGCGGGCTTCATCGGCCTGTCGGTCAAGCACGGCTTTGGCGATCTGGCGCGCGCGGTTCTCGAGGGATTGGCGTTCGCGGCACGCGATTGCTACGAGGCGATGGGCACGATGCCGGGTGAAATCCGCCTGTCGGGTGGGGCGGCGCGCAGCCCATCGCTGCGCCGTATCATCGCCGCAGCGACCCGCGCGCAGGTCAGAACCAGCAGCCGCCAGGAGGCAGGTGCTGCGGGTGCAGCGATGATGGCCGCGGTCGGGCTCGGCGTCTATCGCTCCATGGGTGATTGTTGCGCCGAATGGGTGACGCCGCTGCTGGGCGAATGCGATGCCTATGACGAGGCGCTTTCCCACACCTACGATGCGCTGTTTCCATCCTTCGTCGCGGCGCGCCAGGCGCTGCGGCCCGTGTGGAAGAGTATGGCGCACCGCACAGGAGCAAAGTCTTGAGCGATACGTCTGATGTTGTCGATCTCTTCGTGATTGGCGGCGGCGTCAACGGCGCCGGCATAGCGCGCGATGCCGCCGGCCGCGGACTGTCGGTCATCCTGTGCGAGAAGGACGATCTGGCGCAAGGCACCAGTTCGCGCTCCGGCAAACTGGTGCATGGCGGCCTGCGCTATCTCGAATATTACGAGTTCCGGCTGGTGCGCGAAGCGCTGATCGAACGCGAGGTGTTGCTGGAGGCGGCGCCGCACATCATCTGGCCGATGCGCTTCGTTCTGCCGCACAGCCCCGAAGACAGGCCGGCCTGGCTGGTTCGGCTCGGACTGTTTCTCTACGACCACCTTGGCGGCCGCAAGCGGCTGCCCGGAACAAGAACTCTGAACCTGCGGACCGCGCCGGAAGGCGCGCCGATCAAGGACGAATTCAAGCGCGGCTTCGAATATTCCGACTGCTGGGTCGATGATGCCCGCCTGGTGCTGCTCAATGCGCTCGACGCCAGTCAGCGCGGCGCAAAAGTGTTCACCCGCACCGCCTGTATTGCGGCCCGGCGCGAAGGCAGCCTGTGGTCGATCGACATGCAGGACGGCCGCACCGCCGCGGTAACGAAAGTTCGCGCACGAGGGCTGGTCAATGCGGCGGGGCCGTGGGTCAATGACATCGTCAGCCGCGTCGCTGGGCAAAATTCCACCCGCAACGTTCGCCTGGTAAAGGGCAGCCATATCGTCGTGCCGAAATTCTGGGAGGGACGGCAGGCCTATCTGATCCAGAACAACGACAAGCGGGTGATCTTCGTCAACCCGTATGAGAACGATCTGGCGCTGATCGGCACCACCGACATTCCCTACGAGGGCAGGCCCGAGGAAGTGGCAGCCGAGGCCGGCGAAATCGACTATCTGATCAAGGTGGTCAATCGCTACTTCAAGCGACAGCTCACCGCGCAAGACGTGGTCTACAGTTTCTCGGGCGTGCGTCCGCTCTATGACGACAATGCCGACAATCCAAGCGCGGTGACCCGCGACTATATCTTTGAACTCGATGCCCCGAATGGCGGTGCGCCGCTGCTGTCGGTGTTTGGCGGCAAGATCACCACCTTCCGCAAGCTGTCCGAACATGCGCTGGAAAAAATCCAGCCGTTCTTTCCGACGATGAAGAAAGCCTGGACGGCCAAAATTCCCTTGCCGGGCGGCGACCTGGCGAACGCCGATTTCGAGCAGTTCCTGGGCGATCTGCATGCCGAGTTTTCCTGGCTTAGCCCGTCGCTGGTGAAGCACTATGCGCGAAGCTACGGCACGCGCACGCGCGCTTTGCTGAAAGGGGTCAAAGGCGAAGCCGATCTTGGCCGTCGTTTCGGCCCGGATTTCTACGAGCGGGAAGCTGTTTTCCTGTTCGACACCGAATGGGCGATGACCGCCGCCGACGTTCTCGAACGCCGGACCAAACACGGCCTGCATGTCAATGCGGCCGAGCGGAAGACATTCGAAGACTGGTGCACCAAGATCATGGCGGCGGCGAACTGATGGCCTTCACGCTTTCCCTCAACACTAACCCGCTGGTCAATCGCTTCGCCGATCCCGACGATCTGATCGACGCCATCGCCTATGGCATCGGCATTCGCGACGTGCAGCTGACGCATGAATTCGTCAATCCGGCCTGGCCGGCGGCAACGATTGCCAAATTCATTCGCCGGTTCAACGGCGCGCTGGCGCGGACCGGCATGCGCATCACCTCGGGGATGACCGGTCCGTATGGCCGGCTCAACCATTTCGGTCACCCGGACGCGGATGTGCGGCGCTACTATGTCGATTGGTTCAAGACTTTTGCCGACATTTCCGCCGAGCTGGGCGCATCGGGCATGGGCACGCAGTTCGCCATATTCACCTACAAGGATTTTGACGATCCGCAGCGGCGCGCGGCCCTTCTCGACATCGCGCTCGAATGCTGGCGCGAGGTGGCCGAGCACGCCAAGGCGGCGGGCCTGACCTATTTGTTCTGGGAACCGATGTCGGTGGGGCGCGAGTTTGGCCACACGATCGAAAGCTGCGTCGAATTGCAGGCCGCCATCGATACGGCGAAGCTGCCGATACCGATGCAGATGATGGTCGACATCGACCATGGCGACGTCACCTCGCCCAACCCTGACGACACCGATCCCTATGCGTGGGCGAAAGCCTTTCCGTTGCAATCGCCGATCATCCACATCAAGCAGTCCTCCATGAACAAGGGCGGACACTGGCCGTTCACCGCCGCCTACAACAAGGACGGCCGCATCCTTCCGCAGAAGCTGCTCGACACCGTGCGGGCTGGTGGCGGAACCGATAATGAGATCTGCCTTGAGCTTTCCTTCCGGGAGCGGGAACCGGTCGATCATCAGGTGATTGCAATGATCCGTGAGTCGGTGGATTTCTGGGCGCCCTACATCGACAGCGGCCGCGACAGTCTCAAGCCCCGCGCCTGAGGCAAACGCATCATCCGAATTTCGGATCGAAGGAGACAAAGAATGACCCCATATTGGGTCGGCACGAGCTGGAAGATGAACAAGACGCTGGCGGAGGCGTTGCAATTCGCCGAGGCGCTGGCGGCCTTCGCGCCGGGCTTCGATCCGGCGATACAGCCTTTCGTCATTCCGCCTTTCACCGCCGTGCGGCAGGTGAAGGCGGCACTCGCCGACACCCGCGTCAAGGTCGGCGCGCAGAACATGCACTGGGCCGATGCCGGCGCCTGGACGGGCGAGATTTCGCCGCTGATGCTGAGGGATTGCGGGCTTGACCTGGTCGAGCTCGGCCATAGCGAGCGCCGCGAGCATTTTGGCGAGACGGACAAGACCGTGGGACTGAAAACGGCAGCGGCGGTCAGGCACGGCCTGGTGCCGTTGATCTGCGTCGGAGAGACGCTGGCCGAGCGCGAGGGCGGCCGCGCCGATGAAATCCTGACCGCGCAGGTGCTGGGCGCGCTGCAAGGCCTCGCGGACAATGAATTGTCGGCGGAAATCCTGTTTGCCTATGAGCCAGTGTGGGCGATCGGCGAAAAGGGCATCCCGGCCAGCGCCGACTACGCCGACAAGCAGCAGGCGCTGATCAAACAGGTCGCCGCCAGCCGATTGCCGGACGCCCCGCTTGTGCTCTACGGCGGCAGCGTCAATCCCGGAAATGCCGCCGAACTGATCGGTCAGCCGCATATAGACGGCCTTTTCATCGGCCGCTCGGCATGGCAAGCGGAAGGCTATATCGACATTCTGAAAAAGGCGTCGGCCGTCATCGCGCGCTGACCACGAGGCAAAAGGAGTTATTGCCATGAAGATCGCACTTGGAGCCGACAGCGCCGGCAAGCCTCTGCTCGATGTCATCGCCAAGCATCTCGCCACCAAGCCCGAGCTGCAGGTCGTCGATCTCAGCCAGGCCGGCTACTACGCCGATATCGCCGCCGCAGTCGGCCACGAAATTGTCGACGGCAATTATGACCGCGCCATCCTGTTTTGCGGCACCGGCATCGGCGTCAGCATTTCGGCCAACAAGGTGCCGGGCATCCGCGCCGCGCTCACCCACGACACCTATTCGGCGGAGCGCGCCGCCAAGTCGAATAATGCGCAGATCATCACCATGGGTGCCCGCGTCATCGGCCCTGAACTGGCGAAATCGATCGCCGATGCGTGGCTGGCCTCGGAGTTCGATCCGAACGGCCCCTCTGCCGGAAACGTGGATGCCATCGACAGGCTCGATGCGAAGCGCTGAAGACGGGCCTTGCCGGATAGAGTCAAGGTAAGCCTCTATCCTATTGTTTGAATATGATCTTTCCCGAAAGGGAGTTGGTCTATTCGGTCAAGGCGATCCGCATCGCCTCGATTACGGTTACGGCGGACGCGGCACCTGGATCCATATGGCCAAGCGAGCGCTCGCCAAGGCGGGAGGCCCGTCCCTTGGTGGCGATCATCGTCTTGGTCGCTTCCGCGCCGGCCCTTGCGGCTTCGGCTGCAGCGGCGAGGCTGCCGGCCAGCCCCCTGCCGGCGGCCAGGGCCTCGCCCGCCGCCGCGGCGGCCGGCGCCCACGCGTCGATCATCGTCTTTTCCCCAGGCTCGGCCTTGCCGCGATCCTGGATGCCTTTGGCCATGGCCTGGAACAAGGCGACCGTGTCCGCATCATCAAGCGTCGCCTTGCCTTTCACCGCTGCCGCGCCGCGCATGAATGCCGTGGCGTAGAGCGGGCCCGAGGAGGCGCCGACGGCGTTGAGGAACGACTTCGCCGCCGTATTCAGCAAGGCGGTTGGATCGGTCGCCCCAGCGTCCAATGCCGCGACCGCATCGCGGGCGGCGGAGAACCCAAGCTCCATAGCGATGCCGTGGTCCGCGTCACCGATCACGCCGTCAAGCGCGCACAGACGGTCCCGGTCGGCTGACATGGCGTCGGCGATGGTCGCAAACATGCCGGCGAGGCGGGCGCTGTCGATTCTCGTCATCTCTTGTTCCTTGCCCTTGACCAAGTTTACCCGGTGTGGAACATGGCGCAGTCGCAAGGGTGGTCCAGCATCGTCTGCAACTCGCCGTCGAGTTGGTGCAGCGTGATCGAGGCGCCGGCCATCTCCAGCGAGGTGCAGTAATTGCCGACCCAGGTTGCGTGGACGCCGACGCCGATGTCAGCCAGCCTTTGCGACAGCCGCCGGTTCATGATGTAGAGTTCCATCAAGGGTGTCGACCCGAGCGAATTGACGAGAATGGCGACGCGGTCGCCACGCGACGGCGCCATGTCCTGCAATATGTGATCGAGCATTTCGTCGGTGACTTCGTCGGCGCTTCTCAGCGGCCCGCGCGCGACGCCTGGCTCGCCATGGATGCCCATGCCGATCTCCATCTCGTCGTCGCCGATCTCGAAATTCGGCCGCCTTGTTTGCGGCAGAGAGCAAGGGGAAAGCGCAACACCCATGGTGAAGGTGTGGTCGTTGGCCTTTATGGCGATGCGCTCGCACTCGTCGAAGGACAGCATGCGGTCGCAAGCTGCACCCGCCGCCTTGAAGATGAAGAAATTGCCGGCGACGCCGCGACGCTTGTGCTTTTCGCCGCGCGGCGCGGATGCGACGTCGTCGGTGCTCAGAACCGTGCGCACTTCGATATCGTCCATCGCGGCCATTTCGGCCGCCATGTCGAAGTTCATGACGTCGCCGGCATAGTTGCCATACATGAAAAGCACGCCGGCACCGCCGCTGACCGCCTTGGCGCATTCGAGGATCGGGTCGGGAGGAGGGGAGGCAAAGACGTTGCCGATTGCCGCCGCGTCGGCGAGGCCCTTGCCGACGTAGCCAAGGAAGGTCGGCTCATGGCCGGAGCCGCCACCGATGACCAGACCGACCTTGCCGGGGCGCGGACCGTTCCTGGCAATGATCGAGCGCGGGCTGCCGGGCACGGCGTGAAGATGTCCTGGATGCGCGGCGAGGATTCCGGCCAGCATCTCGTCGACCGCTTTGCCGCCGTCGTTGATGAGCTTCTTGGTTTTCAACAAGTGTCCTCCCACAGTGCCAGTCGACCATGCCATTGCGGTCGTCAAAGGAAAAGACATGTGGCCGGCTGGCTATGTCGTTCGGGCAAAATGGTGCCAGACCACACCAACACCCGCTTCCAGCCAAGATCAGGATTGCGTTGGTGCATAGGCTGTGGATTTCTCTGATGCCGCCGGCGATCCGGCGCAAAGGGTGGGGATCCTGAAAACCATGGCTTTCAAAAGATTGCGAATATTGCTGGGGTTGAAGGATGACCCCAATTCTATCCCGCGCCACGCCAGGATTGGCCGATACTCAAAGAGCCTGCGCGGTGGATCGTTCGTGAACTGCAGCGAACAATCCCCGGTGGACATTGGCGCATTCTGCGCCATCGGGCCCGGCGTCAGGTTTTTCTGCCAAGCCAATCATCCGACGGAGACAGCCGCGAACTACGCGCTTCAGCACCAGCTGTTCAAAACCAAATCGACCTACGAGTATCTGCGAACAAACGGCCCGATCAAACTCGGCCACGATGTCTGGGTCGGAACGGATGCCATCATCCTGTCCGGCGTGACCATCGGCGACGGCGCCGTGGTCGCTGCCGGCAGTGTGGTGACGAAGGACGTCCCGCCTTACGCCATTGTCGGCGGCAATCCGGCCAAGTTCATCAGGAAGCGGTTTTCCGACGAGACAATCGCGGCGATGCTGAACATCCGCTGGTGGGACTGGCCCTTGGAAAGATTGATGCAGGAAAAGTCGGCCTTCGACTTGCCGGCCGAACAGTTCGTCGCCCGGTTTGGCGGCTGCTGAAGGGCAGTCATAGATCGTCAGCTAACGTGTTAAAAACGCTCGCGATAATCGCGCGGGTTCGTGCCGAGGACGCGCAGGAAGCCGCGCCGCATCGTCTCTTCCGAGCCGAAGCCGCAGCGGCGGGCCGTCTGGTTGACGGCCAGGCCCCGCTCCAGCATCCGCCTCGCCGCCTCGATCCGGATTTCCTCGATCGCGCGGGCGGGAGTCCGGCCTGTGGCCTCGTGATAGCGGCGCGAGAAGCTGCGCGGGCTCATATTGGCGTGGTCGGCCAACTGCGCCAGGGAGAGGTCGCCGGCCAGATTTTCGAGGATCCAGCCATGCAGCCGGTCGAAGCGCTCGTCGCCATCCTGCAGCTTGAGGGTCTGGCTGAACTGCGCCTGGCCACCGGGACGTTTCAGGAAGACAACCAACTGGCGAGCCACCGCAAGAGCCATATGCCGGCCAAGGTCGGCCTCGACGAAGGAAAGCGCGAGATCGATTCCCGCTGTCACGCCTGCGGACGTCCAGACATTGCCGTCACGAATGAAAATCGGGTCGGGTTCGAGATGGACCGCCGGAAAGCGCCGGGCGAACTCGGCGCAACGTGCCCAATGGGTAACGGCGCGGCGGCCGTCGAGCAGGCCTGCCGTAGCCAGCAGCATGGCGCCGCTGCAGACGGAGGCCGTTCGTGTGGCGTCGCGCGAGCGCCCGGTCACCCAATCTATCAGCTCGGAGTCCTCGCAGGCCGCGTTGACGCCCCATCCGCCAGGCACGATCAGCGTGTCGATCTCCAGCCCGTGCGCCGGCAGTGCCGCTGCCTCCAGCACGAGACCGGCCGATGTCCTGATCCGCGGCGAGGCGGCGACGACCGCGACCTCGTAGGGAGCTGGTTCGCTGGCCTGCATCCTGAAGTCGTTGGCGCTGGCAAAAACCTGCAGCGGCCCGCTGACATCGAGGAGCTGGACGTCGGGATAGGCAAGGATTTCGATATGGCGCATGGCGGTTTGGCTTGAAACGAGGGGTGATTGGCGATCGTGCCAAAGCATGATGCCTTAGATTGGCTGGAGTCAACCTGTGGAGATTTCCATGACCCTTCGTTTCGGCGTCCTTGTCTTCCCCAATGTCCAGCAGCTCGACCTCACCGGCCCTTATGAAGTCCTGGCCTCGGCAAAGGGCGCCGAGGTGGAGTTGATCTGGAAGGATCGCAATCCGGTGATGTCGTCGACGCGACTGTCCCTCAACCCGACGACGACCTTCGACGATTGCCCGCCTCTCGACGTGCTGTGCATTCCAGGCGGAGGAGGCGTCAACGCGCTGCTGGAGGATCAGGCCGTGCTTGATTTCGTGCGTGGGCGTGCAGCACATGCACGCTACGTCACTTCGGTGTGCAGCGGCGCCCTGGTGCTCGGCGCGGCCGGGCTGCTGAGGGGCAAGAGGGCGACGACGCATTGGTATGCGCATGACTTCCTTGCCGAGTTCGGCGCCATTCCTGTCGACGAGCGCATTGTCGAGGACGGAAATCTGATCACCGCCGGCGGTGTCACCTCGGGAATCGATTTCGGGCTGGTGCTGGTTGCAAGGCTGCTCGGACAGGCCGAGGCCGAGACTGTGCAGCTCTCGCTCGAATATGCACCGGCTCCTCCCTTCCAGTCTGGCACGCCTGCCGAGGCTTCGCCCGCTGTGCTGGCGCAGGCAAAGGAGCGCCTCTCTGGTTCGAGGCGGGTTCGCGAAGAAATGTTCGCGCGCTGGCGCAGCGCCAGTGCGGATCCTGCGCCGTCGCGCGCTCACGGCTGAACAGCACGGTCGAATGGCGTATCTCCGCGCTATTCGACCTTGCTTCATTTTGGCGGTTGACTCGCTCCTCACCCCGTGCAGAAATTGGTTGGACCATTGAACCACTTTAGGCTCAGCCGGCGTGACCGATTTCCTTCCGCCCATCCAGACGACGGCCCGCGACGATGCGGTGCTGAAGGCGTTGGCCGGCTTCGTCATGCAGGAGCAGCTGGAGCCTGGCGAGAAACTGCCGACCGAACGCATCCTCGCCGAGCGCCTCAAGGTCAGCCGCAACACGGTGCGCGAAGCGCTGACGCGCTGGGAGGGGCTTGGCCTCGTCGAGCGGCGGCAAGGCAGCGGCACTTATCTCAAGGCGGCCGTCTCGCTCGACATGCTGCACATGCCGCTGACGCTCGCCGGCGGCAATGATTTCACCGGCCTGATGCGGACATTGGAAATCCGCCGCGCGCTGGAAGCGGAAGCCGCGGCGCTTTGCGCCATCCGCGCTGACGAGGAAGACCTCGCCGAGATCGAGCGCAAGCTCGACATCATGGAAGAGGCCTTTCACACCCGCGCCGGCATGTCTTCCGAGGAAGACTGGGAGTTCCACCAGTCGATCTACCGCGCCTGCGGCAATCCGCTATTCGAGCAGATCATCGCCGCCATGCACGAACTGTTCCACCGCTTCTGGGAGCATCCGCTCGGCGTGCGCGATTTCGGCCACGCCAGCTTTCCCTACCATCGCACCATGTACAACTGCATCGCCGCGCATGACCCGGAGGGAGCCCGGGCCGAGGCGCTGAAGCTGATCGCCACCGTCGAGGACGATTTGAAGCGCGGCGCCGCCAAACTCAAACTTTCGGACCGAAAATGAACGAGCATCCGACCGGTTTTCAAATGGACTATCTCGCTGAAGCGGCGACGCTTTTGGCGCATGACGATCCGTTCCCCGGTGGCGCGGTGGTGCCGCCGATCTACCAGACCTCGCTGTTCACCTTCGCCAACTACGCCGAGATGGCCGACACTTTTGCCGGCCGGCGGCGGCAGCCGATCTATTCGCGTGGCGACAACCCGACGGTGATGGAGTTCGAGGCGCGCGTCGCAGCGCTTGAAGGCGCGGAAGCGGCGCGCGGTTTTTCCAGCGGCATGGCGGCGATCAGCGCCACGGTGCTTGCCTTCGTCGGCGCCGGCGAGCGCATCGTTGCCGTTCGCAACTGCTATGGCGACGCCTACCGGCTGTTCGAGCGGCTGTTCCCGCGCCTCAACATCAAGGTCGACTATGTCGATGGCTCCGACCCCGATGCGGTCGCGGCGGCACTGCCCGGCGCCAAGCTGCTTTATCTGGAAAGCCCGACCTCGATGATGTTCGAACTGCAGGACATCGCGCATCTGGCGCGGCTGGCCAAGGAGCAAGGCATCATCACCAGCATCGACAATTCCTGGGCCTCGCCGGTGTTCCAGAAGCCGATCTCGCATGGCGTCGACCTCGTGCTGCATTCGGCCTCGAAATATCTCGGCGGCCACAGCGATACCGTCGCCGGCGTGGTTGCCGGCTCGGCCGCCCATATCGCCCGCATCAATGAGCAGACCTATTCCTCGCTCGGCGGCAAGCTGTCGCCGTTCGAGGCGTGGCTGCTGCTGCGCGGCCTGCGCACGCTGCCGCTCAGGCTGCCGCATCACATGAAGAGCGGGCTCACCATCGCCGAACGGCTGAAGGCGCATGGCCAGGTCGAGCGCGTCAACCACCCGGCCTATTCCAACCATCCGGGCAAGGCGACACTGGCCGGCTATGCCGGGCTGTTTTCCTTCGAAGTGACCGAGGATGTCGACATTCCGGCCTTCGTCGACGCGCTGAAGTTCTTCCGCATCGGCGTCAGCTGGGGCGGCCATGAGAGCCTGGTGGTCCCGGCAAAGGCCTCGCTCGAGCAGACGCCGGGCCTGAATTCGATGGCGCGCTTCGGCGTCAGCCCCCGAACCATCCGCTTCAACGTCGGATTGGAAAGTGTCGAGGATCTTTGGGCCGACATCGCCCAGGCCTTCGACAAAGCAAAAAAATAAACGAGGCAGTTCAAAATGGGAGTACCTGACATGAAAAGACTGAGCATCATGCTTGCCACTGCCGCCGGCCTGGCAATTTCCGCCAGCGGTGCGCTGGCCGAGTCCACGCTGAAGATGGTCGAGGTCATCACCAGCCCGCCGCGCACCGAATTCTTGAAGAAGCAGATCGCCGAGTTCGAGGCGGCCAATCCCGGCGTCAAGGTCGAGCTGGTCTCGCTGCCTTGGGGCCAGGCGTTCGAGAAATTCCTCACCATGGTGCAGGCCGGCGATACGCCCGACATCGTCGAGATGCCGGAACGCTGGATGGGTCTCTATGCCACCAACGGCCAGCTCGAGGACCTTGGCCCCTACATGGCCAAATGGGACGACGCCAAGACGCTCGGCGACCGCGCCAAGCAGTTCGGCTCGACGGTCAACAACACGCAGTTCATGATCCCTTACGGCTACTATGTGAACGCGCTGTTCTGGAACAAGAAACTGTTCAAGGAGGCCGGTCTCGACGGCCCGCCGGCGACGCTCGATGAATTCGTTGCCGACTCCAAGAAGATCTCGGCGCTTCCAGGCAAATATGGCTACTGCCTGCGCGGTGGCCCCGGCGCCTTCAACGGCATGCACATGTTCATGAATATCGCTCAGGGCAAGGGTGGCTATTTCAACGAAGACGGCACCTCGACCATCAACGATGAAGGCTCGGTCAAGGGCCTGCAAATGCTGGCCGACATGTACAAGGACGGACTGGCGCCAAAGGATGCGGTGAGCTGGGGTTTCAATGAAACAGTCACCGGTTTCTATTCCGGCACCTGCGCCATGCTCAACCAGGATCCGGACGCGCTGCTCGGCATCGCCGACAAGATGAGCGCCGACGATTTCGCCGTGGCGCCGCTGCCAGTCGGGCCGAGCGGCAAATCCTATCCGACGCTGGGTTATGCCGGCTGGGCGATGTTCGCCAATTCGCAGCACAAGGACGATGCCTGGAAGCTGATGGCGACGCTGTTGTCGCCCAAGGACAATCTGGAATGGGCCAAGGAGGTCGGCGTCGTGCCGATCCACAATGGCGCCGACCAGGATGCCCACTTCAAGACCGAGCAGTTCAAGGGCTGGTTCACCGAGCTCAGCGACACGTCCAAATATGAAATGGTGACGCCGCCGACGCATCTGGAAAACCTCGGCAACTTCGTCGACCAGGTGGCGATCAAGAACTTCCAGGAAGTGCTGCTCGGCCAGAAGACGGCCAAGGAGGCGGCCGACGCATGGGCCGCGTTCCTGACCAAGGAGCAGCAGGACTGGCTGGCCAAGAACAAGAAGTAGGCGTGTAGCTTTTCCCTTCTCCCCGTTCACGGGGAGAAGGTGTCACGAAGTGACGGATGAGGGGCGGTACCATACTTTGTCTGGCTAGCGCTGCCCCTCATCTGCCTGCCGGCATCTTCTCCCCGTATAGTGACGGGGAGAAGGACGCTGTCATCGACGCTGGCTCATCCCTTTCAACCGAACGAAGCTGTCCGTATGACCTATGCCGTGTCCACAATACGACCCGCAGGCAAGCCGCGAGCGAAGCGGCTGACCCATGCCGCCATCGAGCCCTGGCTCTATCTCAGCCCGGCGATCGTGCTTCTGGTCGTGGTGCTTGTGGTGCCGCTGATCGTCGGCATCAGCTATTCGTTCCGCAAATTCTCCGCCTTCAAATCGGAATATGTCGGCCTTGGCCAGTATCAGGCGATGCTGTCCGACCAGGTGCTGGGGCAGGCGCTGGTCAATACGCTGTGGTGGACGGTTGCCAGCCTGTTCTTCCAGTTCTTCCTCGGTCTCGGCCTGGCGCTGCTGCTCGACAAACCGTTCATCGGCCGCAAGTTCGTCCAGGCTGTGGTGTTCCTGCCCTGGGCGGTGCCGTCCTTCCTGTCGGGCCTGACCTGGGCATGGCTGTTCAACCCGATCATCGGGCCGCTGCCGCACTGGCTGTTTGCGCTGGGGCTGAAGGCCGAGCCGACCAACGTCTTGTCCGATCCGGCCACCGCCATGTGGGGGCCGATCATCGCCAACATCTGGTTCGGCATCCCGTTCTTCGCCATCACGCTGCTGGCGGCGCTGAAGTCGATCCCGTCGGAACTGCATGAAGCCGCGGCCATCGACGGCGCTTCGCCATGGCAGCGCTTCAGCAAGGTGACGCTGCCGTTCCTGGCGCCGACCATCGTCATCACCGTCATGCTGCGCACGATCTGGATCGCCACCTTCGCCGACCTGATCTTCGTCATGACCGAGGGCGGACCTGCCGGCTCGACCAGCACGGTGCCGGTCTACATCTATGTCAGCGCCTTCAAGTCGCTGGACAAGGGCTATGCCTCGGCGGTGGCGGTGCTGCTGCTGGTGCTGCTGATCGTCTACGCGATCGCGCTGATCGCCATCCGCCGCTCGCTGGTGAGGCACGTCTGATGATTGCCGGACGCTCGACCTCCTCGCGCATTGTCAGCGGCATCGGCCTCTACAGCGCCATTGCCGCCTACATGATCTTCGCACTGTTCCCGATCTTCTGGACGCTCAAGATATCGGTCACGCCGGAGCGGCTGCTTTATTCCGAAGGCATCACGCTGTGGCCGTCGCAGACGACCTTCCACAACTTCATCACTGTGCTGGAAGCCTCTGATTTTCCGCGCTATTTCATGAACAGTGTCATCGTTTCGGTGTCGACGGCAGCCTTCGTCACCGTCATCGCCACGCTGGCCGGCTACGCCATGTCGCGCTTCACCTTTCGCGGCAAGGCGACGCTGGCAATCATGCTGCTGCTCACGCAGACCTTTCCGCTGGTGATGGTCATTCCGCCGATCTACCGGGTCATGGGAGAACTCGGCCTCACCAACAGCCTGGTCGGACTGATCATCATCTACACCGCCTTCAACACCGCCTTTGCCACCTTCCTGATGCAGTCCTTCTTCGATGGCATCCCCAGGGATCTCGAAGAGGCGGCGATGATCGACGGCTGCACGCGCGCCCAGGCGATGCGCAAGGTGATCGTGCCGCTGACATTGCCCGGCATGGGCGCGACGCTCGGCTTCGTCTTTACCGCTGCCTGGAGCGAGCTTTTGTTCGCGCTGATGCTGATCTCCAGCGACGACCAGAAGACGTTTGCCGTCGGCCTGCTCACCTATATCGGCAAATTCGCCGTCGACTGGGGACAGATGATGGCGGCGTCGATCCTCGCGCTGATCCCGGTCTGCATCTTCTTCGCCTTCCTGCAACGCTATCTCGTCACCGGCCTCACCGCCGGTGCGGTCAAAGGATAATCGATGGCTTCCGTCACGCTGCAACATGTCGAGAAGGACTACGGTTCGCTGCGCATCCTGCACGGCGTCGATCTCGAAATCGCCGACGGCGAATTCGTCGTGCTGGTCGGACCGTCCGGCTGCGGCAAGTCGACCCTTTTGCGCATGATCGCCGGGCTGGAAGAGGTCTCGGGCGGCGAGATCCGCATCGGCGACCGGCTGGTCAACGATGTCGCGCCCAAGGACCGCGACATCGCCATGGTGTTCCAGTCCTACGCGCTCTATCCGCATATGGACGTGTCGTCCAACATGGGCTTCAGCCTGCTCCTGAAGAAGGCCGAGAAGTCGACGATCGACACCAGGGTCGGTGCCGCCGCCAAGCGGCTCGGCCTCGACAGTTTCCTGCAGCGCCTGCCGCGCCAGCTGTCGGGCGGCCAGCGCCAGCGCGTCGCCATGGGCCGTGCCATTGTGCGCGATCCCAAGGTGTTTCTGTTCGACGAGCCGCTCAGCAATCTCGATGCCAAATTGCGTGTCCACATGCGCGCCGAGATCAAGGCGCTGCACCAGCAACTCAAGACCACCTCGGTCTATGTCACACACGACCAGATCGAAGCCATGACCATGGCCGACCGCATCGTCGTCATGCATGACGGCTTCGTGCAGCAGGTCGGCCATCCGCTGGAACTCTACGACCGGCCGATCAACATGTTCGTCGCCGGTTTCATCGGCTCGCCAGGCATGAATTTCCTGCCGGCGACGGTCGACAAGGGCGGCAAGGTGGAGGCGGTGCTGGCCGATGGCCAGAAGCTCAGATTGCCGGATGGCTTGCCGCTGAAGAATGGCGACGCGCTCACTGTCGGGCTGCGGCCGGAACATATCCAGCTCGTCGAAGACGGTGCGCTCACGGCGAAGGTTGAGGTGGTGGAGCCGCTCGGGCTGTCGACCCAGTTCTACGTCAAGATGGCGGGACAGCAGGTCTGCGTCTTTGTCATGGGGCGCAGCAATGTTCGGCCGGGAGACGTGGTGCGGCTGTCCGCCGATCCAGCGGCGCTGCATCTGTTCGATCCGGCAGGCGGCAGCCGCATCGGATAAGGGTTTCGTGCCGGTTGGACGGTTCGTGTCGCTCGCCGAAAATTGATCGCCGCCATCATCCGTTTGCGCTAACGAATGGAAAAATAGTTCGTCGTGGCGGTGCCGAAAGGCCTATCATTCCTTTTGCCGCATTCGGAAGTCTATCAAACTTGTAGACACTGAAGGCGGGCTTGCCCGTAGCAAGAAGGTGCCACAGCATGCCCAATCCAACCGTCGTCGGCTTTTCCGGCAATTTCACCCGGCCGTCCAAGACGCGCGGCTTCGTCGAACAGGTGGTGAAGGACATTGCGCGCCAGCATGGCCTGTCGGCGAGCAGCTACGACGTGGAAGATCTCGGCCCTTCGCTCGGTGGCGCCAAATGGGCACGTGACCTCGACGTGCAGGCGCGGGCCATCCTCGACAGCATCGTCAATGCCGATGTGCTGGTGGTGGGCTCGCCGACCTACAAGGGCAGCTACACCGGCCTGTTCAAGCACTTCTTCGATCTCTTCGATCCGGTCTCCTTGAAGGGCAAGCCAGTGGTGCTGCTGGCGACCGGCGGCGGCGAGCGGCATGCGCTGATCGTCGAGCATCAATTGCGGCCGCTGTTCGGCTTCTTTGAAGCGCTTGCCTTGCCGACGGCGGTCTACGCCACCGACAAGGATTTCACCGACGGAGTGCTTCGGTCGGAGCCGATCCTGAAGCGCGTCGCGCAAGCCGTGGACGAGGTCGGGCTTGTGCTCGCCCATCGCTCTGGCGCCAGGGTTGCCGCCGAATAGATTTCCGCAAAGGCCTGTCTGGTCCAACAGTCAGGCCGGGAACAGGAACGCGGCGGCCGGATCGAAAAACACCTGCCGGCGGGACTGCGCTCCATCATGCGATTGCATGGCGGCAGATGTCGGCCTGATGTCGATCTCCTGTCCGGCGGCGGTGCGCGCGACGATGCGCCGGCGTTCGCCATAGAAGGCGACATCGACGATCTCGACAGCGAGTTCCGCGCTCGCCGGCTTTCGCTCCATGCCAAACGCTTCCGGCCGGATCATCAACCTGGTTTTTTGCCCCTTCTCGAAAGCACCGTTGACGCTCACGCCGGAGACGACCGAACCGTCCGCCAGCCGGATCGTTGCCGCCCCGTCGACAGTTTCGAGATGTTCGGCGGCGAGGAAATTGGAATTGCCGATGAAGCCGGCGACGAAGTCGGTTGCCGGCCTGAGATAGAGGTCCTCACCGGTGCCGGTCTGCTCGATGCGGCCGTCCTTGAACAGGGCGATGCGGTCCGATAGATGCAGCGCTTCTTCCTGGTCGTGTGTGACGTAGAGGATGGTGACGCCGGTCTCGCGGTGGATGCGGCGGATCTCGGCCTGGATTTCCTCGCGCAGCTTCTTGTCGAGCGCCGAAAGCGGCTCATCCATCAGCAGGATAGGCGGGTCGTAGGCCAGCGCCCGGGCCAGCGCGACGCGCTGCTGCTGGCCGCCCGACAGCGCACCGGGCAGCCTGGCCGCGAAGCTCTCAAGCCGCACCAGGGCCAGCATGTCGGCGACCTTCCTCTTCACCTCGGCATCAGGCCGGCGGCGAACCCGCAGCGGAAAGGCGATGTTTTCCGCCACGGTCAGATGCGGAAACAGCGTGTAGCGCTGGAACACCATGCCGATGTTGCGCTTATGCGATGGCACGGCGAGCAGCGACTTGCCTTCCAGCTGCACATCCCCCGAGCTTAGATCTTGGAAGCCGGCGATGGCATAGAGCGTCGTCGATTTTCCCGAGCCCGACGGTCCGAGAAAGGTCAGGAATTCACCCCTGGGTATTTCAAGCGTGACGTCATGCACGGCAGTGAACGCGCCGAACGCCTTGTGCAATTTGCGGATGGAGAGGAAGGACTGGGTCATGTCTGGAACTTTCGGCGCAGCAGTGCCGTCACCACCATCAGGGCAAGGGTGAGGCCGACGAGCAGGCTGGAGGCGGCGGCGATCACCGGGCTCAGATCCGAGCGCAAGCTGCCCCAGATCTTGACCGGCAAGGTCTGCAAGGTGGGGCTGGCCATGAAGATGGCGACGACGACCTCATCCCAGGAGGCAAGGAAGGAAAAGATCGCCGCGGAAAAGATGCCGATCCTGATCGACGGCAAGGTGATCCTGAGCTTGGCCTCGAGCGGGCTGGCGCCGCAGACGATCGCCGCATCCTCGATCGACTTGTCGAAGCCTTCAAGCGCCGTAGCGATCGGGATGATCGCGAATGGCAGCGCCAGCACGGTGTGGGCGATGACGAAGCCGATCGTTGTGCCGCCGAGGCCAAGGCGGAGGAAGAAGGCGTAAATGGCGATGGCGAAGACCACGACCGGCAGGACCATCGGCGTCAGCAGCAGGCCGCGCAGGATTTCGCGGCCGCGGAACTGTCCGCGAACCAACGCGAACGAGGCGAGAAGGCCGATCACCACGGCAAGGATCGCCGTCATGGTGGCGATGCGGGCGCTGGTCAGCGCCGCCTCCAGCCAGGACGGGTCGGCAAACAGCTCCTGGTACCATTTCAGTGTCCAACCGGGCGGTGGAAAGGCCAGCCAGCGCGACGATCCGAACGACAGCAGAACGATGAAAACCACTGGCAAGAGGAGGAAGGCGGCGACCAGCGCGGTGAAGCCGAGCAGGGCAATTTTCAGCCATCCCATACGGTCGTAATCGAGCAGCATCTCAGATGCCTCCCGTCACGCGCCGGGCGCCGACAAGGCGCAGCTGCAATGCGTAGAGCGCCATGGTGACGACCAGCAGGATGAAGGCGGCGGCGCTGCCGAGCCCCCAATTGAGCAGCGACTGGATCATCTGCGCGATCATTTCGGCCAGCATCATGTTCGACGTGCCGCCGAGCAGCGCGGGGGTGACGAAATAGCCGAGAGACATGACGAACACCATCAGGCCACCAGCGGCGATGCCGGGCAGCGACAGCGGCAGGAGGATGCGGCGGAATGCCTGGAACGGGCTGGCACCGCAGAGGGCCGCGGCACGCAGCGTCATCGGATCGATCGCCCGCAAGGTGCCGACCAGCGGCAGGATCATGAAGGGCAGCATGATGTAGACCATGCCGATGGTGACGCCGATGAGATTGTTGATGAGCGGCAGCGGCTGGTCGATGACGCCAATGGCGATCAGCGTCCGGTTGATAACGCCGGTGCGCTGCAGCAGCACCATCCAGGCATAGGTGCGGGTGAGCAAATTGGTCCACATCGACAGGATGATGATGCCGAAGACGATCGAGGCGAGGGCCGCCGGCATGATCGCCAGCATCCAGGCGACTGGAAAGGCGACTAGCACGGTAACGACGGTGACGACCGCCGCAACCAGGAAGGTGTTGAAGAACACCCGCGCATAGGTGCCGTCGCCCAGCAATGTCGCGTAGTTCTGCAGGCCGGGCGCTGGCTCGGTGACGCTGCGCAACAGCAGGGCCAGCACCGGGACGGCGAAGAACAGCGCAATCAGGATGAGCGCCGGCAGCAGGCCACCGAAGCCTGCCGGCATCCTGAAAGCTCCAAAGCTCTGACGCGTTTCGACCGACATGGCGGGAACCTGTTTGTGGGACGAGACAGCCTGCGCTGTCTCGTCCCGTTCTGTTGCGGCAGCAGCCGTTACTTCGCCTGCCAGGCGTACCAGCGCGTGGCGATGGCGTCGCGATTTTCGGCCCAATAGTTCATGTCGAGGTTGATCTGTCCGTCGACATGGGCGTCCGGCAGCGACTTCACGACGTCCGCCGCCATCTCCGCCTTGGCCTTGGTGTTGATCGGCGCATAGCCGCTGGCTTCGGCAAACTTTGCCTGGCCGGCCGGGCTGCTCGCCGCAGCCAGGAACTTCATCGCCGCATCCTTGTTCTTGGCGCCCTTCGGCACCACCAGAACGTCGGCCGCCGTCAGGTTCTGGGTCCAGGACACGCCGACATCGGCTTCGTCATGCTGAAGCGCAAAGACGCGGCCGTTCCAGAGCTGGCCGAAGGCCGCCTCGCCGGAAGCGATCAACTGCTGCGACTCCGCGCCGCCGCCCCACCAAACAATGTCCGACTTGATGGTGTCGAGTTTCTTGAAAGCGCGGTCGAGATCGAGCGGATAGAGCTTGTCGGCGGGAACGCCGTCGGCCAGCAGTGCGATCTCGATGACGCCGGGCGCCGACCATTTGTAGAAGGTGCGCTTGCCCGGGAATTTCTTGACGTCGAACATGTCTGCCCAGCCGGCAGGCTCGCCCGAAACGGCGCCCTTGTTCCAGGCGAGCACGAAGGAATAGTAGAAGCTGCCGACGGCATGGTCGGTGGTGAAGCGCGGATCGAGGTCGGCCTTCGGCACAGCAGTGAAATCGATCGGCTCCAGCAGGCCGTCCTTGGCCGCCTTGATGGCGAAATCCATCTCGACGTCGACGACATCCCAATTGACGCTGCCGGCGTCGACCATGGCCTTCAGCTTGCCGTAGTCGGTCGGACCGTCCTGCAGGACCTTGATGCCGGATGCGGCCGAGAACGGTTCCGCCCAGGATTTGGTCTGCGCTTCCTGCGTCGTCCCACCCCAGCTGGTGAACACCATTTCCTCGGCCTTGGCGGCCGTCGTTGCCAGAACTGTTGTTGCCAGAAGTCCGGCAAGGATGCCGGTGAAGATCAGTTTCATGTCGTTCTCCTCTGTTTGTTTTCGTTGTTGGCTGTTCGCGATCGGCGTTTTCGCCTTGATCGCGAATCCCCGGCCTGCGGCGGCTACCGCATGACAAAAGGATCGGGAATTGGGTCGTCCGAGGTGCGTATCCAGACCGATTTCGAACGGGTGTAGTCGCGGATCGCGTCCATGCCGCCTTCGCGGCCGAGACCGGACTGGCCGTAGCCGCCAAACGGCACTAGCGGCGAGACGGCGCGGTAGGTGTTGATCCAGACCACGCCGGCGTGGATGCCGCGCGCCATGCGGTGCGCCTTGGCGAGATTGGTGGTGAAGACGCCGGACGCCAGGCCGAACTTCGTATCGTTGGCCAGTGCCAACGCTTCGGCCTCGGTGTCGAAGGCCAGCGCGCTCAGCACCGGGCCGAAAAGCTCTTCGCGCACGCAAGCCAGGGTCTGATCGGGTACCTCGATGATCGTCGGGGCATAGTAGAAGCCATCCGCCTTGCCTTCAGGGCGTTTGCCGCCTGTGACCAGCCGGCCGCCGGCGGCGAGGCTTTCGGCGACGGTCTTTTCGATCCATTCGCGCTGGCGCGATGTGGCAAGCGGCCCCATTTCGGTGGAGGAATCCTGCGGGTCGCCAATTCTGATGGCTTCTGCTTTTTGCTTGAGCCGGGCGAGAAACTCGTCCTTAACCGAGCGCTCGACCAAGAGCCGCGAGCCGGCGACGCAGCTCTGGCCGGTGGCGGCAAAAATGCCGGCGACGACGGCGTTAGCCGCACTTGCCAGATCGGCATCGGCAAACACCACCACCGGGCTTTTGCCGCCGAGTTCCAGCGTGGTGTAGGCGAGGTTTTCCGCCGTGTTCCTGACGATCTGCCGGGCCGTCGCCGGGCCGCCGGTAAAGGCAACGCGAGCGACCAGCGGATGGCCGGTCAGGCGGTGTCCGCAATCATGGCCGAAGCCGGTCAGGATGTTGACGCTGCCGGCGGGAAATCCGGCTTCGTGGACGAGTTCGGCGAAGGCAAGCAGCGGGGCGGGGCCGTCCTCCGACGCCTTGAGGACGACGGTGCAGCCGGCGGCCAGTGCCGGCCCGAGCTTGACGGCCGACAGGAAGAGCTGCGAATTCCACGGCACGACCGCGGCAACGACGCCTATCGGCTCGGGCCGTATCGTCACCTCCATATCCGCCTTGTCGATGGGGACGAACGAGCCTTCGTGTTTGTCGGCCAGCCCGCCATAGTAGCGGTAGTAGTCGCCGACATAGGCGATCTGGGCGCGGGTCTCGCGGATGATCTTGCCGGTGTCACGTGTCTCCAGCTGCGCCAGCCGGTCGGCATTGGCGACGACGAGGTCGCCGAGCCGCACCAGAAGCTTGCCGCGCGCCGTTGCCGTCATCGCAGCCCATGGGCCGGAGCGCAGCGCCCGGTGGGCGGCCTCGACGGCGCGGTCGACGTCGGCGGCTGAAGCGGCGGACATCTTTGCCCAAGGGGCGCCAGTCGACGGGTCGATGCTGTCGAAGGTTGCGGCGGCCTCCACGAACTGGCCGTCTATGTAGTTCCTGAATTCGCCGGTGCTCGTCACGCGCGCGGTCCCTGGAAGGCCGGCATCACCCTGTCGATGAACAGCTGCAGCGATCTCTTCTTGCGCTCATGCGAAAGGCCGCTGTCGATCCAGATCGAATACTGGTCGTAGCCGAGCGCTTCGTAGGCCTTGAGCCGGGCGATCACCTCGTCGGCTTCGCCGATCACCAGATTCTGCCTGATCTTGTCTGGCGCATATTGCGGCATGGCCGCAATCTCGGCCTCGGTCAGCGCTTCCAGCACGCCCTGGCGCACCGGCTTCTTGTTCTGGAACCAGGCGCCGAACTGGCAGTAGAATTTCGACAGGTCCTGCGTCAGGCGATCGGCGTCGGCGGCGTCCTCAGCGACGAAAGTGTGCATCAGGAGCATGATCTCGGGCCTTGCGATTTCGGGATGAGCGTCACAAGCCGTGTTGAAGCGCTCCATCAGGCTCACCACTTCGCCATCGCCGGAGGCGAGCGGCGTCACCTGCACATTGCATTTGTTGGCCACCGCGAAGTCATGCGAGTTGGGGTCACGCGCCGCCACCCAGATCGGAGGATAAGGTTTTTGCAACGGCTTGGGCGACGAGGTGGTCGACGGGAATGACCAGAACTCGCCGGAGAGTTCGAAATCGCCGTCCCACAGGCCACGGATCGCCGGCACCATCTCGCGCATGCGCTGGCCCGCGCCCCATGCCTCGAGCCCGGGGAAAAGCCGCTGGTACTCGTAGCTGTAGGCGCCGCGCGCAATGCCGATATCGAGCCGGCCGCCGGTGATGACGTCGGCCATCGCCGCTTCGCCGGCAAGCTTGATCGGGTGCCAGAACGGCGCGACGATGGTGCCGGTGCCGAGCCGGATGGTGCTGGTCTTTGCGCCGAGATAGGCGATGTTGATGAACGGGTTCGGCGAGATGGTGAACTCCATCCCGTGATGCTCGCCGATCCAGGCGGTTTCGAAGCCTGCCGCCTCGGCCTGCAGGACCAGATCCTCCAGCTCGGCAACAAGCTCGGAATGCGGCTTGGCCAAATCCGAGCGCTCCATATGGACGAACAGCGAAAATTTCATCGGCGTCACCTGCGACCAGTAAGAGCTTGGGAAGACGCAGCCCTGGCGAGCGGCCGGACTTCGCCTTCGACCTCGTTGCCGACATAGACGCCAAAAGCATCTTCCGTGCGTTCGCGGACATAGCGGGTCAGCATGGAACGAACCGCGGGATCGGCGATCCTGAGATCGGCGATATGGTCGATGTCGACAAGCCGGGTCTGGCGATCACCGGGACTGGGTGCGGTGACCGTTCCCCGGTAGTAGACGTGCGAGCGCGACGGATCGGCTGCGTCGTCCCACACCGCAAACAGGAAGCCGAGCTGTGCGTCGACGGCCTTGGCGGCGAGGCATCCCTTGAGGCTGCGGGCATCCCTGGGCGAGCCCAGCCCGCGACCCGCCGGCAATTCGTGGAAACCGTCCGGTGTTTCGAAGAACAGCACGCGACCTTCATTTTCGAGGATGGCGCCGACTTCGGTCCCATGCGGTGCTGCCGACAGCGCCTCCTGGCTGAGGCCCGGCGTGACATAGGTGCCGCGGCAATAGCCGAGAGGCTGCGCGCCATTGTGGGTGAAATCCCGGACGCGGCCGATCAGGATCGAATGGTCGCCGGCGTCGACCAGTTGCTCCATGCCGCAATCGAACACGGCAACGGAACCGTCGATCAGCGGGTTGCCGGTTTGCCCGGATTGCCAGGCAACGGAAGCGAATTTGTCGGCGGCCTTGGAGGCGAAGATGCCGGATTCAGCCTTCTGGCTCTCCGACAGGATGTTGATCGCGAAACCTCTTGAGGTCGAAAACGCGCTGTGCCCCAACGCCTTCTTGGCGATGCAGACAAGCACCAGCGGCGGCTCGAGCGAAACCGAGGTGAAGGAGTTGGCGGTGAAGCCGCGCGGCTCGCCTTCCGCACCGATCGTGGTGACGATGGTGACACCGGTCAGGAACGAGCCCAGCGCCCGCCTGAATTCGCCGGCGTCAAATGCAGGAGCCGTCTCCAGCCTGGCGGCAGCGTCTTTCTCCGCATCGAGAAACGCCATGATGTGTTGAGTCACTTTTTCTGGCGAAGCGATTGTCATCATGTGCCTTTCGCCGCTCAGCACGAGGCATTGGCCGCGTGGTGCAAGCCGAGCCATCGCCGCCGACATGGCGGGAGTGGAATTCCTGTCTTCCGATCCGGTCATGAATAGTGCCGGCGCTGCGAGCTCGGCCAGCCGATCGACATGCTGGGTATCGGCGTGAGCAAACAGGCGGTAGGTGCGCGCGTAGCCCTCGGCGTCAACGCTTTCCAAGGCCGTGCGCGCCATGTTGGCCGCGCCAGCCAGACTGGCCGGCAGCGGGTCGCCGAACCAGCGGGCAAGCGTTGCGGCTATGGCGGAAGGGACGCCGTGAGAGCCGAGCGCGGCGGCGCGTTCGCGCACGGCCTGCGCCAGTGCCTCAGGGCGACGGAACACGCCGTTGAGACAGACCACGGAGCCGACACGCGACGGTGCGCGCAGGGCGACTTCGAGAGCGACCAGCGCCCCCATGGAATGACCGACGATCGATACCGAGGCGAGACCGAGATGATCGAGCAGGCGGATCGCCTGATCGGCAAAGTCAGACAGCGCGGCGTTTTCCGGCGGCAAAGGCGAATTGCCATGGCCGAGCATGTCGATGGCGATCAGATCGTGGCGATCCTTCATCAGATCGATCTGCGCCTGCCAGATCGCGGCATTCATGCCGACGCCATGAATGAGCAGAACCGGCGTGCCGGAGCCGGCACGGATGAAGCCGGTTCCGTCCGGAGCCGTGTCCCGGACCCATAGAGGGGCGGCGGCGTCAGCCATGCAGATCCCCGACCTCCTTGAGGTCCTGATAGCGGTCGCCGATGCGATGATGTGGGCGCCCGCCAATGGAGGCGCCGAGCGCCACCACCAGTTCGTCCGGCGCCGGCGCATCGCCGATCTGGAAATGCACGGTCAAATAATGCGAGCGGCGGCCTTCGTCATTCTTGTCCATCAGTGGGATCATGATCGGCGTGTTCGGCCCGCCACGCAGATTGGTGAAGGCGAGATAAGTCTTGGCGCCGACCGCGCGGCGGTAGTGATTGCCGAAATGCAGCGTATGGATCAGCGCTGACGCGTGCTCGATTTCGCCTGAGGTGCCACAGATGGCCGCCTTGCCGTAGCCTTCGATGGCCTCACCCGAACCGGCGACAGCGATGATCTCGTGGGTCAGCATTTCGCCAAGGATGGGAGCGATGGCGCGGATCTCGGGTGAAAGATCCTCGATGAACCCGCGCCCCGCCCAGGGGTTCGTCAGCACAGCCGCTACACCGATCAGTCGCAGCGGCTGTGGCGCCGCCTTGCCGCCTTCAATCAGCGTGTTTTCGACATAGGTGACGATCTTTCGAATGGCCG
Source organism: Mesorhizobium sp. P3_B5 (assembly GCF_056402815.1). Taxonomy (NCBI): domain Bacteria; kingdom Pseudomonadati; phylum Pseudomonadota; class Alphaproteobacteria; order Hyphomicrobiales; family Phyllobacteriaceae; genus Mesorhizobium; species Mesorhizobium sp. P3_B5. Next base: position 319,156 of record NZ_JBFUGR010000004.1, on the reverse strand, counting down.
GTTTCATCAAAATCCTCGGTCGGATGGCGCGGTTCAGCGCCGTCATCTCTATCGCGTCTTATGGTATACCATGCTATGGAGCGCCAAGAACCTTGTCAACCGGTCATGGAATCTGTTTTGTGGCGATGCGAGGAGGCGGAGAAAAAAATGTCAGACGACACGCTGCGGATCGACCGCTCTGCCAAGACGCTGCGGACGCTGGCGGTGGAGCGCATGCGCGAGGCGATCATGGACTTTCATTTCCAGCCCGGCGAAAGGCTGGTCGAACGGCCGCTTTGCGACCAGCTCGGCGTAAGCCGTTCGGTCGTGCGCGAAGTTCTGCGGCAATTGGAGGCGGAAGGCCTGGTGCAGATGATACCGGGCCACGGCCCCGCCGTGGCCAAGCCGGATCTCGGCCGCACCGACGAAATCTATGAATTGCGGGCGCTGCTGGAGGGCATCGCGGCGCGGGCTTGTGCCATGTCGGCAACAGATGAGCAGATCGCCTTGCTCGATGGCGCCTTGACCATTCTTTTCGAAGCGTGGGCATCAGCCGTGCCGGTCGCGGTGATGCGGGCGACAACCAGATTCTACGAGGCGCTGTTCGAAGCGGCCGACAAGCGCATTGCCTGGGAAATCGTCACCGGGCTGAATGTCCGCATCAACCAGCTGCGTTCGATGACGATCGCCTCAGAGAACCGCCGCGAGCCGGCGATCGCCGAAATGACCGAAATCATGGACGCCATCCGGTCGCGCAAGCCGGAGGAGGCGGAAGCGGCGGCACGGCGGCATGTCGAATCCGCCTGGCAGATCGCCCGCAACACGCTTGGGCCGGGTACTCTTGCCGCTGGCTAGTTCTTGTCGACCGGTTTCGAGCGCATGCGTGAAACCGTCTCGCGTTCGGCGCGCTTGGAGCGCAGCGGCGGGAGGCCGCGGTCGATCAGGTCCATGTCCTCCAGCACCATGTCGCCCATGCGCTTGAAGGCGATGTCGAGTGCGCCGGCGCGGTGCGCGGAGCGCAGGAAGCCGGGCAGGGTACGCACAGGGTGGTCTTGCCCCAGCGGTTCTTCCGGAAAGACATCGCTGGCCGCGACGATATGGCCGCTCTTCACCGCGTCCATCAATGCGGGAAAATCGACGACGCCGGCGCGGCTGAGCAGGATGAAGGCAGCACCCTTGCGCATGCTGGCGAAGGCGTCTGCGCCGAGAAAGCCCTGATTTTCTGAGGTCACGGAAGCGACGACGAAGATGAAATCGCTGGTCGACAGGACGTCGTCGAGCGAGGCCGGCTCGACGCCATTGTCGATCAGGATCGACGGCGGCAGCCATGGGTCGAAGACTTTTGTGCGGGTGCGGAAGCCTGTGAGCAGCCGGTTCAGCGCGCGGCCGAGATCGCCGAAACCGACGATGCCGACATCGGCGCCCGAAAGCAGCCGTGCCGTCTGGTTGCCGTCGCCGCCCCAAAGCTCCTTGCCCTGCCGGAAGGCGAGGTCGGCGTCGACGATGTTGCGGGCGAGGTTGAGCGCCATGGCAAGGCCAAGCTCGGCGACCGGCTCGGCGAAGACTAGGCCCGTGGTGACGACATGGATGCCGCGTGCAAACAGCGTCTCGTAGGGCATGTTGTTGAGGAGATTGGTCTCGACATTGAAGACGCAGCGCAGCGCCTTCATTGTCTCCAGCGTCTGCGGCGTGATCGGCGGTTGGCCAACGATGTAGCGGGCTTCAGCCAACACATCGGCCGGCAGCGTCGCCACGCCGTCGGGCGTCGTCTCGACAATGCGGTATTTCGCCCGAAAGCGCGCCAGCTGCGGTGGCGTGAAGATCAGGTCGAGCGTGCGTGGTTCGGGCGCACTGATGACCAGCGGCAAGGCGCTGTTGGACATGGCAATTCCTCCCGGCGCGATCCGCACCGCGCCACTCGAAACAAACTCTTACCTTGGATTAAACGATTTACAACTGCGAAAAATCGATTTATCCATTCACACACGGGACAAGGTGCAAGGTCCCGACCTCGGGAGGAGGACCAATGGCGCATCGGCAAGCCCAGCAGCGGCGTCCGTCGATCCACGACGTGGCAAGCCGTGCCGGCGTGTCCGCCGCCACCGTCTCCAAGGTCATGGCGGGCGTCACCACGGTCAAGCCCGAAAATGCACAACGCGTCTTCGATGCCGTCGAACTCCTGGGTTACCGGGTCGATCCGCTGGCCTCGGACATGCGGCGCGCCAAACGCCGTATCATCGGCGCCATCATGCCGGAATTCGAAAGCGAATTCTTCGGCCAGATGGTGACCCAGCTCGAGAGCCTGGCCGAGCAGCGCGGCTACACGCTGGTGGCGGCATCGTGCCGTGAATCGGAAGCGCGCGAAGAGGAGATACTGGAGCGCATGCATGACTGGCGAGTGGCCGGTGTGGTGCTGGCGCCGGTGCGCAACGAGCATGGCCCGGCAGCCGCCTTCATGAAGCTGAACGGCATGACCGGCGTGCTGATCGACCGCGTGCTGTCGGACGACGCTTTCGACACCGTGTCGGCCGACAGTGCGGCGGCAAGTGCCGAGGTGGCGCGCGAGCTGATCGGCAAGGGCCATCGCCACATCCTGGTCGTCGGTCTTGGTGAACAGGCGGCCACGGTGCGCGCCCGTCTCGACGGGTTTCGCTCGACCGCGCTCAAACTGGCACCGGATGTCCGCATCGATGTCGTGCTTGCCGAAACCGATGTCGAACCGCTCCGAGCGCAGCTGCGCGATTATTTTGACAAATGTGAAGTTGAGGGTGGGGGCGCCAATGCAGGCGAGCGCCCGACGGCGGTCTATTCGCTGTTCCTGAAGGGCACGCTGGTGGCGCTGTCCGAATTCCGGCGGCGCGGCTGGCATTGCCCCAACGACATTTCGCTGGTCGGCTTCGACGATGCCGAATGGATGCAGGTGACATGGCCGGCCATCGCCGCCGTGGTGCAGCCGGTCCGCCAGATCGCCGTCCACGCGATGGACGTGTTGTTTGCCAGGATCGAAGGCGAGGAGGGGCCGCCCAAGGCGCGGCTCGAGCCTTGTCAGGTTTTGATGCGGGAATCCGTTGGCTCGCCAGGCAACGGCCCGCATTCCGGGGGAGGAAACCGACAATAGCCCCCATTGTCGAAGACGGACCAGAAGCGCCGGACCTGGCTTTGGCTCGCGGCGCGTGACATCAACCGGAGGAGAAACGAAATGACATCACTCGCATTGAAGATAAATCGATTTACTTTGGCTTTTGGCGTCGCGATGGCGCTTTCCGCCGTCAGTGTGGCCAAGGCCGAGGACGGCGAATATGGCGTGCTGATGAAGACGCTGGCCAACCCGTTCTGGGGTGCGATGGGCCAGGGCGTCGAGGACGGCGCCAAGGAGGCCGGTGTGAAATATTTCCAGCAGGCGGCCGACAGTGACCAGGCGGCCGAGCCGCAGCTCAACCTTTGCAACACCATGCTCGAGCGCAAGCCGGTGGCGATGATCACCGCGGCGATCAACTCGACCAACCTGTTGCCGTGCCTGAAGGCGGCACAGGACGCCGGTGTCAAGGTCGTCGATCTCGACGGCAATCTCGATCCGGCGGTGCTCGACAAGGAAGGAATCAAGATCGCCTTCCGCATCGGCTCTGATAATGTCGCGGCCGGCGGCCAAGGCGCCGAGTATCTGGTGTCGAAACTCGGCAAGGATGCCAAGGGTCCGGTGCTGGTGATCGAAGGCCTATCGGGCAATATCACCGGCGAGAAGCGCGCCAAGGGCTTTGCCGACAAGCTCAAGGAACTGGCGCCCGGGCTGGAGATCGTCGCCTCACTGCCGGGTGACTGGGATCGCAACAAGGCGGCCTCGATCGCCACCGACACACTGACCGCGCATCCCGACCTCGTCGCCATTTTCTGCGCCAATGACGGCATGGCGCTGGGCGCGGTGGAATCGATCTATGCGGCCGGCAAGGGCGAGCAGGTTACGATCATCGGGGTCGACGGCAATTCGGACGCGGTCAAGTCGATCAAGGAAGGCCGGCTCAACGCTTCCGTTGCGCAGCTTCCCTATCTCGTCGGCAAGCAGGCGGTCGAGAACGTCAAGAAGGCGCTCGCCGGTGACAAGGTCGAGGAGAGCATCGCCGTGCCGACGCTGGTGCTGACCAAGGAAGTGATCGACGCCGGCAAGGAGCCGATGCTCGAATACGTGAAATAGTCCTCCCGGACTGGGCTGGCGCGGGTTTAGCCTGCGCCAGCCACTTTTTTTGAAGGTGAGGCAAGATGGCTTCTGAAATGGCGCGGCCCGGTTTCTGGGCTCGGGTGCAGCGCGCGTCCGTCGAACGACTTCATATTCGGCTGGAGTCGCTGGTGGTGCTGCTGGCGCTGAGCGCGGCGATGGCAGTGCTGTCGCCGTATTTCCTGTCGCTCAGCAATTTTCTCAACATTCTGCTGGCGACGTCGACGATCGGCGTGCTGGCCATTGCCGCCACCTTCGTCATCGGCTCCGGCGGGCTCGACCTGTCGCTCGGCTCGGTCATGGGGCTGGCCGGCGTCGCCGGCGCCTTCGTCGCCGTCAATCTCGGCTGGCCCTCGGTGTTCGCGGTCGTTGCCTGCATCCTTGCCGGCGGGCTTGCAGGGTACATCAACGGGCAATTGGTCACCCGCGCCTTCGTGCCCGCCTTCATTGTCACCCTCGGCATGCTCGGCATGGCGCGTGGCCTCGCTTTGATCATTTCGCAGGGCAGGGCGATCTACGGATTGCCGGCGGCGATCGTCTATATCGGGCAGGGCCGGCCGTTCGGCATTCCCATGCCGGTCATCCTGCTGGTGCTAACAGCTCTCCTGGCACATTGCGTACTCGCCTACACGCGCTTCGGCCGCCATACGCTGGCGCTTGGCGACAGCGAAGGTGCTGCGCGCGCCGCCGGCATCCGCGTCGAACGCCATCGCCGCATCATCTACACGCTGTCAGGGGCGCTCGCCGGCCTTGCCGGTCTGCTGTTCACCGCCCGGGTCAACGCCGGCGATCCGACCGCCGGCATCAACTACGAATTGACCGCCATCACGGCGGCGATCATCGGTGGCACCAATCTGTTCGGTGGCCGCGCCTCGATCCTCGGCACCATGATCGGTGCGCTGATCATGGGCGTGCTGCAGAACGGGCTGACGCTACTTGCCGTGCAATCCTACTACCAGCAGATGGCGATCGGCGCCGTGCTGATCCTGGCGGTGTTCATCGACCAGTACCAGGTGCGCAAGGAGTCACGCGTATGACCCTTCTCACCCTGCACGGCATTCGCAAGAGCTTTGGCGCCGTCGACGTGCTGCATGGCGTCGACCTTTCGATTGAGGCGGGCGAAGTGGTCGGCCTCGTCGGCGACAATGGCGCCGGCAAATCGACGCTGATGAAGACCATCACCGGCATCTACCGGGCCGATGCTGGATCGATCGAGCTCGACGGCAAGGATATTTTGCCGCTCGATCCCGGCCAGCGGCGCGAGCTTGGCATCGAGATGATCTACCAGGATCTGTCGCTGGCCAAGCAGCAGGACGTCGCCGCCAACATCTTCCTCGGCCGCGAGCCGACGAAGAAATTGTTCGGGCTGATTCCCGGCTTTGTCGACAAGGCCGAGATGGACCGCCAGGCGGCGAAGATGATCGAGCGGCTGGGGGCGCATCTGCCATCGATAAACCGGTCGGTCGGTTCGTTCTCCGGCGGCCAGCAGCAGACGGTGGCGATCGCGCGCGCGCTGACCTTCAACCCCAAGCTGGTGATCATGGACGAGCCGACGGCGGCGCTTGCGGTGCGCGAGGTGCAGAGCGTGCTCGACCTGATCCGCCGGTTGAAGTCGGAAGGCATCGCCGTCATCCTCATCTCGCACCGGTTGAACGACGTGCTGTCGGTCACCGACCGCATTGTCGTGCTGCGCCACGGCCGGGCCGAGGCAGACCTGACCACCGCCAGGACCAACATGAACGAAGTCGTCAGCCGCATCGTCGGCGGCGGCGACATCAGTGCCGCCGCGGCGCATGAACAACGAGGCTGACCGATGAATACATTTGGACTGCACACTTTCGCCATCGCGCCGGTCTGGGACCTTGACCTGATCGAACCGCAGATGGAGCGGTTGAAGGCACTCGGCATCGGCCTGCTGGAAATCCCACTGCTGCGACCCGAGGAGATCGACACCAAGCGCACGCGCGCCTTCGCCGAACGCCAGGGCGTCGAGCTCATCCCGTCGCTCGGCCTGCCGCGCGCGCTCGATGTTGTCGAGCGGCCGGACGAGGCGCTGGCTTTCCTCGAACCGGCCTTCGAGGTGTGCGAAGCGGTGGGTAGTGCTGCACTCGGCGGCGTCACCTATGGCACGATCGGCAAGACGTCAGGCCGCGCGCCGACGGCCGGTGAAATCGACGGCATGTGCCGCTTCCTGCGGCGCGCCGCCAAGGCGGCAAAAGCGCATGGGCTGGAGCTCGGCATTGAACCCTGCAACCGCTACGAGACGCATCTGATCAACCGCGGCATCGATGCTGTCAGGATCATCGAGCGCGTCGGCGCCGACAACATCTTCATCCATCTCGACACCTACCACATGCATATCGAGGAGGAGAGCTTTGCCGCCGGCTTCGCGGCGGCGGCACCTTATCTCGGCTATGTCCATGTCTCGGAGGCCAATCGCGGCGTGCCGGGGCGCGGCATGCTCAACTGGGCGGCCTGCATGCAGGCGATCGCCGCCATCGGCTACACCGGCCCGATTACGCTCGAAAGCATGAACCACGTCGATGTCGACATCGCCGGCGGGCTCGCCGTGTGGCGGCCGGTGGCCGACAATCCGAGCGACGTCATCGAGGTCGGGCTGCCGTTCCTGCGTGGGGAAGCGAGGAGGGCTGGGCTGACGTTGGGCAGATAGCCATCGGCCCTTCCACGCCGTTCAGAACGGATAGTGCTGGTTCGGATCCTCGATCGTCACCCAGCGCAAGTCGGTGAATTCGGCGATCGAGGCCTTGCCGCCGAAGCGACCGTAGCCGGAGCCCTTGACGCCGCCGAACGGCATCTGCGCTTCGTCGCCGACGGTCGGGCCATTGATGTGGCAAATGCCGGCTTCGATGCGGGCGGCGACGGCCATGGCGCGTTTGATGTCGCGGCTGAACACCGCTGACGACAGGCCGTATTCGGTGTCGTTGGCGACACGCACGGCCTCGTCCTCGCCCTTGACCCGGATCACCGGCTTGACCGGTCCGAAGGATTCTTCGGCATAGACGCGCATCGACGGCGTGACATGGTCGAGCAAGGTCGCCTCGACCACAGTGCCCGTGCGCTTGCCGCCGGCGACGAGCTTGGCGCCTTTGGCAATCGCGTCGGCGACGAGTTCCTCCATCTTGTCGGCGGCCTGGCTGCTGATCAGCGATCCCAGCACGACATGGCCGCGCGGGTCGCCGGCCGGCAGCTTTGAGGCGCGGGCCGCGAGTTTTGTCACGAACTCGTCGGCGACCTTTTCGTCGACGATGAGGCGCTCGGTCGACATGCAGATCTGGCCCTGATGCATGAAGGCGCCGAATGTGGCGGCGTTGACCGCTGCATCGATATCGGCATCGTCGAGCACCAGCAGCGGCGCCTTGCCGCCGAGTTCGAGCAGCGCCGGTTTCAGATGCCGTCCGGCGAGTTCGGCGATGATCCTGCCGACCTTGGTCGAGCCGGTGAAGTTGACGCGCTTCACCGAAGGGTGCGCAACCAGCGCCTCGACGATACCAGCCGCATCCTTGGGATCATTGGTGACGACATTGATGACGCCCTTGGGCAGGCCGGCTTCGACCAGAACCTGGCCGATCAGCCGGTGCGTGCCGGGACACATTTCCGAGGCCTTCAGCACCACGGTGTTGCCGCAGGCGAGTGGCATCGCCACGGCGCGGGTGCCGAGGATGACCTGCGCGTTCCATGGCGCGATGCCGAGGCATACACCGGCCGGCTGGCGGATCGCCATCGCCAGCGTGCCCGGCTTGTCGGACGGGATGATCTCGCCGGAGATCTGCGTCGTCATCGCCGCCGCTTCGCGCAGCATGTTGGCAGCCAGCATGACGTTGAAGCCGGCCCAGGGGCCGGTGGCGCCGGTCTCTTCCATCATCAGCCTGGTAAATTCGCCGACCTTCGAAGCCATCACGTCAGCTGCCTTGCTCAGCAGCGCGCGGCGCTCGCCGGGCCCGGTCTTCGACCAAGCGGGAAGGGCAGCAGCGGCCGCTTCGACAGCGGCGTTGGCGTCGGCCACGCTCGCCGCGGCGGCACGCGTCGCCAGTTTGCCGGTGAACGGGTCCATGCGCTCGTAGGCGGCCGAGCCGGACGCATCCCTTTTGTCGCCGTCGATCAGAAGTCCGATATCCATGATTTTTCTCCCTCGCTCCGCTGGAGCGTTTTCTCAGAAGCCGAGCACTTCGGCATTGATTGAAGCTTCGAGGCCGCCGTCGACCGGCACGTTGGCGCCGTTGACCCAGCGCGCAGCGTCCGAGCACAGGAACAGCACCACCGGTGCGATGTCGCCGGATGTGCCGGCGCGGCCGACCCTTGCAATGTCGCTGTCGACGCGGGCGTCGCCGAGCACGCTGCGGAACTGCTTCAGGATCGGCGTTTCGACCGGGCCGGGGCTGACCGCGTTGACGCGGATGCCGCGGCTCCCGAATAGATCCTGGTGCGCGGCGCGAAATGTCCACAAGAGCAGAAGTTCCTTGGAAACGGGATAGCCTTCCTCGTTCTTGACGGCGTGGTCGGCGACCACCTTGGCGACATCGGGAAAGCCCTCGATGCCGACCATCGAGGCGGCGCGGTTGAGATTAGCGCGCCAGCCGAAACCGGCGATCGAAGCGACGTTGACGATGGCGCCGCCTTCGCGGATTTTTGGCGCGAGGCTTTCCGAAAGCGCCCGCAGGCCAAAGAAGTTGACTGCGAGCGTCGCCGCGGCGCCGGTGTTGCCGGAGAGACCTGCGACATTGCAGAGCGCATCGATGCGCGACGGCAGCTGCGCAACCAGATCATCGACGCCGGCCTTCGATGAAATGTCGGCCTTGACGAAAGTGCCGACCTGTCCCGCGGGTTCACGAACATCGACGCCAATCACCTCGGCGCCGAGCTGTCCCGCCAGTTCCGCCGTGCGGGCGCCGATGCCTGAGGCGACACCGGTGATGAGAATGGTCTTGCCGAAAAGCATGCTCACGCCTTCTCCCGCTGTGATGTGGTTTGTCGCGACGCTTGCGAGTCGTCGCCCGACAGACCCGTCTCGATTGCGGGCAGCCTGACGCGATAGCCGACCGGCAGCAGGCGCAGGCCAAAACGCTCCTCGATCGTTCCCCACAGGCCGCGCGGCAGAAGCAGCGAAAAAAGCACCGCCGTGGCGCCGAGCCCGACCAGGTACCAGACGCCGGTGCCGCCGAACCATGTCTCGATGAGGAAGAACACCAGCGCGCCTAATATGGCGCCCTCGAATGTGCCGATGCCGCCGACCAGCACCATGAAGATCATGTAGGCGGTCCACTGGACGCTGAAATAGGTTTTTGGCTGGAAGGTGATGGAGGTTGCCAGCCACAGTGCGCCGGCAATGCCGATGCCGAAGGCGGCCAGCACGAACAGCAGCCGCTTGGTGCCGGTGACCCGCACGCCGACCGATGCGGCGGCATCCTCATTGTCGCGAATGGCGCGGATCGCCGCACCCGTGCTGCCGCGCAGCAGGCCAAACAGAGTGGTGAGCAGCGCTGTCATCGAGGCCAGCGCCAGCCAGTAGATTGTCGCCCGCCTTGTGCCGGAATCATAGACGTTGAGCGAAATCAGCGATGTCCCGGTTTCGCCCTGCACCAGCCGGTCGAGATTGACCAGCAGATGCGTCAGCGCGGCGATCACCCACATGCCGATGGCGAATTCGCCGTTCTTCAGCCGCAGCATGAACAGCGAGAGCGGGATGGATACTGCACCGACGACAATCCCCGATGCGAAAAGCGCCAGGAAAGGGTTGAGGCCGGCATCGGCCAGGCGGATGGCGAAATAGGCGCCGAGCCCGAAGAAGACCTGCTGTCCTACAGAGACCAGGCCGCCAAAACCGGCCAGCGCGTTCCACATCGCGGCCAGGATCACATAGATGAAAAGCGCGGTCAGCCTGTCGACCGCGCCTGCCGACAGGAATTGCGGTGCGATCGCTAGCAGGGCGATGATGATGGCGACGGCAATCGCGGCGATGCGCGAGGTCGCGGTGCCACGCTCGATGACTGGCATGGTGGCCGGAGCGCTCATGCTGCGCTCCGCAGGCGCAACAGGCCACGCAGGCCAAGGCCCGAAGTGGAGAGCCGAATGAACAACACGATCAGGAATGCGACATGGCCGCCGATCAGAAACCCTTGCGGGTGCACCTGCGCGCCGAGCGTCTGGGCGAGCGCCAGCACGATGCCGCCGATCAAGGTTCCCCACAGTGAGCCGGCGCCGCCAATGACCGCCGCCTCGAAGGCGAACAGCAGTTGCGGCGCGCCGGCATAGGGGTCGAAAGTGGCGCGCATGCCGAGGAACGCGCCGGCAAGGCCGACCGTGACCATCGCGATCGATGCGGCAATGGCGTTGGCGCGGTGCGCGTCGACGCCGACCAGGCCGGCGGTATCAGGATCTTCGGACGTCGCGCGGATCGAGCGGCCGAGCCCGGTGCGGGTCAGGAACAGTTGCAGCCCGCCCAGCAGCACCACGGCGGCGGCGAAGGTGATGACGGCGAGCTTGCCGACATAGATGCTGCCTGGCCATTCCCAGGAATCGTAGGACAGGCTGCCGATGTAGGGCGCCAGCGAGCGTGTGTCGGCGCCGAACTGTTCGAACAAAAGATTGTCGATGACGATCGCCAGGCCGAAAGTGGTGAGGATCGGCAACAGCGCGCCGCCGCGCGCGCTGCGCTCGAGCAGGAAGCGCTGCAGTGCCCAGCCGATCGCCGCCATCGCAGGCAGGACGATGAGCAGGCCGAGCAACGGCGCGATGTGGAACTGCGAGGCGAGCAGCCACAGCGCGTATGCCGAAAACACGGCCAGGCTGCCATGCGCGAGGTTGATGATGCGCATCACCGAAAACATGAAGGACAGGCCGCAGGCGATGATCGCGTAATAGCCGCCGAGCAGGATGCCCTGGATGATCTGGTTGCTCATGCCGGCACGCTCCCGGCGCTCGCCTTGTGCAGGCCGAAATACGCCTTGGTCACGTCGTCGCGCGAAACGCTCTTGCTCGATCCTTCGAGCGCGACCCGCCCCTCAAGCATGCAGATAACCTTGTCCGACACAGAGAGCGCCCGGTTGAGGTCCTGTTCGACCAGAATGATCGTGGTGCCGGAACTGATCAGCCCTTGCAGCGAGGCATAGACACGATCGACGATCAGCGGCGACAGGCCGAGCGAGACCTCGTCGAGCAGCAGCAGCTCGGGGTTGCTCATCAGCGCCCGGCCGATTGCCGTTGCTTGCTGTTCGCCACCCGACAGATGACCTGTTTTGGCATGGCGGCGGGCTTTCAGATTGGGAAAAATGTCGAGCACCTTGTCGACGCTCCAGTCGCCAGGCCGCCCAGTGGTTTTGCCGAGCAGAAGGTTCTCCTCGACCGTCATCTGCACGAACAGTTTTCGCCCCTCCGGCACCAGCGCAATGCCTTTGCCAACGCGGCCGTGCGACGGCACGCCGGACAGGTCGGCGCCGTCGAACAGAACCCGGCCTCCCGATGCCGGATGCGCGCCAGCGATGGCTCTCAGCAGCGTCGTCTTGCCGGCGCCGTTGGCGCCAACCAGGGCCAGCGTCTGGCCACGCTCGACGATGAAGCTGACGCCGCGCACCGCCTGCAGCAGGCCGTGCCGCACAACCAGATTCTCGACCGTCAGCAGGCTCATTTCGGGCCTCCGCCGAGATAGGCGCTGATCACCTGGGGATCGGCCATCACCGCTTGCGGGTTGCCGTCGGCGATGATCTTGCCGGCATCCATGCAGATCAGGCGCTCAGCCACTTGCAGAAGAATATGCACGATGTGTTCGATCCAGATGATGCCGATCTTGCGGCGACGCAATTCCTTGATGGTGTCGACGAGTTCGCTGGCTTCGCCGTCGGTCAGTCCGCCACCGATCTCGTCCAGCAAAAGCAGCGTCGGTTTTGCCGCCAAAGCCCGCGCCAATTCCAGGCGCTTGCGGTCGAGCAGGCCGAGCGTTTCGGCGCGCCGGTTGGCAACACCGAGCATGCCGCACAGCTGCAGCGAGCCCAGCGCTTCCGCATAGGCCTCGTCACGGCCCAGGCCGGCGCCATGCGACGCCGCGACGAAGACATTCTCGAAGGTGGTCATGCCGCCGAACGGCTTTGGCACCTGATGCGTGCGCACCAGCCCGAGCCGGCAACGCTGGGTCGCCGACAGCGGCGTCACATCGCCGCCCTTGAAGCTGACCGAGCCCGAACTTGGCGGAAAAGCGCCTGAGAGCACGCTGAGCAAAGTGGTCTTGCCGGCGCCGTTCGGGCCGACAATGCCGACCGCCTCATTGGCGGCCATGGCAAAATCGATGTTGTCCAGCACCACAAGCGCGCCGAAGCGCTTGTGGATGCCGGCGGCATTGAGGATCGCCTGTTGTTGCGAATGGGTCACCAGTCGATCCTCGTCAGCGGTCCATCAGCCGTTGTAAGGCAGAAGCTTGGCCTCGACCGGCACTTTCGGGTCGGTGGCGTTGTCGGTCACAACATAGTCGAGCGGGAACTTGCTGCCTTCCTTGGCGGCCACCCATTGAGTGCCGATGATCGGGCCGGGCGACACATTGGCCACCGGGCCGCTGGTGAAGTCGACCTTGCCGATCATGGTCTCGGTCTTCAGCGTGCTCAGCGCCTTGGCCACCGCTGCCTTGTCCTTGGCGTCGGTGCTTGCCTTCAGCGCCTCGAAGCCGGCGTCGAGCAACGACATCGAAGCGCCAAGCTGTTGCGTCCACTGCTTGCCGCTCGCCGCCTCGTAGCCGTCGGCAAGCTCGGTTCCGGAGACGCCGGTCAGCGGCGACTTGTAGGGGAAGGCCTTGTGCCAGTAGGCGGCGCTCGAAATCTTCATGCCGAGATCGCCGAGCGCCTCGATGTCGGACGGGAACAGGCCGGTCTTGGCGACCTGGCAGATCTTGATCTGCTTCGTCAGGCCCTGCTGTGCCGCCTGGCGCCAGAAGGCTGCGAAATCCGGCGGGATCGGGAAAGAATTGAAGATCTCGACGCCTTCCTGCTTGAACATGGCGATCTGCGACGAATAGTCGGTGGTGCCGGTTTCGTAGGCGCCGGGATCGACGATGGTAAAACCTTCCTTGGCCAGCAGCGGCGCCAGATGGGCGCGGATGGCGTTGCCGTCGGCGTCGTTCGGATACATGACGCCGACCTTCTTGTTGGTCTCGATCAGGTTCCATTGCGAGATGTAGGTCTTGAAGAACTCGCCGACGCCGAAACCGAAATGATAGGTCCACTTGAACGGCGACGGTTCGCCGGGCTTGGCGCCGCGACCGAAATACCAGGCTTCCCAAGGCATGACGGTGGACAGGCAAGGCACACCGGCGGCTTCGCAAGCGTCGGCCACCGGATTGATGACTTCCGGGGTGGACACGGCCAGCATTAGGTCGATGGCCTGGTTGTTGATCAGGTCCTTGGCCAATTGACCGGCACGAGACGGATCGGACTGCGTATCCTGGTCGAGGATCTCGACGCTGTATTTCTTGCCGCCGAGTTCGATGCCGCCGGCCAGCGCCTTGCGGGCAAGGTCGAGCACGTAGCCGTCGGTCTGGCCGAAGCCGGCGAGCGGGCCGGTGCGCGGGCTGACGAAGCCGACCTTGAGCGAGTCGCCCGCGGCGAAGGCCTTGCTGCCACCGAAAGCGAGTGCCGCGCCGCCGGCGATCGATGTGGCGATGAACTGGCGCCGCGAGACGCCGCGAATGATGGATTTGCCTGGAGTCATGTGGTTGGTCCTCCCTTTTTCTGGCGGCGCCCTGAGGCGAACCGCCGGTTCGTTCAAAGCGTCTGCTGCCTATTGAATTCGTCGATCGCAGCATTGCCGTTCGCCTGGATCCGGCGACGGTGCAGCGGTATGCCGCCGATGCTGACGAATGGCACGATTTCGATCCTCCGAAATCACAGTGCACTAGGCGTTTGGTTCGGTAAAATGATATTTTGCGCTGTTTCACTAACCCAGGGGTTATGAAATCTTCGAGGCACGGCACCCAGTTTCCGTCGGGGCCTGAGTGTCTCAGGCGTTTTGGCTGGCCGCTTCGCGGATAGTCTGCAGCATGATGGAGAAGGGCGGCGAGGGGGCGGTGTCGGTACGCATCGTCAGGCCGACCGGCCCCTTGGTTTCCTCCGTGTTGACGCGCAAGGCGACGAAGGCGCCGCTGCTGATTTCATTGGCGACGACGCCGGCCGAAATGATCCAGACGGCGTTGCTCTGGCGCATGAAGGCACGCCCAAAGGAATCCGAGACGGTTTCGATCTCTGTTGCCGGCGCCGTCATGCCATTGGTGATGAACAAGCGGTCGACAAAGGGACGGATGACCGATTCCCGTGTCGGCATCAGCACCGGGAACTCGTCGAGCCTGGCGAACACGTCCACACCCGGCTGCAGCAGCGGATGGCCGGCGCGCACCACGAACAGCACCTGTTCGGAATAGAGATGCTCGAAGAAGAAGCCGGTCATTTTTTCCGGCGCCGCCAGCCGCCCGACGACGAGGTCGAGCGCGCCGATCCGCAACTGTTCGAGCAGCACGGCGTTCTCGCCGGTGACGATCTTGATCGCGGCCCCGGTATTCTCCTTGAGGAACAGGCTCATGGCGAGCGGCATCACCCGCGCCGACACCGTCGGCAGCGCGCCGATGCGGATCGGGTGGCGGTTGATTGCCCCATCCTGCCGCACGGAATCGACGCCGCGCTTCAGCGCGGTGATTGCCGTGCCGGCATGACCAAGGAAGATTTCGCCGAGCCGCGTCACCCTTATGCCGCGACCGTCGCGTTCGACGACGGCGACACCGAGCGCCTCTTCCAGTTCCCGCAATGTCTTGGTCACCGCTGGCGCGCTGACATGTAGAAAATCTGCTGCCCTGGCAACGCTCCTCTGCCGCGCTACTTCGAGGAAGGCCTGCAGATGGCGGAACCGGATGCGGCTTTCGACCATGGTTTTTCATAACCCCTGAGTTAATGAAACGGCGCAAAATATCATTTTACCGAACCAAACACCTAGTGCAATGTGAAGATGGAGGATCGAAATCGTGCCATTCGTCAACATTGGCGGCATCACGCTGCACCATCGCCATATCAAGGCGATCCGCAGTGCGCGCCCGATCGTGTTCATCAATTCGCTCGGCACCGACTTCAGAATCTGGGATGCGGTGTCCTCCGAATTGAGCGGGGAAATGCCCATGCTGGTCTACGACAAGCGTGGCCATGGGCTCTCCGATATCGGCGGCATCCGCTCGATCGACGATCATGTCGACGATCTCTCCGGCCTCATCGATCATTTCGGGCTGACGAATGTGGTGCTTTGCGGCCTGTCGGTCGGCGGTCTGGTCGCGCAAGGTTTCTGTGCCAGGCGCCCAGAGATCGTCGATGGCCTTATCCTGTGCGACACGGCCCACAAGATCGGCACGGCCGACAGCTGGAACACACGCATCGCAACGATCGAAAGCAAAGGCATCCAGGCCATCGCCGATGCCGTGCTGAAGACGTGGTTCACTCCAGCCTTCCACTCAGCGCGCGTGGCCGAGCTTGACGGCTATTGGAACATGCTGACCAGGCAGGCGCTCGTCGGTTATGTCGGGACATGTGCCGCGGTTCGCGACGCGGATTTCACCGAAGTTGCGCAGCGCATCAGAGTGCCGACGCTTTGCATCGTCGGCGATCAGGATGGCTCGACCGGTCCCGATCTCGTCCGCTGGTTGGCCGACCTTATCCCCGGCGCGCGCTTCGAAATCATTCGCGATGCCGGACACATTCCCTGCGTCGAGCAGCCGGAGGCGCTGACTGCCTTGATCCGCGATTTCGTCGCATCGCTTCCCGATCGAAAGCAAACTCATGGATGACATGTCAGAGACCACAACCACATACCAGACCGGACTGGCGGTCAGGCGCTCCGTGCTTGGCGATCCGCATGTCGACCGGGCCGAGGATGCCGCCACCGATTTCGACCGGCCGTTCCAGAACCTGATCACAGAAGCGGCCTGGGGAACTGTGTGGGCGCGACCTGGCTTGAGCAAGCGCGAGCGCTCGATCGTGACGCTGGCGCTGCTGGCGGCGCTCGGTCATGATGAAGAGGTCGCCATGCATGTGCGCGCCACCGCCAACACCGGGGCGTCACGCGACGATATATGCGAAGCGTTCCTGCATGTCGCGATCTATGCCGGCGTGCCGGCGGCAAACCGGGCCTTCAAGATTGCCAAGGAGGTATTTTCGGAGATGGACGAAAGCCAGAATGTCCATGCCCGCTAAGTCCGGTTCGAACCGGACGCCGGAGACTGGCGCCTTCTTCCAGCGCGACCGGACATGGCATCCGCCGGCGCTGACGCCGGGCTACAAAAGTTCCGTGCTTCGCTCGCCGCAGAAGGCGCTGCTGTCGTTCGACAACACGCTGTCGGAGATCGCTGGGCCAGTCTTCGGCCACGCCATGCTCGGCGAACTGGACGCCGACCTGATCCACAATTTCGCCAAGCCGGGTGAAAGCGCCATCGGCGAGCGCATCATCGTCTACGGACGCGTGCTCGACGAGCGCGGCATCGGCGTTCCTGGCGTGCTGCTCGAATTTTGGCAAGCCAATGCCGGCGGTCGCTACCGCCACAAGAAGGACGGCTATCTGGCGGCGCTCGATCCGAATTTCGGCGGCTGCGGCCGCACCATTACCGGCGAGGACGGCAGCTACGCCTTTCGCACGGTCAAGCCCGGTCCCTATCCCTGGCCGAATGGCCCCAATGATTGGCGCCCGGCGCACATCCATTTTTCGGTGTTCGGCCATGGCTTCGCGCAGCGGCTGATCACCCAGATGTATTTCGAGGGCGACCCGCTGATCTGGAGATGCCCGATCGTGCGCGGCATCGCCGACAGAGCGGCTGTCGAGGCGCTGATCGCCATGCTCGACATGCAAGCGACGATCCCGATGGACGCACGCGCCTACAAGTTCGACATCGTGCTGCGCGGGCGGCGCTCCTCGCTGTTCGAAAACCGGCCGGAGGGCAATTGATGACGCAGTCGCTCGGACGGATGAAGGAAAGCCCTTCGCAGACCGCCGGACCTTATGTGCATATCGGGCTGACGCCGAATTTCTGCGGCATTGGCGGCGTCTATGCCAGCGATCTCGGTGGTGCGATGGCCAACGAGAAGACCAGAGGCGAGCGGATCGGCCTGCGCATCCGGGTGCTCGACGGCACCGGCACGCCGCTCAGGGACGCGCTGATCGAAATCTGGCAAGCCGATGCCGACGGGCTCTACAATTCGCCGGCCGAATTGCGCGGTGCCGCCGATCCGAACTTTTTCGGCTGGGGCCGCTGCCCGACCGACATGGAAACGGGCCTGTGCGAGTTCGAAACGATCAAGCCCGGTCGCGTGCCGTACCAGGACGGGCGCCTGATGGCGCCGCATATCAGCCTGTGGATCGTCGCCCGCGGCATCAACATCGGCCTGCAGACGCGGCTGTATTTTTCCGATGAGGCGGAAGCCAATGCGCAAGATCCGATCCTGGCGCGCATCGAGCACCGCGTTCGCGTGCCGACTCTGATCGCCGAGCGCCAGGGCAACATCTACGTCTTCGACGTCCATCTCCAGGGCGACAAGGAGACGGTCTTCTTCGACAGTTGACCTGACCACATGACCGTATCGCCTTTCGACCATCCGCTGCTTTCCAGCCTCCTCGGCGACGAGGAAACCTCCAGGCATTTTTCCGTCGAAGCGGAAATCGCCGCGATGCTCGCGTTCGAGCGGGCACTGGCGGAAGCGGAAGCCGAAAGCGGTGTTATCGGCAAGGACGCGGCGGTCGCGATCGGTGTGGCGCTGTCCTCGTTCAGGCCCGACACGGCCTTGCTGCGTGCCGGCGTGGCGAAGGACGGCGTCATGGTTCCGGAACTGGTGCGCCAGATCCGGATGGCTGTCGGCAAAGCGCATGGCGCTTCCGTTCATTTCGGCGCGACCAGCCAGGATGCCATCGATACGGCGCTGGTGCTGCGGCTGAAGTCTGTGGTCGAGCATCTCGGTCTCCTTCTGACCGAAAACATCGTGCGCCTTTCGGCGCTCGATGAGCGTTTCGGGGGCAGGGCGCTGACCGGAATGACACGCATGCAGCCGGCGATCCCTATTCGAGTTTCGGATCGCGTCAGGGCATGGCTGGCGCCGCTGCAGCGACATCAAAAAAGATTGTCAGACCAGTCTGGGCGCCTGCTGGTGGTGCAGTTCGGTGGGGCCGCAGGCACGCTGGAAAAGCTTGGTGACAAGGGGCAAGCCGTGCGCGCGGTTCTCGCCACCCGGCTCGGCCTTGGCGATGCGCCGCAATGGCAGAGCCAGCGCGATACGCTGGCAGACTTCGCCGGCTGGCTGTCGCTGGTGACCGGCAGTCTCGGCAAGTTCGGGCAAGACATTGCGCTGATGGCGCAAGGCGGCGCCGAGATCGAGCTTTCCGGCGGCGGCGGCTCGTCGGCCATGCCGCACAAGCAGAACCCGGTGAAGGCCGAGGTGCTGGTGGCGCTGGTTCGTTTCAACGCTACGCAGCTGTCCGGCATGCATCAGGCGCTGGTGCATGAGCAGGAGCGGTCGGGCGCGGCCTGGACGCTCGAATGGCTGCTTCTGCCGCAAATGGTCGTGGCGGCGGCGGCCTCGCTCAGGCTTGCCGCCGAACTGGCCGCGCAGATCGAAAGCCTCGGAAACTGATGCGCACGCAAATTGTCATCGTCGGTTCGGGACCATCCGGCTTGCTGCTGGGGCAACTGCTGGCCAGCATCGGCGTCGAGACCGTCATCCTCGAACGTTCGAGCCGCGAGCATGTGCTGGCCCGCGTGCGCGCCGGCGTGCTCGAACAAGGCACTGTCGAGCTGCTTGAGCAGGCTGGCGCGGCAACCAGGCTGCACGCCGAAGGGCTCCCGCATGCCGGCATTTCACTTGCCTTCGATGGCCGCCTGCACCGCATCGACCTGACGGCGCTGACCGGCGGCAAGCACGTCACCGTCTATGGCCAGACCGAAGTGACGCATGATCTGATGGACAAGCGGGAAGCGGCGGGACTCGTCACAGTCTATGAGGCTTCGAACGTCGCGCCCCATGATTTCGATGGCGACGCACCTTTCGCCACCTACGAAAAAGACGGCGTCACCCATCGCGTCGATTGCGACTTCATCGCTGGCTGCGACGGCTATCATGGCGTCAGCCGCAAGTCGGTGCCGGAAGGCGCGCTGAAGACGTTCGAGCGGCAATATCCATTCGGCTGGCTGGGCGTATTGGCCGAAGTGCCGCCGGCCGATCACGAACTGGTCTACGCCAATCATACCAGGGGCTTTGCGCTCTGCTCGATGCGGTCGACGCACCGCAGCCGCTACTATGTACAATGTCCGCTCGACGACCATATCGAGGCGTGGTCGGACGACCGCTTCTGGGACGAGCTGCGTCGCCGCTTGCCGCCGCAGACGGCGGCAGCGGTGGTCACCGGACCGTCCTTCGAGAAATCGATCGCACCGCTGCGCTCCTTCGTTGCCGAGCCGCTGCGTTTTGGCCGGCTGTTCCTGGTTGGCGACGCCGCCCATATCGTGCCGCCGACCGGGGCCAAAGGCCTCAACCTTGCTGCCAGCGACGTGCGCTATCTCTTTGCCGGGCTTGGTGAATTCTATCGGGAGAAGTCACGAGCAGGACTCGATGCCTACTCTGGCAAGGCGCTGGCGCGGGTGTGGAAGGCGGTGCGCTTTTCCTGGTGGATGACGACGATGCTGCACCGCTTCCCTGACACCGGCGACTTCGGCCAGCGCATCCAGGAAGCCGAGCTCGACTATCTCGTGCACTCGCAAGCGGCGGCGACCGCGCTGGCGGAGAACTATGTCGGCCTGCCCTACTAGGCTGTGCCGATATTCAGGTGATGCCGGCCTGCAAATGGCTGATACCTGCGCTTCCGGTGCTCACGTACGAAAAGTACGCTCCGCTCCGGTTCTCGGTATCAGCCATTTTCGGCTCGGCCTGACCTGAATCTCAACACACCCTCCGAGCGCCGTCAAACCCGTTCCAGGGCGATCGCGATGCCCT
Source organism: Mesorhizobium sp. P3_B5 (assembly GCF_056402815.1). Taxonomy (NCBI): domain Bacteria; kingdom Pseudomonadati; phylum Pseudomonadota; class Alphaproteobacteria; order Hyphomicrobiales; family Phyllobacteriaceae; genus Mesorhizobium; species Mesorhizobium sp. P3_B5. The sequence goes on along the minus strand of NZ_JBFUGR010000004.1, from coordinate 298,966 downwards.
GGCCGACGCCAATACACATGGTGGCGAGCGCGTATCTGGCGCTGCTTTCGCGCAGCTCCAGCGCCGCCGTTCCGGTGATGCGCGCGCCCGACATGCCGAGCGGGTGGCCGAGGGCGATGGCGCCGCCATTCGGGTTGACGTGCCCGGCATCCTCGGCGATGCCGAGTTGGCGCAGCACCGCGATGCCCTGGGAGGCAAAGGCTTCGTTGAGCTCGACGATATCGAACTGTTGCGGCGTCAGGCCGAGGCGGGCGCACAGTTTTTTCGTCGCCGGTGCCGGGCCGATGCCCATGATGCGCGGCGCGACGCCGGCGGCTGCACCGCCGAGGATGCGGGCGATCGGCGTCAGGCTGTATTTCTTCACCGCCGCGTCCGAGGCGACGATCAGCGCCGCGGCGCCGTCATTGACGCCGGAGGCATTGCCGGCGGTGACCGTACCGCCTTGCCGGAACGGTGTCGGCAGTTTGGCCAGCGACTCGACCGTCGTGCCCGCGCGAGGGTGCTCGTCTTTCGAGACAACAACCCCGTCGCCCTTGCGCTGCGGGATCGTCACCGGGGTGATCTCCTTCGCCAGCCGGCCACTGGCTTGTGCCGCGACCGCCTTGTCCTGGCTACGCACGGCAAAGGCATCCTGGTCCGCACGGGAGACGGCGAAGTCTTCCGCCACGTTCTCGCCGGTCTCCGGCATGGAATCGACGCCATACTGCTTCTTCATCAGCGGATTGACGAAACGCCAGCCGATGGTGGTGTCGTAGATCTCTGCATTGCGCGAAAACGCCGTGTCGGCTTTCGGCATGACGAAGGGGGCGCGGCTCATCGACTCGACGCCGCCTGCGATCATCAGCTCGGCTTCGCCTGATTTGATGGCGCGGGCGGCGATGATGATGGCATCCATGCCGGAGCCGCAGAGGCGATTGACGGTCGAGCCGGAGATATCCTGGGGCAGCCCGGCCAGCAGCAGGGACATGCGCGCCACATTGCGGTTGTCCTCGCCGGCCTGGTTGGCGCAGCCATAGACGACATCGTCGACCGCTTGCCAGTCGATGCCGGGATTGCGTTCGACCAAAGCTCTCAGGGGGATCGCGCCGAGGTCGTCGGCGCGGACCGATGACAGTGAGCCGCCGAAGCGACCGATCGGCGTGCGGATGTAGTCGCAGATATAGGCCTCGGCCATGTCATGCAGCCTTTGCTTTTCCGGTCCCCTCATGCGCCGCCTTGGTGCGGGCCTGCAGGTCGCGCAATGTCTTCAGTTCGAGTTCGCTTGGCGCCGGTGTTTCGTCAAGCGCCTCGGCGAACTTTACGATCCAGCCACAGGTCTCCTGCACCTCAAGGCGCGAGACACCGGGATGCAGCGACACCACGGTGAATTCCTTGGTCACCGGATCCGGCTTCCAGATGGCGAGGTCGGTGATCAGCAGCGTCGGCCCAGCGGTATCGATGCCGAGACGTTTTCGATGGTCGCCGCCCTCGCCATGGCCGAAGGAGGTGAAGAAGTCGATCTTCTCGACCATGCCGCGCTTGGTCTGCGCCATGGTTATGTAGACTTCCTTCGACGACGTCGCGATCTCCGGCGCACCGCCGCCACCGGGAAGCCGGGTCTTCGGGTGAAGATAATTGCCAATGACCGTGGTGTTGATGTTGCCGAACTTGTCGAGCTGGGCAGCACCGAGGAAGCCGATCGAGATGCGGCCGCCTTGCAGCCAGTAGCGGAACATCTCCGGCACCGCGACGGTGGTGATGGCGGTTTCGCAGAGTTCGCCGTCGCCGATCGACAGCGGCAGCACGTCCGGCGCAGTGCCGATGGTGCCGCTTTCGTAGATCAGCGTGATGTCGGGCGCATGCGTCAGCCGCGCGACGTTGCAGGCAGCGGACGGCGCACCGATGCCGACGAAGCAGACATCGTCGTTCCCGAGTGCGCGGCTGGCGGCGATGGTCATCATCTCGTTGGAGGTGAAGCCCATGGGGTTTTGATTGTCGCTCATGCCGCTTTCCTCAGATGCTCGACCCTGGCCGCGAACTCGTCGGCGCCCTTCTCGATGACGTTCGCCTGCATCCACGCCTGGAATTTTTCACGGTCGGCGGCGATGTCGTCCCATTCCAGATAGGCGGCATTGTCACGCGCGTAGTAGCCATGCGCGTAGGACGGGTGCGAGCCGCCGGGCACGACTGAAATCGCTGCGATCGTCCAGCGCGGCAGCACGGTCAAATTGGGGTGCAGATCGTCGAAATTGTCGACCACTTCTTCCACCGTCACCACCGCGCGCTTGGCCGCCAGCACGGCTTCCTTCTGGATGCCGATGATACCCTCGACCAGCACATTGCCTTTCTTGTCCGCCTTCTGCGCGTGGATGAACGTGACATCGGGACGGATCGAGGGAACTGCGGCAAGCTCTTCGCCGGTGAACGGGCACGTAACTGATTTGATGTTCGGGTTGACCGCCGCCAGGCCGGCGCCGCGATAGCCGCGGAAGACGGCGCAGGGCAGGCCGGCCGCGCCTGCCTCATAGGCATTGGCCATGCCGGCATGGCTGTGCTCCTCGATCTCGATGGTGCGCGGAAAACCGTTCTCGATGGCATCGCGGGCGCGCCGCAACAGGCCGACGCCGGGATTGCCGACATAGGAGAAGATGATCTTCTTCGCCATGCCCATGCCGATCATCTGGTCGTAGATCAGGTCGGGGGTCATGCGGATCAGTGTCAGGTCGCGAAATCCCTGGCGGATCGCTTCATGCGCCGCCGCCGTCGGGATCAGATGGGTGAAGCCCTCGAATGCGACCGTATCGCCATCATGCAGGTTCTCGGCCACGGCCTGGCTGAGCGGCAGGAATTTGACCATCGCAGGAACTCCAGCATCCAAAAAGTTCGTATTGCGAACATATGTTTTATATGAGATACTTTTACGACGAGCATTGATGTCGAGTCAATCCTGCGGAGGCGGCATGGACGATGAAGGCGCTTCGCGTGACCATGTCGGTTCGCTCGAGCGCGGGCTTGCGGTCATGGAGATACTGGCCAGGCATCCCGCCGGCATGACGCTGACCGAAATGGCGGAGGAGGCGGGATTGACGCGCGCCGGCGCGCGCCGGTTCCTGCTGACGCTGGTGGCCACCGGTTATGCGACGCAGTCCGCGCGGTTGTTTTCATTGTCGCCGCGCCTGCTGACTGTCGCGCGCACCTGGCTCGGCGGCGCTTCGCTGTGGACCTTCGCAGCGCCGATCCTGCGCGAGGTGGCCGGGCAATTCGACGAGGCCTGCAATGCGGCGGTGCTGTCGGGTGAGGATGTCGTCTATGTCGCGCGCGTGCCGGGCCGGCGCATCCTCAGCGTGTCGCTCGATGTCGGCACCAGGCTGCCAGCGCATTGCACCTCGATGGGGCGGATCCTGCTTGCCGGCCTTGCGCCCGACGAACTGCAGGCATTCCTTGCCCAGGCAAAGATCGACAGACGCACATCGAAGACGATCACCGACAGGCGATCGCTTGCCGAAGCCATCGCCAAGGCGAAAGCGGATGGTTTCGCCATCGTCGATGAAGAGCTGGAACTTGGCCTGCGTTCGATTGCCGTGCCGATCACCGATCGTACCGGGCGAACCGTGGCGGCGATCAATGTCTCGACCCAGTCGGCGCTGTTCTCGGTTGCGGAAATGGAGAGCAAAATATTGCCAGCACTGCTCGCTGCGAAACAGCGCATCGAGGAGTTTTTCTTCGTCTGACGAAGCGAGATCAGTTGGCCATCAATCCCGCGGCGCCGCGCCGCCAATAGGCGGCAGCCAGTGTTTCGTCGCGACCGAGAGCCAGCGTGCCGCGCCAATATTCGCGAACGATTTTTGCGGCGGCCCCTTCCGCCGCAAACCAGCCGAAGGCCGAACCGGTCTGCGGCCATGCCACCGACTGAACGGCGCGCGCCAGTCTCTCATCGGTGCCGGCCGGCACGCCGTTTCTCGCCAGCCAGTGCAATTCGATGCCGGTGGCGTTTTCGATCTCCTGTCGTTCGCCATCATCGGCGACCTCGACGAAGGCAACGCCTTTGGTCTCGGCAGGCAGCGTCTCCAGCAATCGGGCAAGCGCCGGCAGGCCGGTTTCGTCGGCGCCCATCAGATACCAGGAGGCTTGCCGCACCGGGCGGCCGACCGGCCCCATAATGCCGATTTTCATGCCGGGTGCAGCTTGCGCGGCCCAGGCCGAGCCGACGCTGTCGCCGGGATGGATGAGGAAATCGACGTCGACAATACCCTTGTCCACGTCGAGCCTGCGGATGGTGTAGACGCGCGCCACCGGGCGCCTGTCGTCCGACGACCAGACCGGCAAGCCATTGCCGCCGAGGACCGGCCAGAGCGGATCTGGCACCTGCCTGGTCGGGAACAGTATGCGGATGTGCATGCCGCCGAATTTGGCGAAACGGGAGAGATCCTCGCCGGCGAGGCGGATGCGGCGCATATGTGGGGTGAGGTCGGTGACATCGGTCACCACCATCTCACGAAACTGCGCGAGGCGCGTCTCGCCGGCGAGATCGCCGGTCCAGACGATCTCCGGGTTTTCGTCCTTGGCATAGACTTCGACCGCGGTGGCGAGCAGGTCCTTGATGCGGGCGAGGCCATCGCGGTCGGCGGCACTGGCGCGCATCACCAGCCGCTCCATGTCGAAGGAGGCGCCGCCAAAGGCGAAGCGGAAGTCGAGCCGCTGGCCGTCCTGCGTCGCATCGGCTTCGAAGCTTTGCAGCCTGTCGCTGATGCGGTCGATGTAGTGCGGGAGATGACGCAGGTTCAGCCGCGCCTCGCAGGTCAGTCCGCTTGCCGATGCTTCCGTCATGCTCAACCTCCGAGCCTGCCTGCCAGTCCAAATCGAGCCTGGTGCGCAAGTTGGCGAACCGGCTCGATGCCGCCATGACGGGTCACATATTAAAACATGATATCTCGAGTCAACTTTAATTTATAGACCACCGCGATCATCGAAGAAGCATCTCGCACAGGATGCGATCCGCGACCTGGTCCATGCGCTCTATCCGGATGTGGGAAGCGACCGACGGCAGCGTAAGAGACCGCAGATCGTTTCGCGGCAACTCGCAATTGACGTCACCGTTCACATCAGTTACTGAACAGGACTGAACAGGTATATTGAACAGGTATCAATATGAAGCGTCGTGCGGCTCTGTTGTCTCCCGGAGCGGGCAAGCCCGAACAGATCGCGACCGTTCTCGAGCAGGAAATACGCTCCGGCGTGCTCGGTTTCGGCGATCGCCTGCAGAGCGAGAATGAACTCGTCCAGCGCTTTTCCGTCAGCCGCAACACCGTCCGCAAAGGTCTTGAGGAACTGTCGAGCCGTGGGCTGATCACCACCAAGGTCGGCATCGGCTCCTTCGTCACTTTCGACGGCATGCCGGTCGACGACAGCATCGGCTGGTCGCGCGCACTGGCCAATGCCGGCGCCAATGCCCAGACCCGGACCTTGCGGCTCGAGGTCATCGAGGATGCCGATCTTGCGGCGCGGCTCGGCATTGAAAATCCGTTCTTCATCGCCGTCGATCGGGTGCGCACCAACGCCGATGACGGCCATGCCATCTCCATCGAGCGCAGCCGCCTGCCGCTGTCGCCCGAGCTCGAAGATGTACCGCTGCGCGGCCTGCGCGAGGGGTCCCTGCACCAGACGCTGCGCGACGCCGGGCTCGTGCCCGACCATGGCGAGGAGTGGGTCGAGATCGAAATGCTGAACGCCGAGGACGCCGCCATCCTGTCCTGTCCGCTGGGCACGCCTTTCCTGCGCGGCCGCCGGCTGACGCGTGCCGCCGACGGGCGGCCGATCGAATATGTCACCAGCCTGCTCAACCCGGCGCATTTCGCGCTGCATATGGAATTCTGAGGATGTCGGACAAAGCTTCCGCCGCAATGATCGACCGGGCGATGGGCGCGCTGATCGGTGGCGCGATCGGCGATGCGCTCGGCATGCCGACGCAGCTTTTGTCGCCGGCCCGCATCGCCGAACTCTACGGTCATGTCGAGGATTTCGTCGCCCCGAACGCCGACCATCCGGTGTCAAAGGGCATGGCATCAGGAACCATCACCGACGATACCGAACAGGCGCTGCTGCTCGGCCGCATCCTGGTCGACTCCGGCGACCAATTCGACCACAGGCGCTGGGTCAACGCGCTGCTCGACTGGGAGCGCGACGTCAAGGCGCGCGGCAGCTACGACCTTTTGGGACCATCGACCAAGCGCGCCATCGACGCCATCAATGACGGGGTGCCGCCTGAGGAAGCGGGGCGCAGCGGCGACACCAATGGTGCGGCCATGCGCATCGCGCCGGTCGGCATCATGATGCCACTGGCGCCGCTCGACGCGCTGGTCGCCAAGGTGGCGGAAACCTGCCGTGCCACGCACAACACCTCGATCGCCATTGCCTCGGCGGCTGCCGTTGCTGCCGCCGTCAGCTGCGGCGCTGCCGGTGGCGACTGGCGCGCTGCTTCGGATCAAGCCGTCCTGGCGGCGCAGCGCGGCGCGGCCCTCGGCCACTGGACCACCGGCGGCGATATCGCCGCGCGCATTGCGTGGGCCAGAGACCTCGTCCGCGGCAAATCCGTCGCTGACGGCATCAAGCTGATCGTCGATCTCGTCGGCACCGGCGTCGCCAGCCAGGAATCGGTGCCGGCGGCCTTTGCGGTGCTGGAGATATCAGGCGGCGATCCATGGCAAGCGGCGGTCATCAGCGCCAATCTCGGCGGCGACACCGACACGATCGGCGCCATCGCGGCCGGTATGGCCGGCGCCTGCACAGGTTTCTCCAAGCTGCCGCAACAGCATATCGCCAAGCTTAGGGGCATCGACCTATCGGAGGTTCGCCTGCTTGCCGCCGATCTTGTCGCGGCGCGGCTGGCGAAGACCGGCAAGGACGCTGCGGCATGAGCGGGCGTCTCGTCCATATCGGCAGTGCGGTGGTCGACTATGTCTACCGTATCGACGCTCTGCCGGCGCCCGGCATGGAAAAGACGGCGTCGAGCTTTGCCCAGGTCGCCGGCGGGGGCTTCAACATGATGGTTGCGGCCAGCCGCACCGGTATGACGGTTGTCTTCGGTGGCCAACTCGGCAGCGGGCCTAACGGCGACTTTTTGCGCGCCGCCTTCGCCTCCGAGCGCATCGAGACGCTGACGCCGCCATCGCCGTTGATGGACAGCGGCAATTGCGTCGCCATGATCTCGAGCGATGCCGAACGCACCTTCGTGTCGTGGCCAGGTGCAGAGAGCGTGCTCAGCCTCGACATGATGCAACCGGTGTCGGTCGTGCCTGATGATTGGGTGTTCACCTCCGGCTACACGCTGAGCTATCCCGCAAGCCGCGAGGCGCTGACCGACTGGATCGAAGCGCTGCCGGGAAACATTCCTTTCGTCTTCGATCCGACGCCGATCATTTCAGACATTCCGCGTCCCATCCTGTCGCGGGTGCTTGGCCGCACGACATGGCTGAGCTGCAACACCACGGAAGCCGCCGAGATCGCCGGCACAGGCGATGTCGAGGTGCTCGCGGCAAGGCTGCTGACCGACCATTGCCCTGGGGCAGCGGGCGTCGTCATCCGCGCCGGCGCCAGGGGCTGCTTTGTGCGGCTGGCCAACGGAACCGCGCAAATCATTCCCGGCTTCAAGGTCGCCGCCATCGACACCAACGGCGCCGGCGACAGCCATATCGGCGCCTTCGTCAGCGCGCTGTCGCGCGGCATGCCGCCCTTCGAGGCGGCGCGCTACGCCAACGCGGCGGCGGCCCTGTCGGTCACCCGCCATGGCGGCTCTTCGGCGCCGAGCGACCAAGAAATCCAGACATTCCTGAGCCATGCCACAGCGCGCGCGCCTGGCCGGAACCAAGAGGCCAATGCCTAAAAAGCCCGGAACCGGGCAAACAAAGAGAGGAACAAAACCATGCGCATGCCTGAACTGACTGCTCTCTTGACGGCGACCGCCGTCTTTACCTCCGCCCTTGCGTTTGCCGCCAGGGCCGACGAAGTGCACGTGCTCAACTGGAAGGGTTACGGCACCGACGAGCCATGGGCCGTCGCGGCTTTCGAAAAGGCGACCGGCAACAAGGTCGTCAACGACTTCTTCAATTCCGAACAGGAAATGCTGACCAAGATCCGGACCAATCCGGGCCTCTACGACGTCGTCATGATCAACGCTGCCTTCAACGACCAGGCGATGGCGGAAAAACTGATCCAGCCGATCGACGTGTCGAAGCTGCCGAACTATGCCGACATCAGCTCGGACAAATCCGGCTCGCCGATGCTCGACCATGACGGCAAGGTCTATGGCGTGCCGTGGGTGTGGGGCCTGACCGCGCTTGCCATCAACGAGAAGTCCTTCGACAAGCCGCCGACCTCCATCGCCGAGATGTGGGACCCCGCCCACAAGGGGCGTGTGGTCATCCGCGACGACGCCGTCGAAGCGGTGCAGTTCGGCGCCATCGCCACCGGTCAGAATATCAACGACATCAAGGACATGGATGCGGTCAAGACGAAGCTGACCTCGCTGATGCCGCAGATCAAGACCTTCTGGAGTTCGGAGAACGACTGGAACCAGATGGTGGCTTCCAACCAGATCGACATCGGCACCTATTGGAGCGGCTCGGCCGACCGCGCCAAGACGCATTTCAAGCTGCCGGTCTCGCTGGTCGTGCCACAGGAAGGCGCCGTCGCCTGGCTCGATGCCTTTTCCATTCCTGCCGGCTCCAAGAACGTTGCGGGCGCCGAAGCCTTCATCAATTACATGATCGACCCGAAATTCTATGTCGAATGGGTGACCAAGGTTGGCGCCCCGGTCTCGGCCAACACCAAGGCGGTCGCCGCACTTCCGGAAGATGCCTTCAACCGCAAGGTCATGGGTGATCCCGAGGTCGCCAAGCGCATCCAGTTCCAGGCGCCGGTCACCGACGCCCAGCGCGAAGCCTATCTGGCGCTGTGGCAGCAGCTGAAGGTCGACGTGAAGTAAAACTCACATCCGGACCAGCCGGCGGTTCGCGCCGGCTGGTCCTTCAATCCTGGGGAGGAGGGTATCATGGCAGTACAGGGCGCGGTCGCATCGCGTAGCGGGCTGAGATCGGCTCTGCCTTTGCTCCTCCCAGCCTATCTGTGGCTGACGGTGGCGATCTTCCTGCCGCTGTCGGCCATGGTCTTCTTCTCGTTCATGACCGAGCTGCCGCTATCGGCCAAGGCGTGGGCATTCACGCTTGACAACTACGCCGCCTTCTTCTCGCAAGGGCTGTATCTGACGCTGCTTTTGGCCTCGCTCAGGCTCGGGCTCGAGGTGACTTTGTGGTGTGTCGTCATCGGTTACCCCGCCGCCTATGTGCTGGCCAAGGTGCTGAAGGGGCGCAGCCGCGAGGCGATCTTCCTGCTTGTCATCCTGCCGTTCTGGTCGAATGGACTGGTGCGGATCTTCTCCTGGGCGATGGTGCTGCGCGAAGGCGGCATTCTCGACACCGCGCTCAACGCGGTGCTGCCGTTCAAGATCAACATCGACCTCATGTATTCCTACCCCGCCGTCATCATCGGGCTGGTGCACTCCTATGTGCCCTATATGGTGCTGACCTGCTACCTCACGCTGCAAGCCATCGACGACTCGTTGATCGAGGCCGGACGCTCGCTCGGCGCCTCGCGGCTGCAGGTGCTGAAGCGGGTCATCATCCCGCTGTCGATGCCGGGTCTGGTCGCCGGCGCGGCACTGATCTTCGTGCCGGTGGTTGGTTCATTCATGGAGCCGCGCATCCTTGGCGGACGCACCGGCACCTTCTACGGCACGATCATCGAGGACCAGTTCGTCGCCGTCTTCAACTGGCCGCTGGGGGCAGCACTGTCCTTCATCCTGCTGGCCGTCGTGCTGGTCATCCTGGCCGTGGCCTCGCCGGTGCTGAAGAGGGCTGCGTGATGGCGACGACCCGCATCCTCGAAGGACTCGGCCGCCTCTACATCGGACTGCTGCTCGCCTTCCTCTATCTGCCGATCATCATCATGGCGCTGATGTCGTTCAACGTCTCGCCCTTCTACCAATTGCCGTTCGAGTGGACGACGGAGTGGTACAGTTCGCTGTGGCAGAACGACCAGATCATCGCCGCGACCTGGAACAGCGTCGAGATCGCCGTCATCACCACCATCATCTCCACGGTGCTCGGCTCGGCGGCGTCGCTCGCGCTGTTTCGCTATGAATTTCGCGGCAAGAAACTCCTGCAGGCGCTGCTGTTTCCGCCGATCGCCATTCCGTGGCTGATCACCGGCACGGCGATGCTGATCTTCTTCTTCGGCGTCGGCATCGGCCGTGGCGCGCATGCGATCCTGCTCGGCCATGTGGCGCTGGCGCTGCCCTATGTCATCGTCGTCGTCTCGGCCCGGCTGCAGACCTTTGCGCCGGAGCTGGAAGAGGCGGCGCGCTCACTCGGCGCCAACCAGTGGCAAGTGACACGGCGTGTGACCTTGCCGTGGATCATGCCCGGCGTCATCGCCGGCGGGCTGTTCGCCTTTGCGGTGTCGTTCGACCAGTTCGTCGTGTCCTACTTCCTGTCGACGCCGGGCGAGACGACGCTGCCGGTCGAAATCTACGCCGCGATCCGCAAAGGCTTTACGCCCGAGATCAACGCGGTCTCGACGATCATCATCGCCGTGTCGATGGCGCTGATGCTGCTCACGGCGCGGTTCTTCAAATTCGGCGGAGAGAAATAATGGCCGGCGTCCAGGTATCGAATGTCTCGCGCAGTTTTGGGGCGCACAAGGCGCTGGACGATGTRTCCATCGATTTCGCCGATGGCGGTTTTTATGCGCTGCTTGGTCCCTCCGGCAGCGGCAAGACCACGCTGCTCAGACAGATCGCCGGGTTCGATTTCCCTGATACCGGCCGCATCGCCATCGGCGGTGAAAGTGTGGAACGCGTGCCGGTCGAAAAGCGACAGATCGGCATGGTGTTCCAGAACTATGCGCTGTTTCCCAATATGAGCGTCGCCGACAATGTCGCCTTCGGCCTGTCGGTGCGCGGCGAGGCCAAGGCGGTCATTGCCAGCGAAGTGCAGCGTGCGCTCGACCTCGTGCAGCTCGGCAAGCTCGGCGGCCGCCGGCCGCACCAGCTGTCGGGCGGCCAGCGGCAACGCGTCGCGCTGGCGCGGGCCATCGTCACCAAGCCGCGTGTGCTTTTGCTTGACGAGCCGCTCGGTGCACTCGACAAGGCGCTGCGTGTCGACATGCAGATCGAGCTCAAGCGCATCCAGCGCGAGATCGGCATCACCACCATCTTCGTCACCCACGACCAGGAAGAGGCGCTGACGATGAGCGACCGCATCGGCATCTTGCGCGACGGCAGGCTGGTGCAGGAAGGGCCGCCCGAGGATATCTACGACAGCCCGAAGAGCGAGTTCGCTGCCACCTTCCTCGGCGACGCCAACATCTTTCGCGGTGACACCACCGGCAGCGGCATCCGCCTGGCCGACGGCACGTCGATTGCTGCAGGCGCCGGTGCAAGGCTCGCCGCCGGCGCCAAGGCTAGCTGCGCGGTGCGGCCCGAACGCATCCGCATCGCCACCGATGCGGGGGCGCCGGATGCGGTCAATGCCAACATGCTCAAGGGCCAGGTTTCCAAGCGCATCTTTGCCGGCAACAACAGCACCTATTTCGTCGAACGGGCCGGACAGACGCTGAAGGTCATCGTCCAGAACACCGGCATTGAAAGGCTGGCTGAGGGGCAGGACGTGGTGTTGCGCTGGTCGCCTGAGAGCACGGTGCTGATCGCCGGATAGGTGCCGAAGGTCGTGGCGACGTCACTTTCCATCTGCGATACTGATGGGAAATAATGTGATCGCCCTTGGCCGGCGTGCGCGCCTATGCGCTACATCCTTGAGCAGAGGCCTCTCGGCTGCGCCGGCTCCGGCGTGCCGCACGCCTGCTGCCGGGGCGATGATGACGACAGCTGGCAAGAAAAGCGCGACTTCCACGGGATCGATATGTCGGCGGCTGCTGAATAGCACAAGCGGGATAGGTCGAGGTCGGTATAGTGGTTATCCTACCGTGGCAGGCAACAAGGGGAACTTCCTAGATGAGCCGGAAAAGACCGACGGTGGCGGATTTGCGTGCCATGAAGGGCAAGCGCCAGTTGACCATGCTGCGCGTGATGACGATGGACGAGGCCGAGGCCGCCGAGCGGGCAGGGGTCGACATCGTTTCGGTGCCGCCGGAACTGATGCTTAATCCGCAGTATCGCGATGCGGCGCCCAGCCTGTTCACCATGCCGGGCGAGAATTTTTATGAGATCGGCACCGCCGATGATTTTATCCGCTGGGCGTTCCGGCTCTACAAGGCGAGTGCCGACGCGGTCTATTGCAGCGCCGGCTTTGCCACCGTCAAGCGGCTGGCCGATGACGCCATACCGGTAATCGGCCATGTCGGCCTCATTCCTTCCCGTGCGACCTGGACGGGCGGCTTCAAGGCGGTCGGCAAGACCGCCGATACCGCTATGCAGATCTTCGAGGCGGTGAAGCAGTATGAGGCCGCCGGCGCCATCGGCGCCGAGATCGAGGTGGTTCCGGTCGAGGTGGCGAAAGCGATCTCGGAGCGGACGTCGCTGATCATGCTGTCGATGGGGGCGGGCACCGGCTGCGACGCGCAATATCTGTTCGCCGACGACATTCTTGGCCAGAACCGTGGTCACATGCCTCGTCACTCCAAGGTCTATCGCAATTTCGCCGCCGAATATGATCGCTTGCAGGCGGAGCGCATCGCCGCGTTCTCGGAATATGTCGCAGACGTCAACAGCCTCGCCTATCCCGAAGACAGGCACGTCGTGCATATGGACCCGCAGCAGCTTCGCCTGTTCCTGAACAAGGTCGATGGCGTGGCTTGAAGGAAGCGCGGCCGGCTACGCCTGCCATCTGCCATTGGCGAGCGTGGCGTAGAGGGTCTCGGCGTCGATGCCGAGCGGCCGGTCTTCCCTGAGCGGCAGGACGAGCACGCGTACCGCTGCATGGATCACGCCGGTAGCCGGCGCCAGCGCCAGTCCTTCGCGCACGTCGACCGCCTGCGCCGCGGCCATCAATTCCAGGGCAACAAGCCGCCGCCAAAGCCCGATCATCTCGGCGCATTTCGAAATGGCGAGAAGGGTTTGCGTCGCGTGGTCCTCGACGCCTTCGGAGACGGGCAGGAAATCGAGCATCACCGGATTGGCCTTGTGGCGGATGGCGGCCAGGATCGCCGTCACCGTCTTTTGCAGCGGCACGAAACCGGCCGAGGCGCCGCCGGCCGGGGAGAGATATTTGGGCAGGCCGTTGCGGCCTGAGCCGGTGAGCTGGATGAAGCGGGCGGCGCAGGCGGCAGCCGTTTGAGCGATCGCCAGGCCGAGCGTCTCGAAGGCCAGCGCCAGCGAGGCGGTGTGGAAATTGCCGGTCGATAGAACAAGTTCGTCGTCGCCCATCACCAGCGGGTTGTCGGCGGCGGCGTTGAGCTCGATCTCGACGGCTTGTCTCGCCTGATCGATCGCATGGATCAACGCGCCATGGATCGAGGGCATGCAGCGGATCGACAGCGGGTCCTGTAGGGTTGTCGGCGCAGGCGGCTCGTGTCGCGCCAGCAACTCGCGCAACTCCTTCGCCGCCACCTGCTGGCAGGCGGCCGGCCGTGCCGCGTGCAGGCGCGGATCGAGGATCGTCTGGTTGGCGCCGATGGCTTCCATGGTCAGCGCGCCGGCCTGCTGCTGTTGCATCAAGGCAGACAGCGCGTCGGCGACCGCCAGCGCGCCGCTGCCGGTGGACACGGCGGAAGCGTTGATGAGCGACAGCCCGTCCTTGGGCGCCAGGCTGATCGGGGTCAGGCGGGCCAACATCATGGCCTTGGCCGACGGCATACGCCGGCCCTGATAGTCGGCTTCACCGTCGCCGGTCAGCATGCGGCCGAGCGCTGCCATCAGCACCAGGTCGCCGGCGCCGATCGAGCCTAGCGATGGCATCACCGGATGGACGCCGGCATTGAGCGCCTCGACGAGCGCGGTAAAAACCCCGACCGAAATGCCCGAACCGCCGACTGAGAGCATCGCCGCGCGGGCCAGCATCGTCGCGCGCACGATTTCCTGCGGCAGCGAGTCGCCAACCGCGCCGCTGCGCCCGTCCAAAAGCTGGCGCTGGAAGGCGCCGGCGTCGCCGTTGACCGAGGTCTCGAGATTGGCGCCGAGCCCGGTGTTGAGCCCATAGACCGGCTGGCCGGCAGCGGCGGCCTGGTCGAGCACTTTGCGCGCTTTGTCGAGTTTCTCGATGATGGCCGGCGCCACCTCGACCTTGCGGCCGTCGCGGGCGACGCTGGCGACGTCCTCGATGCTGATGCCAGCTCCTGAGAGGACGAGCGCGTTCATGCGAAGCGCAGCCTCTGGCCGATGCCTTGCGCCTGCGCCTTGGCCAGCATCGCTTTGCCCAGCGCAATGTCGGAGAGCGACAGGCCGCGATGCCAGAACAGGATCGTTTCGTCGTCGCTCTGTCGTCCCGGTTTCAGCCCCGCGGCGATCTTGCCGAGTTCGGCATGCAGCGTCTTTTCGCTCAGCCGTCCGGTCTCGACATGCGCGCGCAGCGAGCCGAACTTGCCGCCCTTGCACTGACCCCAATCGTCGACGACCATTTTCTGCATGATGTCGGTCAAGGATAGCTCCACCGCGCTCATCGTACCATAGGGCACCACCAGCGCGCCCGGCTTGATCCATTCGGTCTTCAGCAACGGCTGCGGTTCCGGCAGCCGCGATGCCTCGACGACTATGTCGGCGCCTTCGACGCAGCTCTTCCAGTCGGCCACCGCCATGACCTTCTTGCCGAGATCGGCGGACAGTTTGGCGGCAAAATCGTCGCGGCTTTCCGGCCGGCGCGAATGCACGCGAATCTCGTCGAAATCGAAGAGATGGTCGAGTAGGCGCACGTTCCAGTAGGCGGTGCCGCGCGCCCCGATATGGCCGAGGACCTTGGATGTTTTTCTGGCCAGATGTCTGGCGCCGATGGCGGTGACGGCGCCGGTGCGCATGTCGGTGATGACGGTAGCGTCGAGAATTGCGCGCGGCGTGCCGGTGCGCGGATCGAACAGATTGAGAATGCCGAATTCTGATGGAAGGCCATGCAGGTAGTTGTCGACATAGTCGCCGACGATCTTGACGCCGGCGGTGTCGAGCGGCGCGACGTAGCCGCGCAAGACGTTGAAATGGCCATGGAAGGACGGATCCGGCTCGAGATGGACGCGCGGTTCGATGACCGTCTGGCCGTTGCCTTGGGCGACCAGACCAGCCTCCACCGCGTCGATGATCTCGGCATCGGTCATGGCAAGGGCATCGATATCGAGGGCGTTGAGGTAATCGATGTAGATAGGCTTCATGCGTGCGCGGTCCCCAGGCAGCCCATTCATCCCATAACAGGCCGCGAGGCGACACGAAAGTTTGTTGGCGCATTGTCTGGACGAAGCCGCCCAAATGCTGTTCAAACCGGCGCGTCATCGATTTGCCGGACAAATTGTGCGGTTGCCGGTGGAAATCCCCTTTGGACAGTCAGCGCATGACGGCCATCCCCGAAAACGAAGCCTCACCCCAATCATCGGTAACAACGCCGGCGCGCCAGGCGCGGCGCGTGGCGCTGATCGTCGCCGTTGCCTTCTTCATGCAGCTGCTGGATTCGACGATCATCTCGACCTCACTGCCGCAGATGGGCCAATCCTTCGGCGTGCCGGCGGTGGCGATGAGCATCGGCATCACCGTCTACATGCTGACCATGGCGGTGTTCGTGCCGCTGTCGGGCTGGCTCGCCGATCGTTTTGGCGCGCGCAACATTTTTCTCATCGCGATCGCCCTGTTCACGCTGGCTTCGATCGTCTGCGGCGTGTCGCAGAACCTGACCGAGTTCGTTGCCGCACGCGCCGTGCAGGGCCTGGGCAGCGCATTGATGACGCCGGTTGGCCGCATCCTCGTGCTGCGCAACGCGTCGAAGTCCGAGCTGATCGACGCCACCGCGCTGATCACATGGCCGGCATTGTTCGCGCCAGTGGTCGGGCCGGTGCTTGGCGGCTTCATCACCACTTATCTGTCCTGGCACTGGAATTTCTTCATCAACATACCGCTCGGAGTGGCGGGACTGGCGCTGGTCGCCCGCTTCATTCCGGGTGATCGTGAAGCCGAGACGAGGCCGCTCGACTGGCCAGGGTTTGTGCTGACGTCGATCGGGCTCGCGGCATTGCTCTACGGCCTCGAGCGCATTGCGCATCCGGAAGACGGCATCTTGCCGACTGTGGCGCTGCTTGCCGCCGGGATCCTCGTCGGCTGGCTGGCGGTGCGGCATCTCCGTCGCGCGCCGCACCCGCTGCTCGACCTCTCGGCCTTTGGGGTGTTGACCTTCGCCATCTCGACGCTTGCGGCCGGCACCATTTTCCGGGTGGCGATCAACGCCACGCCGTTCCTGCTGCCGCTGCTGTTCCAGCTCGGCTTCGGCTTGAGCCCGGTCGATGCCGGCATGATGATCCTCGCCTACTTTCTCGGCAATCTCGGCATGAAGGCGGTGACGACGCCGACGCTGCGGCGCTTCGGCTTCCGCTCGGTGCTGGTCATCAACGGGGTGATCGCCTCATTGGCGATCATGGCCTGCGCGGCGATCTCGCCGCAGACGCCACAAGTGCTGGTCGTGGCGCTGATGCTGATCGCCGGCCTGTCGCGCTCGATGCAGTTCACCGCGCTCAACACGCTGGCCTTCGCCGATATCGGCGCGCAACAACGCAGCTCGGCGGCGACGCTGTCCTCGATGCTGCAGCAAGTGGCGATGCTGTTCGGCGTCGCGGTGGCGGCAGCCATCCTCAACCTGTCGCAGATCGCCAGGAGCGGGCCGGCGCTCGACCTCGTCGATTTCCGAATCGCCTTCCTGATCATCGGCGTGATCGGGCTCGTCGCCTCGTTTCGTTTTCTGGCGCTGCCGCCGACCGCGGGTGGCGAGGTTTCGGGTCATTCGCCGGAGAATTGACCGCGTCTTTCCTGCCTGCCGCAGACAGAAATTCCACCTCTTGCTCTGCTCTTGGAGCGGAGCTTTCGCCGGCAACTTCGTCGGCGCAACGAATTGCCAAAAATGCTTGAGTTTCCGCGCATTGCGCCAGTTTCGGCAATCAATGCGTCCACTCGACAATTATCGCTGCCAGCCGCGGTTCTGAACGCGGATTCATTTGACGAGTTGGTGCTGAGCCGATTAGCTTTCGTTTTTTCGGGATGGCAGCGCTGTCATCGGGGCGAGACAATGAACGCGATCGGCTGGCCGAGTTTCAGGCGCCTGAATCAGGAAGGCATTGTCTTTGCCATCGCGGTGGTGCTGTTCGCTGCCGCCGCGATCGGCTTGCCGGGGTTCATCGACCCGAACAATCTCGTCGCCATCGTGCGCTCGGTGTCGGTGTTGGGCATTCTGGCGCTCGGCATGGCGGTCGTCATCATCGGCCGGGGTATCGACCTGTCGGCGGTGGCGATCATGGCGATGTCGGTCGCCTGGTATCTGCAACTGCTGAATTCGGGAACGCCAGACGGGTTGGCCCTCGCCTATGTGCTGGCTGGCGTGCTCGCCATCGGCCTGCTGAACGGCTTTCTCGTCGCCTATGCCGACGTGCCGGCGATCTTCGTCACGCTCGCCACCGGCTCCTTCGTTTTCGGTTATGTGCGCTCGCAATTGATCACGCAGGATGCCGTGCCGGTGCCGCAGGGACATTGGGTCGAACTGCTGGGTGGCATGCGTTTCCTCGACATTCCGGTCGAGGTCTTCGTCTTCGCCGGGCTGGCTTTCCTGTTCTTCCTGTTCCTGCGCTACACCAAATGGGGCCGCTACATCTATTTCGCCGGCGACAATCCGGTGGCGGCGCGCAACATCGGCATTCCGGTGCGGCCGATGCTGGTGCTGCGCTATGTCGTCTCGGCGCTCGTCGCCCTGGTCGCCGGGTTGCTGACCTCGGCCAGCCTGCATTCGATCAACACCCGCGTCGTCAACTCGACGCTGCTCTATGACATCGTGCTGGTGGCGGTGATTGGCGGCATCGGTCTTTCCGGCGGGCGCGGCGGGGTGCGCAACGTGCTGGTCGGAGCCGCGCTGATCGGCATCCTTTCGAACGCCATGACCATCATCGACATTCCGCTGCTCTACCAGAACCTGATCAAGGCGGCGATCCTGCTCGGCGCCATCATCGTCGATGGCATCATCAATCCGCGCGACGAACAGACCGCGCAGCAGGGTGACATTTAGGGGTACCCGGCCGGGTCATGCCGACCGGCCGGCAACAAGTGAAACAGAGGATATGACATGAAACTGATCAGAACACTCATGGCCGCCGCCACGGCACTGGCCGTTACCGCCTTCGTGGCACCGACCTTCGCCGCCGACGATCCGGGTCCTGCTGCCTACGCACAGGCGCTCAAGGGCAAGCGCGTCATGCTGGTGCCGCTGGCGATGGGCTTCGACCTGGCACAAGGCTGGGCGCATTATTTGAAGACCGAAGTCGACGCCTGGGGCGGCGTGTTCGAGACCCGCGATCCGAACTGGGTGGTCGATGCCGGCGCGCAGGCGATCACCGACGCCATTTCGTCGGACACCAGGCCGGACGTGCTGATCATCCATGCGCCGGACCTCAACTCCTATTCCAAGCTGATGAAGAAGGCGCAGGCCGCAGGCACCTATGTCATCCTGGTCGACAATCCGGCCAACTTCCCAGCCGACGCCTTTGTCGGCAGCGACTGGGATCGCCTTGGGCAACTCGAGGCCGAAGCGGCGATCAAGGGTTGCGGCGAAAACTCCTCCAAGAAGATCGGCCTGGTGCAGGGCGACCAGGCCAACTCGTCTAGCCTCTACCAATATGCCGGCATCATGAAGGTGCTGGAGAAGCACCCCGACTTCAAGGTCGTGGCCAAGCCCGACTCCAACTGGGATCCGACGACGTCGCGCAACGTGACGACGACAATGCTGCAGCAGAACCCCGACGTCTGCTCGATCATCGACTTCTGGGATGGTGACGCCACCGGCGCGTCGGCCGCGATCCGCGACGCCAAGCTAGACGGCAAGGTGTTCCTGGTCACCACCGGCGGTGGCGAAAAAGCAGCCGATTGCGACAAGCTGCAGGATGGCACCTATGGCGCGGTTGTCATGACCGACCTTGCCCGCCAGTCGGGCGACATGAACGCCCTCATCAAGTTCCTGCTGCAGAGCGGCCAGCCGGCCGGCACGTCGCACACCTACATCTACACGCTGGAGAAGGCGACGACCAAGGCCGACCTCAAGCCAGACAGCTGCTGGGACCTGAAGGCGCTGCAGGCCGAAGCAGCGGCGAAGTAAGTCCCGCTTTCTCGACTGAAACAAACGAGGTGGCCGGATTGTTTCGGCCACCTCGTTCCCTCATGGAATAGCAGCAACCGATGTCTTTTCGCGAACGCCTCCAGTCCTGGCGCTACAATCTTGTGCCCGACCATATCGTCGGCGAGATCCTGACCAAACGCTGGACCGACAACGCCATTCCGTTCCTGGCGCTGGTGGCGACGCTGGCAATGTTCGGCTCGGTCATTCCCGGCTTCTTCAAGCTGACGGCGCTGCAGGATTCGACACGCCAGCTCGGCGAATTCTCGATGGTCGTGACCGGCATGACGGTTGTCATGCTGGGCGGCGGCATCGACCTGTCGGTCGGCTCGATCTTCGCGCTGTCGTGCTTTTCCGCGGTCTATGTCTTCTTCATCCTCGAACAGTCGATATGGCTGGCGCTGGCCGCCTCGCTGTGCACCGGGTTGCTGTTCGGTGCCATCAACGGCTACCTGGTCGGCTATCTCAGATTGCGCGCTTTTCTCACCACGCTGGTCACCTTCATCTTTGGGCGGGCGCTGTTCGACATCCTCGTCACTACCTATGCCGCCGACGTGCAGCTTTCCTCAGCCACGTCGGATGTTCTCGATTTCATCGGCGACAGCACTTTCTGGGGGCTTTCCGTTTCGGTGTGGCTGGCGATCATCCTGGCTGTCATCACCCATATCGCGCTGACGCGCTCGCGACCCGGCTGGCATGTGCTTGCGGTCGGCGGCTCCAGGCGCTCCGCGCACAATGCCGGCATCCGCGTGCGCCGCACCGTGTTCATGACCTATGTCTTCTCCGGCTTCTGCGCCTCGATCGGCGGCTTCCTCATTGCTTGCCGGCTGAGCGGGGCAGGGCCGGGCACTGGCCTCAATCTCGAAATCATGGCGCTGACGGCGGCGGTGGTCGGCGGCGTCAGCCTGGGCGGCGGCCGCGGCTCGGTGATCAAGGGGCTGATGGGCGCCATCATCGTCTTGACCATGACCAACGGCCTGATCCGGCTGGGCTACGGCACCGGCACCAACCAGATGGTGCTGGGCATCATGCTGGCGGTCGCGGTGACCATTGACATCCGCTGGCTGAAGAACCGCCACAAGGTGCTGAACGAGGTCTATGTCGCGCCGGTCTATCTCCGGATGGGCGAAACGCAGTCGGCGGCGCCCGGATCGGGCACGCCCTACGAACTCGACAACCGGTTGTCGGAAGCCGATCATATCGGGCTCGGCGAGCTGGAAGGGCCGGAAGACGTCATCCTCGACCGCGACGATCATCTCTATTGCGGCACCCGCCATGGCGAGATTGTCCGCTTCTTCGCGCCGGACTATGTCAAGTCGGAAGTGTTTGCCCATATCGGTGGCTTTCCGCTCGGCCTCGCCTTCGACAAATCAGGCAATCTGATCAGCTGCGTCGGCGCCATGGGACTCTATTCCGTCTCGCCAGATCGGGAGGTGAAACGCCTGTCGGCGGAGACGTCGCGCTCCTGGACCTCGATCGTCGACGATGCGCGGCTGCGGGACCCGAATGACTGCGACATCGCGCCGGACGGCCGCATCTATTTCACCGATTCGACTAAGCGCTATGATGCCCATGACTGGGCGCTGGACTCGATCGAGAACCGCGCCACCGGGCGGCTGCTGGTCTACGACCCGAAGGATGGTTCGACCAGGACGCTGCTCGACGGCTACCGTTACACCAATGGCGTCTGCATGGCGCATGACGGCAAGTCGCTGTTCTTCGCCGAAAGCTGGGCCTGCCGTGTGCATCGCTACTGGCTGGAAGGGCCGAAGGCCGGCAGCGCCGAATGCGTCATCCGCGACATGCCGGGTTACCCCGACAACATCAACCGCGCTTCCGACGGCAATTACTGGATGGCGTGGCTCGGCATGCGCACGCCAAGCTTCGACCTGTCGCTGCGCCACCCCGACATGCGCAAGCGCATGACGCGGCGGCTGCCGCAGGACGAATGGCTGTTCCCCAACATCAACACCGGCGGCGTGGTGAAATTCAACGAGACCGGCGGCATCGTCGAGGCGATGGGCGACCTCTCGGGTGCCGCCCATCCAATGGTCACCTCGATGCGTGAGCACAAGGGATTTCTCTTCGTCGGCGGCATCCTCAACAACCGCATCGGCCGCTACAAGATATCGGGGGCCGACCCGAACTGGACCAGCCCCGCCTCCTATTGGGGAGCAAAGCCATGATCCTCGATCCAGTGCTCGACCTGTTTCGCGGCAAGGCGGTGACGATCCCGCCGCTCGACGGCGCTTTCCGCCCCAACACGCGGCTGGACAATGCGCCGGCGTTTGCCGGACTGACAGAGCCGGACAACCTGCTGGTCTCCGGTGACCGGCTGCTGGCCTCCAGCGGCAACGCCATCTATTCGATTGCTGCCGGCGCCGAGTCCAAGGTGGTCGAAACTTTTCCATCGCCGATCACAGCGCTGGCGCTGTCGCCATCGGGCGAGCTGACGGTGGGGCTGGAAAGCGGCAAGCTGTTGATTGCCGGCAGGGAGGTTTCGCTGCCGGCTGATCTCCGCTGCATCACTGCACTTGCCTATGGCGATGATGGCACACTGTGGCTCGCCAATGGTTCGGCCGAACATTCGCCGTCGCAATGGGCCGCCGACCTGATGAAGAAGGGCGTGTCCGGATCGCTCTGGAAGCGGGAGCCGGGCAGCACGGATTTCCGCAAAGTGGCCGGCGACATCGCATTTCCTTACGGCCTGTATCCCATCGGCCGGGATGTGCTGGTCAGCGAAAGCTGGCGGCATCAACTGGTGCTGTATGACGGCACGACGGGCAACCGCTCGACGGTGCTGACGCATCTGCCGGGCTATCCCTCCCGGCTCTCGCCTTCCGCCGATGGCGGGGCATGGCTGACCCTGTTTGCGCCGCGCAACCGGCTGATCGAATTCGTGCTGCAGGAGACGCACTATCGGCAAGACATGATCGACCAGGTGCCGCCGGCCTGCTGGATCGCGCCGGCGCTGGCTTCCAACCGCAGTTTTCTCGAACCGTTGCAATGCGGCGGCATCCGCACCATGGGCATCCACAAGCCATGGTCGCCGAGCCGTTCCTATGGGCTGGTGGTCAGGCTCGACCAGACGCTGCAGCCGCAATTCAGCCTGCACAGCCGCGCCAACGGCACGCGTCATGGCATCTGCAGCGTGGTGGAAAAGGATAACCGCCTGTTCATTGCCTCCAAAGGCGGTGACTGCGTGCTGGCCGTCGATGCGGGAGGTTTTTGATGGAACCGATCGTCCGCCTGGAGAACGTCACCAAGACCTATCGCGGCGTGCCCGCTGTGAAGAATGTCAGTTTCGAATTGCGCAAGGGCGAGATCCACGCGCTGCTCGGCGAGAACGGCGCCGGCAAATCGACGCTGACCAAGATCATCGCCGGCGTCGTCGACGCCACCTCCGGCAAGATGTTTCATAAAGGCGCCGAGATTGCCTACGCCTCGCCGCATGCCGCGCTTGAAGCCGGCATTGCCATGGTGTTCCAGGAGACCAGCCTGGTGCCGTCTATGACGGTGGCGCAGAACCTCTATCTCGGCACCGAAAAGTTCCTCAACCGGCTGCGTGGCACCTACATCTCAGCGCAGCAATTCCTGCAGTCGCTGAATTTTCCTGTCGACCCGAATGCGATGGTGGCGACATTGGGTGCGGCCAAGCGGCAGATGGTCGAGATCGCACGTGCCGTCCACCACAATGCCGAGATCATCATCTTCGACGAGCCGACGGCGACGTTGACGCCGGAGGAAAAGCGGCATTTCTTCGCGCTGATCCGCCGGCTGAAGGCAAATGGCGTGTCGATCGTCTTCATCAGCCACGCGCTGGAAGAGGCGCTGCTGATTGCCGACCGCATCACCATTTTGCGCGACGGCGAGCTTGTCATCACCGACGACACATCGGCCTTCGACCGCGACCGGATCGTCGCCGCCATGGTCGGCCGCACGCTGTCGGGGCAGATCTATCGCCAGCGCGACGAAGCGAAGCTGCGCAAGGCCGGCCGGAAGGTGCTGTCGGTACAGGATATCTCGATGAGCAATGTGGTGCGCAACACGTCGTTCTCGATCTTCGAGGGCCAGATCACCGGCGTGTTCGGGCTGATCGGCTCCGGTCGCACCGAGACCTTCAAGATCGTCTCCGGCATCTACAAGCGCGATTTCCTGCGCGGCGGGGCCATCGAACTTGACGACAGGCCGGTGCGCTATCTCGTGCCGAGCGAAGCGGTGGCCGACGGCATCGTCTACGTCACCGAGGATCGCAAGAGCGAAGGTATCTTCGAGACGATGGGCATTGCCGAAAACCTGTTCGGCGGGCTGCTGGCGGCGGGTCGCGAAAAGGCCTGGGTGATCAATGCGCAGGAGATGCGGACGCTTTCCGCCGAATGGACGAAGACGCTGAACATCAAGGCGATCAACGACAATGCTCGCGTCGTCGAGCTTTCCGGCGGCAACCAGCAGAAGGTGGTGATCGGCAAGGGGCTGGTGCAGCAGCCGCGCATCGTCATCTTCGACGAGCCGACGCGCGGCGTCGATGTCGGGGCGATCGCCGAGATCCACCAGATCATCAACCGGCTGGCCGACGAGGGCTTGGCCGTCGTCGTCATTTCGTCCTACCTGCCGGAGGTTATGAACCTGTCGGATCGGATTCTTGTCTGCAGGCAAGGGCGCATCGTCGAGGAGTTTTCGCCGGCGGAGGCTACGGAGGGGAAGATCATGTACGCGGCTGTGCATTAGGTCTCTGGCCGATGCGTACGTCGACAATTGGCCGAGCGGTCCCCCCTTCGTCATCCCTGCTCGCCTGCTTCGCCCAGGGATGACGAAGGTGAGGGGGGCTCCGCCAATCTCCACGGTTCGGTGCCTTTGCGCGCCAAAAACCGAATCAGAAAAGCCGATTAGCCGCCTTTGCTCGAGACCTGTTTCAACGACCTAGTCCATCGATTCAACCAAGGGAAAAATGCCATGGCCACCACAAGACTTCTCAGCGATACCGAGGTGGAAAAGATTCCGGCCGTGAAGGCTGTGTTCGACGACATCCGCGCGACGCGCAAATCCGATTTCGTCAACAATTTCTGGCGCGGGCTGGCCAATGATCCCGCTGCGCTGAAGCGCATCTGGGAACAGCTGAAAGTGGTGATGGTTGCCGACAGCGCCATCGATCCACTGACCAAGGAGATGATCTACATCGCCGTGTCGACCGCCAATGGCTGTTCCTATTGCGTCCACTCGCACACGGCCGCCGCGCGCGCCAAGGGCATGAGTGATGCGCAGCATGGCGAGCTGGTGTCGATCATTGGATTGGCGGGGCAGACCAACCATCTGGTGACGGCGATGCAGATTCCGGTCGATCCTGAGTTTGAGGTGAAGTGAAGGTTCACACTGGCCGGTAAACCTTTTTCGCCGTGTTCCAGAAGACATCCGCCTCCGCTGCCACGCCATGTTTTGCCACCGCATTCCGGTGCGCCTTGATCAGTTCGGCGTGGCTGGTCCATAATTTCTCGATCGGGAAGTTCGAACCGAACATCAGTTGGTCGCTGCCCAAAATGTCGATCGCGTTGTCGACGATGTAGGCGATCAGCGCCGGGTCGTTGCGGTGGACGAAGGTGCCGAGGCCGGACAGCTTGACGTAGAAATTGGGTGCCACTGAGAGCGTGCGCAGGCCGGCTTTCCAAGCCTCGGTGGTCTCCGACTCCATGCCGGTCAGCATGCCGGCATGGGTGAGGATGAAATTGGTTTCGGGGTTCTCGCCGACCAGCGTCAGTCCGTCCTTCATCTGGGCGGGGAAAAGCTGTAGGTCGAAGGACAGGTCGTAGTCCTTCAGCCGCGCGACATTGGCCCGGACTTTGGGGTCGATGACCTGGTCGGCCGAGGCGGCGAAGCGGAAGGCCGGCGTTTCGTGCCAATGCAACTGCATGCGCACACCGCGCAGCAGCGGATACTTTTTCAAGCGATCGATTTGGGGCCTGATGTCGTCCACCGTCATGTCGGTATAGCCGACGATGGCGTGCGGCCAGCCGGTCTCTTCAGCGGTCTGCTGCAGGAAGGCGACTTCCTTCTCGAAATCCTCCTTGGCCCAGTTGGTCTGGACATAGACGGCCTTTTCGACACCCGCGCCGTTCTGGTCGGCCAAAAATTCCTCGATCGGATAATCGCGGCGGATCGGCTCGTAGGTGCCAAAAATGCGCGGCACCATCGGCCCGACCAGCCAGGGCTGGTCCTTTTGGCGCCAGATGTGGAAATGCGCGTCGATGACTTTCTGCATCACGAAACCCTCTTCCAGATTGTCGCCGCCGTAGGCGCTGGGCGGGCGAGCGACAGGATGAAATCGGTGAGACCCTTGAGCGACGAGCCGTCGACGAGATCGTCAAGCAGCGGCAGGATGGCGCGCAGTGCTGCCGTTGCCGGCCGGAAGCGCGGGTCGCCGGCCAGCGGCGTCGCCAGTGACAGCCGGAAGGCACGAGCGCTCAGCCGGCGCACTGCAATTTCCAGTTCGGCATGGTCGCCGCGCTCCAGCGCGTCCGACAGGATGATGACCGCGGCACCTCGGGCAAAGGCGGAAAAGCGCGGCACCGAAAGGAAGGCGAGCAGAGTCGGTCCCATGCGGGTGCCGCCGTCCCAGTCGTCGACCTGGGCTGCGGCGCGGGCAAGCGCCTGATCGCGATCGCGAATGCGCAACGCGCCGGTGATGCGGGTCAGGCGTGTGCCGAAGGTGAAGATCTCGGCTCGATCCGCGCCTTGCACGGCGGCATGCGCGAGCTTGAGATAATCAGCCGTGTGCAGCTTCATCGAACCGGACACGTCGATCAGGACTAGCAACTTGCGCGGCACGGTCTGGCGGCGGCGCAGCAGCGGCGAGGGGACGTCGCCGTCGGCACTGACGATTTCCCTCAGCGACCGACGCAGATCGAGCTTGCCACGCGAATGGGTGCGTACGGTGCGGAACGAGCGGCGGACGGGCAGGGCGGAAGCGAGCTTGCGTCGAAAGGCGGACAAGCCGTCGTCGTCGCGCTGGAAGTCGCGGGTGCTCAGCCGTTCGGCGCCGGAGGACAGCTCGCCGCCCTCTTGCCGGCTGATCACACCGATCTCATCCTCGCTCGCGCCGCCATCATCCTTGATGCGGGTTTCCTCATCCGCATCGCCTTCGACCACGGCGGATGTGTTGCCATAGAAATGGCTTTGGAAATGCGCCTCGAATTCGTCGCGGCGATCGGGCGAGGGGGCCAGCGTGGCAAGGGCCGCCTCGCGAATGTCGGCCATCGAGCGCGGCCCGAGCAATGTCACCGCCTGCATGAACCCGGAGACTTGCTCGGGTGCGACGGCAAAGGCATGGCGGCGCAGCAACCGGCCAAAGCCGAGGAAAGGTGCTGCGGCGCGCGGTAAGCTCTCCTCGCCCCGTTTACGGGGAGAGGATGCCGGCAGGCAGGTGAGGGGCGGCGCCGACATCGGAGGTTCGCGCTGCCCCTCGTCCGCCCCTTCGGGGCACCTTCTCCCCGTGAACGGGGCGAAGGGATTGCTGAGGTCTCGGCTCACGCCAGCGCCTCCTCGACGATGCGGCCGAGCTCGGGTGCGATGTAGGACAAGTCTTCCTCGTCCTTGATCAGCACACCGATGGCACGGCGGAAGGCTTCCGGCCACGGGCTGCCACCCTTTTCCAGGATGGTCGCCGCATTGGCCCATTCCACGGCCTCGGCAATGCCGGGCGGCTTGGCCAGAGGCCGGGCGCGAATGGTTTGCACAGCTGCCGCCACCGCGCGAGCAGTGGCTTGCGCCACGTCGCCGGCGCGCAGCATGATGATCGCCGCCTCGCGCTCGGCGTCGGGATAGCCAATCCAGTGATAGACGCAGCGGCGGCGCAGGGCTTCCGCCAGTTCGCGGGTGCGATTCGAGGTCAGGATGACAATCGGTTGCGTCTTGGCGCGGATGGTGCCGCGCTCGGGAATGCTGATCTGGAAATCGGACAGGAACTCCAGCAGCAGCGCCTCGAATTCATGGTCCGAGCGGTCGATCTCGTCGACCAAAAGTACGCGCTCCTCTGGGGCGTTGAGCACCTGCAGCAGCGGCCGAGCGATCAGAAAGCGGTCGTCATAAATGTCGATCTCATGCTCACCGGCATGGCGGATGGCGAGCAGCTGGCGCTGGTAGTTCCATTCGTAGAGCGCATGCGCGGCGTCGATGCCTTCGTAGCATTGCAGCCGCACCAGATCGCGGCCGAGCACATCGGCGATCGCTTTGGCAGCTTCGGTCTTGCCGACGCCCGGCGCGCCTTCCAACAGGAGAGGCTTGCCGAGCCGGATGGCCAGGAAGATGGCGGTCGCCAGACTCTCATCGGCGAGATAGCGCGAGGCGGCCAAGTGCTGCGCCACTGCCTCCGGCGAGGTCGCGACAGTCTCGGCGCTTGTTGCGGGCATTTCGGTCCTCAGTTCGGCGCTTGCGCCTTGAGCGCGCGCAAAATGCGCTCCGGTGTGATCGGCAGCGTATCGATGCGCACGCCGACGGCGTCGAAGACGGCATTGGCGACGGCAGGGATTTGCGGGTTGGCGCACATTTCGCCCGGTCCCTTGGCGCCGTAGGGTCCATCGGCTGAGGGACGCTCGAGCACGATGATCTCGGTCTCTGCGAGGTCGCCGGGGCCAGGCATCAGATATTGGTTGAAGTCGGTGCCGCCATGGTCGCGATTGGGGTAATAGGGCTCGGTGGTCTCGTAGAGCGCGTGACTGATGCCCATCCACGAGCCGCCGACCAGCTGCTGCTCGACCATCTTTGGGTTCAGCGCGCGGCCGATCTCGAAGACGTTCTTGACCGTCAACACCGTCACTTCGCCAGTCTCGTCGTCGACCTCGACCTCGGCCACGGTGCAAGCGTGGGCATAGCAGGTCGACGGCTTCATCGCGCCGGTTTCTTTCTCGGGATAGGAGCGCGGGATCAAAAACATGCCGCGGCCGGAAATCGAGCGACCGCGCTTGAAATGTGCCGACAGCGCGACATCGAAGATCGAGATCGACTTTTGCGGCGCGCCCTTGACCAAGATGTTGCCCTGGCCGTCCGTCTCGAGGTCGGAGGCGTTGACCTCCAGTTCCTCGGCCGCGACTTCCAGCATCACCTGGCGGGCTTCCTTGGCCGCCTGAATGACGGCGTTGCCGGCGCGGTGGGTGCCGCGCGATGCAAACGTGCCCATGCAGTGCGGGCCGGTGTCGGTGTCGGCGGTATCGACGACGACGCGATCAGTCGGCACGCCGATCGTCTCGGCGCAGATCTGCGCCATGATCTGCTTCATGCCCTGGCCGAGATCGACACTCGAGAGTGTCACCATGAAATTGCCGGTCGGCGTCGAATGCACCAGCGCCTGGGTCGGGTCGCCGCCGAGGTTCATGCCTGTGGGGTAGTTGATCGCGGCGACGCCGCGCCCGCGCCTGATCGCCATCTCAAGCTCCCTTCGCGTAGGAGGACATCGCCAGGTACTTTTCAGCCACCGGCCAGTTGGCGGCGCGCGAGGCCTCCTGCATGCATTCGATCAGCGCCGCACCCTCGGTCGGCTGGCGATGTGCCTTCATGTCGCCGTCGCGATAGGCGTTGATGAAGCGGAATTCGAGCGGATCCATGCCGATCAATCGCGCCAGCTTGTCCATCTGCACTTCCAGCGCGAAATCGCCGATGGTGACGCCGAAGCCGCGCATGGCGGAAGACGGCGTGCGGTTGGTGTAGACGCAGTAGGTGTCGATCCAGACATTGGGGATGGTGTACGGACCGGGATAGTGTCCGGCGCCCTTCTGCGCGCCATAGGGCGAATGGCGCGAATAGGCGCCGGCATCGGTGTAGCCGGTGACTTTACGGGCGACGATGCGGCCGTCCTTCATGACGCCGTCCTTGATGACGACCTTTTCGGCCGCGCGGGGTGACGATATCTGCATCTCCTCCTCGCGGCTGTAGATGAAACAGACTGGTCGTCCGGTTAGTTTCGCGCCGAGGATGGCGATGGGCTCGACGATGACGTCGACCTTGCCGCCAAAACCGCCGCCGACGGTGCCGCCGACGAAATGCAATTTGTTGCCGGGCATCTGCAGAATGATCGAGGCGTTGTCGAGGGTGAAGAACATCGCCTGCGTGTTGGTGTAGCAGGTGAAGCGATCATTGCCCTCGGGCGCGACGATGCAGCCGGTCGTCTCGGTCGGTGCGTGTTCGATCGGCGAGGACTGGTAGCTCTGTTCCAATATGTGGTCGGCGCCGGCGAAACCCGCCTCGACATCGCCGAAGCGTACCTTGCGGCACTCGCCGCTGTCATAGAGATAGTAGTTCTGGCCGTGATATTCGTTCACCAGCGGCGCGCCGGGTTTCAGCGCCTCTTCCATGTCGAAGACGGCCGGCAGCACCTCATAGTCGACCTTGACCTTGGCGGCGGCTTCTTGTGCGGCGCGTTCGGTCTCGGCCAGCACCGCCACAACGGCCTCGCCCTTCCAGCGCACCTTGCCGTCGGCCAACACGGTCTCGTCCTCCGGTCCGATCTGGATCAGGATCAGGATGGTGTAGACATTGTGCGGCACGTCCCTGGCAGTCAGGATTTTCACCACGCCCGGAAGCGTTTCCGCCTCGGAGGTGTCGATGTTGCGAATGCGGGCATGATGGTGCGGGCTGCGCACCATCTTCAGATGCAGCATGCCGGGAAAATTGCGGTCGGCGAAAAAGGCGGTCTTGCCGGTGACATGGCCGGGAGAGTCCGAGCGCGGCCGCGGCTGGCCGATCTCGTGCAGATCGTCCTTGCGCTGATCGGCGAAGTAGTTCTTGCGCAGGTCCATCTTTGCTTTCCTCAGGCCGCGTTCTGCGAATTGGCGCGCGCTGCAAGCAGCACCGCCTGGATGATCGGCTCATAGCCGGTGCAGCGGCAGATATTGCCCGACAGCGCCTCGACCACCTCGTCGCGGCTGGGGTTGGGCGTGTGGTCGAGCAGCACCTTGGCCGCCATGATCATGCCAGGCGTGCAGAAGCCGCATTGTGTGGCGAAGGCGTCAAGGAAAGCGCGCTGCAGCGGATGCAGCACGCCGCCTTGCGACAGGCCCGATGTCGTGGTGATGGCGGCGCCGGCGCATGTCTCGGCCAGCGTCAGGCAGGACAGCCGGAGTTCGCCGTCGATGATGACCGAGCAGGCGCCGCAGGTGCCCTGGTGGCAGCCGCCTTTCGGCGAAGTGTCGCCGATCTTGTCGCGCAGCGCGTTGAGCAGCGTCGTGCCGCTGTCGATGAATTCGGCCGTTTCGCTACCATTGAGCGTGAACTGAACCGGGACCTTTGCCATGTCGTTTCCTCCTTGCGCGCCTGCCCCTCAGGGCAAGCGCGCGCCCCCCAAAGGGGCATTCTTCAAGCAAGCAAAAGCCGGCCGAGATGGACCGGCAGGACTTCGTTGCGATACCAGGCGCTGGCGATCGGATCTGTGGCCGGTGAGGTGCCGTCGCGAGCGACAGCCAGAGCGGGCGCGATTCCGTCCCGGGTCAGCTTCTTGCCGAGCAGCGCCTTTTCGGCGGCGATGGCGCGCAGCGGCCGGTCGGCCATGCAGCCAAGCGCGATCCGCGCCGAGGACACGGCGCCATCCACCGCCTGTTCGACCACGGCTGCGATGCTCAGCACGGAGACGCCTTTCGGCTTGACCCTGGAGATTTTCAGGAAGCGAAAGCTGCCTTGCGCCGGAATCGCGAAACTGACCGCGGTGACGATGCCCCGGCTGTTGTAACGGCTGGCCAGGAATTCCTCGATCGGCAGCTCGCCATGATCGGTGCTCACCGTCGCATCCAGCGCCAGCAGCGCGACAGTGAAGTCGCCATAGGGCGTCGGTGCGAAGAGATTGCCGCCGACGGTCGCCATGTTGCGGATCGCCGGACCACCGACAGCGCGCGCGGCGCGGGCCAGCGGAGCCAGATCCGGGTGGCGGGCGATCACCGCCATGGTCACCGAAGCGCCGATGCGGGCCTTGCCGCCGGAAATGGTGATGGTCGACAGCGACGGTTCGGTCGAGCGCACAAGGCCGAAAAGCGAAACATCGCCCTCATTGGCGGCGCGCACGACCAGCGTACCGCCGCCGAGATAGCGGGTGCCCTGGGATTTCAGCGCCGCATTCGCGTCCTTCACCGTCGAGAAAGTCTGCAGCGCAAGCGCCATGGCCGGCTCCCTTGTTTGCGCTCAGCTTTGGCCGGCAAAGTGGCTCTTCAGCGCGTTGAAGCCGCCCTGGAAGACATTGGTTCCCATGCCCTCGACCAGCTTGTCGGCGTCGTCCGGAGCGGCGTCGAAGCTCGCGGACCATTCGGCAAAGGTGCGGTCGCCGTCGGTCACCCGCCGCAGCTGAAGCGTCGCCTTGTGGTTGGTGAGCGGCTGCGGCGTTTCCAGGATCGAATAGCTGACGAGGAAATTCGCGTCGGAGAAGTCGAGCAGTTTTTCGCGGATGCGCGCGCCGCTGGCGAGTTGGAAGTTGCGCACGCAGCCAATGGTTTCAGCGCCCTTGCCGTCCTCGATATGGCTCTCGACCATACGCGGGTGCCAGTTCGGCAGGCCGTTGAAGTCGCGTATGCGCGCCCAGACCTTTTCGACTGGCGCGTCGATGACGCTGGAGATGGTAACTTTCGCCATGTGATAGGTCCCTTGCGCGTTCTGCTGCCCGGCAAGGTAGGGCGGCGGCGCTGCCGCCGCTTATCAATCAGTCTTCAAAGCTTATCGATGCGTCTGAAAATGCGGGGCCTGGGTTCAGCTGATTGCCCGCGCCGCCTCGCGGTAGAGGGTTGGTGGGACACCAACGTGATCGCGGAAGAAGCGCGAGAAATTGCCCTGCGTGGTGAAGCCGAGATTGCAGGCAACCGAGATCAGCGGCTCCTGCGACCACTGCAGCTGGCGCACCGCTTCCTCCATGCGCAGGGTGTTCCAATAGACATTTGGCGTCAGATTGGTCTGTTCCTTGAACAAAGCGAAGAAATGCGGCCGCGACAGGCCGACGCTGCGCGCCACCTCGTCGAAGCAGATGCGCTCGCAGACATTGGCCTTCATCAGCTGGATCGCCTTGCGGACGCGGAAATCCTGCATGGTGTGGACGCGGGCGCGCACGGTGTGAGGCGCGGAGGCGTCGGCCGCATCGAGCACACTGTCGATGAAGCGCTCGATCTCGTAATTGGCGATGTCGTCGATGCTCTCATTATCGGTGAGGTGATCGAGCAGGTTGCCCGCCGCCTGGTGCAGCCATGGCTCCAGCATGATCGCAGGTACGGAAAACAACGGCGCGGACGAAGGCATGTCGCGGCGGCGGCGCGCCCAATCCGGATCGATGTAGAAAGCAAGGAACAGGCCGGGTGTGCCGTCGCGCGACAGGGCGTGGCTGTGCGGCTCGAAGGAATTGATGCCGGCGGCCGTGCCGGGGCCGAGCCGCACCGTCTGGCGGCCGATGGTCATTTCGCCGGCCGTGCCTTCCAGCCAGATGATGATATGCGCCTCGACATGGGCATGGGTGACGAAGTCGCTGGCGACATTCAGGACAGAAACATGTCCGAACCGGCCCCAATAGAGCCTGATCGCTTCCGTCATGGGTATATCCTCCCGCAGGCGACTGGCCTCCCTTCGCCTGCCGGGGGATAGTGCGGCGCGTGTCATGCCCGCGTCAAGGCACATGGGTGCGACCGGTGATTCCCGGGTGCCAGGGCGGCGGATTTTCAGACTGAGCGATAGGCCGGCTTACGCCGGCGCCGTCGCCTTTATTCTTCGCGCCGGAAGTTGCGGAGCCGGTCGAACAGCACCGCCATCAGGATGGCGCCGCCGATGAACACGCCTTGCCAGAAGGCATTGATGCCGAGCAGGCCGAGGCTGTTGCGGATCACCTCGATCAGCGCCGCGCCGACGATGGCGCCGAAGGCAGTACCGACGCCGCCGGCCAGATTGGCGCCGCCAATGACGGTGGCGGCAATCACCTGAAGCTCCATGCCGGTGCCGAGATTGGTGGTGACGGCACCCAGCCAGCCGGTCTGGATGACGCCGGCAATGCCTGCGGCTAGTGCCGAGATCATATAGACCGCGACCTTGATCTGGCGCACCGGAACGCCGGTCAGTGTCGCCGCATGCTCATTGCCGCCGATGGCGAAGATGTGGCGGCCAAATTTCGTCCAGCGCAGCGTGAAGCCGGTAATCAGCGCCAGCAGGATCATGTAAAGCACAGGGTTGGCAATGCCGAACACCCAAGCGCCGCCGCCCAGCGCCAGAAGCTTGTCGTGGTCCGGTCCGAACTGGAAGACGACGGTGTTGTTGGAGGCCACCATGGCCAGGCTCCGCGCGATCGACAGCATGCCGAGCGTCACCACGAAGGGTGGAAAGCCCAGATAGGCGATCAGGATGCCGTTGAAGGCGCCGATGGCGAGTGCGGTGGCGATCGAGGCGGCAATGCCGACCTCGATCGAGTAGCCGGCATGCATGGTAACCGCCAGCACCATCGAAGACAGGCAAAGCACCGAGCCGACCGACAGGTCGATGCCGCCGGTGATGATGACGAAGGTCATGCCGAGTGCGATGATGGCGACGAAGGTGATGTTGCGGGTGATGTTGTAGAGGTTCTTCGACGTGGCGAAGGCGTCGGTGGCAAACGACAGGAAAATGCAGGCGAGGATGACGGCGATCACCACCCAGAAGGTCTGGCTGGCGAAAATGCGCGAGAAAATAGTGTGCTGTTTCTGCGCGATCGTCTGGTCAAGAGTGACTGCCATTATCGACCTTTCCTGCCGGCGATGAGCCGCGCCAAAGTGGCGAATTCCCGATTTGCCGCACTCATGCGACTTGCTCGATGGCGCCGGTGATCAGCCCGGTGACTTCCTCCGGCGAACTCGATGCAATCGCCTTGTCGGCGACCTTGCGGCCGCGCCGCATGACGATGACGCGGTCGGCAACGTCGAAGACGTCGGGCATGCGGTGGCTGATCAGCACGACCGCTATGCCCTGGTCGCGCAGCCGGCGGATCAGGTTCAGTACTTCGGCAACCTGCCTGACCGAGATCGCCGCCGTCGGCTCGTCCATCAGCACGATCTTGGCCTGCGACAGCCTGGTGCGGGCGATCGCCACGGCTTGCCGCTGGCCGCCGGACATCTGCTTGACGAGGTCGCGCGGGCGGGTTTCCGATTTCAGTTCGGCAAAGATCTGGCCGGCACGCTTGTACATCGCGGCATAGTCGAGAATGCGAAACGGCCCGATGCCGCGGCGCAGTTCACGGCCGAGATAGACGTTGGCGGCGGCGGTCAGATTGTTGCACAGCGCCAGGTCCTGGTGGACGATCTCGATGCCGTGCTGGCGTGCTTCCACCGGCCTGTGCAGGATCAACTGCTTGCCGTCCATCTGCATGGTGCCATGGCTGGGGGGGAAATTGCCGGCGATCATCTTGACCAGCGTCGACTTGCCGGCGCCGTTGTCGCCCATCAGGCCAACCACCTGGCCAGGCTCGATCGACAGCGACACATCGTTGACCGCCTGGATGGCGCCGAAATGCTTTGAAATATTGGTGAGTTCGAGAACCGCCACCAGCCTTTTCCTTCCCCATTCTGCCGGGCAGTTGTTCTGCCTCAGGCTCGCTCTTTCCAGCTCCTCCCGGAAACGGCGATAGCGTTCTTTTACGCAAAAGCCGGCGCGCGTCAATCAATTGCGGACCGAATTGAGGCACTTCTTTTTCTAAAAATCAGTTTTGTAGGACAAATAGCATTGACGTTGGCGGCGAGCCGATATTAGCTAAGCATCGGAGGAGAATAGCCGATCCCCGATGCTGGTTGGAAGAAGGGATCGTCGGAGGTTATGGGTCAAGGATTGGGCACCAGCTTTTTTGCCGGGCCGGTTCTAGGCCGCATCTGAAAATACTTATCGACCTGGCTTGATGACATGAGCGCTCGCAAAACGACCCTCTGTCATCGCGCATCCGGGTTGATCTGTGTGGCGGGCACGCCGTGTCCGTCTGTTTCAACGGGAGGACTGACATGAGGAAATCACTATTGCTCGCCGCTGCCGCCGTCATGGCGCTGGGCGCCGGGCCGGCTTTGGCCAAGAAACAGCTCGTCATCGTCGTGAAGGGTCTCGACAATCCGTTCTTCGAAGCCATCCATCAGGGCTGCGAGAAATGGAACAAGGAGAACGCCAGCTCGGAGTACGAATGCTTCTACACCGGTCCGGCTTCGACCTCTGACGAGGCCGGCGAAGCCCAGATCGTGCAGGACATGCTGAGCAAGGCCGATACCGTGGCGATGGCGATTTCGCCGTCCAACGCACCGCTGATCGCGCAGACGATCAAGACCGCCAATCCAACGATCCCGATCATGACGCTCGACGCCGACCTCAGCAAGGAAGATGCGGCGCTTCGCAAGACCTATCTCGGCACCGACAACTATCTGATGGGTCATAAGATCGGCGAGTACATCAAGAAGGGCAAGCCGAACGGCGGCACGATCTGCACGATCGAGGGCAATCCTGCGGCCGACAACATCCTGCGCCGCGCGCAAGGCATGCGCGACGCACTGTCGGGCAAGGAAGGCCTGGCGGCGCTGGCCGGCGAAGGTGGCTGGACCGAAGTTGCCGGCTGCCCGGTGTTCACCAATGACGACGGCGCCAAGGGCGTGCAGGCGATGACCGACATCCTCGCCGCCAACCCGAAGCTCGATGCGTTCGGCATCATGGGCGGCTGGCCGCTGTTCGGCGCTCCGCAGCCCTATCGCGACCTGTTCAAGCCGTTGGCCGACAAGATCGCCAGCAACGACTTCGTCATCGGCGCCGCCGACACGATCGGCGACGAAGTGGCGATTGCCAAGGACGGCCTCGTCACCGCGTTGGTCGGCCAGCGTCCGTTCGAAATGGGCTACAAGGCGCCGTCGGTGATGATCGACCTGATCGAAGGCAAACCTGTCGCCGATCCGGTCTTCACCGGCCTCGACGAATGCACCAAGGATACGGTCGACACCTGCATCCAGAAGTAGGCCGCGATTTCGGGGCGTCCGTTTGACGGGCGCCCCGTCACATCGGTTTCAATGACAATGGACGAAGCAGCATTGTCGGGGCAGCAGCTCCGGCCTTCGCATGCCCATGGTTTCGTATTTTCGGCGAAGATTTCGGCGGGTGCGGACAAACTCCGGACAACCTCCCGCGACAGATAGCCGACGCACTGGAACGTGGATGCCGGACGAAAAATCAAGAAAGCGACGCGCCCGGGTCGATGCGCTGGCCAGCCTTCCGGCTGCCGTTCGTCGTGCCGATGCCACGAGGGTTCCGGGTTCGAGCGTGCATGCCTCGCTGGCCCATGAGATTGGTCTGCGGATCGTGCGCGGCGACTATCCGCCGGGAACCATCCTGCCCAATGAAGCCAAGTGGTCCGAGACGTTCGACGTCAGCCGCTCGGCGGTGCGCGAGGCGATCAAGATGCTGATGGCGAAAAGCCTCTTGGCATCACGCCCCAAGATCGGCAGCTGGGTCGAGCCGAAAGAGCGCTGGAACCTGCTCGATCGCGATGTGCTCGCCTGGTATGCGACGGCACCGGACCGCGAAGCATTCCTGCGCACCGTGCAGGAATTCCGCCACATCATAGAGCCGGAAGCGTCCGCCTTCGCCGCCGTGCGGCGCTCGGAAGAGCAGATGGCCGAGATCAGCCAGGCCTGCCGCGAGATGGGGGAGGCGACAAGCCTGCAGGCGCGCACGCGCGCCGACACGCGTTTTCACCTCGCCATCCTGCGAGCATCGGGCAACGACCTTTTGGTGCCGCTCGGCGTGCTGATTGAATCGGCGCTCGATCACCTCTTTGTCTTCGTCACGCGCGAAACCAGCGACCAGCGGCACGCGCAGAAGCTGCATGAGGCGATCGAGAAGGCCATCCGCCTGCAGCAACCCGCCGCCGCGCGCAATGCGGTGCACCGCCTGCTTGCGAACACCGACGACATTGTCCGCCGGTCGCGACGCTGACGCTTGTCGGCGCCCTCAAATCGTTTGCTTCTTGCCGTCCTTGCTGGGCATCAGGTCGACACCGTTGACCTTGCCGATATGTGTCGCCAGCATCGGCACGAATTGTTCGGCCGGACCGGTGGCATGGGCGCCGGCGAACGAATTCTTGGTGGCATTGCCCAAAGGGTTGGCGATGCTTGCGGCACCCGCCATCGATTCCAAGTAGGTGAGATCCTTGAAGGCGTTGGCGATTGAGAATTTGTGGGCGTCGCGGTCGCCTTCCAGCGTCCAGCGCATGAAGGTCCGGTAGAAGCCGCAATCCATGCGGCCGTTGCGGATGACGCTGTCGAAACGCGCCGGCGAAATGCCAACCTTTTGCGCCAGCGCCAGCGCCTCGGAATAAATGGCGGCATAGCCCAGCGAAATGAAATTGTTGAGCAGCTTCATGCGGTGGCCATCGCCGGTGCCGCCAATATGGACGATGCGTCCGGCCCAGGTTTCGATGACGGGCTTCACGCGCGCAAAAAGTGCATCAGACGCGCCGACCATGGCGTCCAGCGTGCCTTCCCAGGCTTCCCTAGGGGTGCGGCTGAGGGGGGCATCGACAAGATCGACACCGATATCCTTCAGTTCGGCCGCCAGTGCCACCGTCGACACCGGATCGGAGGTCGAACAGTCGACGACCACCGAACCCTTCTTCAGGCCCTCCTTGAGGCCGCCGGGGCCGCGGATGATGGCCTCGACTTCGCGCGACCCGGTGACGCAGATGAAGACGATATCGGAGGCTGCGGCGACGTCGCGCGGGGTCGACGCTTCCGTGGCGCCCCGGCCAAGCAGATCCTCCGCCGGCTTGCGGTTCTTGCGGCCGAGAAAGGTCAGGGAATAGCCTTTGTCGACGATGTTCTTGGCGATCCCATGCCCCATCAGGCCAAGCCCGATGAAGCCGATCTTCTCGCTCGCGGCAGTCGTGTTCATATCGTCCGTCCTGTCTGGATTATTGATAATTGCCCTGCTGTTTTTGCCGTATGCGGTTGCAGAATGCAATATTGTCTGACAATACACAAAAATCCTTCGAGATGTGGAGACCCAAAATGACGAAGCGGATCATGTTCACCGGTGGCAGCGGCAAGGCTGGGCGTCACGTCGTGCAGTATCTTGTCGAGCAGGGCTGCCAGGTGCTCAATATCGACACCAAGCCGCTCGACAATCCCAAGGTGCGCACGCTGATCACCGACATCACCGACAGCGGGCAGGTGTTCAATGCGCTGTCGAGCTATATGGGCCTGCACGAGTTCGATCCGTCGCTGCGCCCGCAGCCGGTCGACGCCGTGGTGCATTTCGCCGCCATCCCGCGCATCATGATCACGACCGACAACGAGGTGTTCCGCATCAACGCGATGGGCACCTACAATGTCATTGAAGCGGCGGTGAAACTCGGCATCCGCAAGGTGATCATCGCTTCCAGTGAGACGACCTATGGCGTGGTGTTCGCCAACGAGCCGCGCGACCCCAAATATTTCCCGCTCGACGAAGCGTATGACGTCGATCCGATGGACAGCTATGCGCTGTCCAAGGTCGTCAACGAGCACACGGCGCGCGCCTTTGCGCAGCGCAACGGCACCGACATCTACGCCTTGCGCATCGGCAACGTCATCGAACCGCATGAATATTCGCTGTTTCCGAAGTGGTTCGCCGATCCGGGTTTCCGCAAGCGCATCGCCTGGAGCTATGTCGACGCGCGCGATCTCGGCCAGATCACCCTGCGCGCCGTCGAAAAAGACGGCCTCGGCTTTCAGGTGTTCAACGCGGCCAATGACGACACCTCGTCGGACCTGCCGACAGCCGAGCTGTTGAAGCGGTTCTATCCCGATGTGCCGGTCAAGGCCGAACTCGGCGAATATGAGACGCTGCTGTCAAACCGAAAGGCGCGCGATTTGCTCGGCTTCCGGCCCGAACACAGCTGGCGCAAATACGTCAAGACGGCCTGAGAGGGAGCGCATCGCCCGCAATCCAATGCTGATCTGTGCATAGAGGCGGGCTTTGCGGCCCAGCCCGTTTCGCCGGCTTGACAGTTTTGGGAATCCAGACTTTGTGGATGCATGCCGGACGGGAAGCCGAACAAGACAAAAGCGCCTGCCAAGGCGGCGCCTGCCGAGAACCCCGCCGGTGTTTGTCGCGCCGACGCGACACGCATGCCCGGCTCAAGCGTGCATGGGTCGCTGGCCAACGAGATTGGTCTCAGGATCGTGCGCGGCGACTATCCGCCGGGAACCATCCTGCCCAACGAAGCCAAATGGTCCGAGACCTTCAATGTCAGCCGCTCGGCGGTGCGCGAGGCGATCAAGATGCTGATGGCGAAAAGCCTTTTGGCATCGCGCCCCAAGATTGGCAGCTGGGTCGAGCCGAAGGAGCGCTGGAACCTGCTCGATCGCGATGTGCTGGCTTGGTACGCGACCTCGCCCGACCGCGAGGTTTTCCTGAAAACCGTGCAGGAGTTCCGCCACATCATCGAGCCGGAGGCGACCGCCTTTGCCGCGATGCGGCGGACCGACGCGCAGATGGCCGAGATCAGCCAGGCCTGCCGCGAGATGGGCGACGCCACCAACCTGCAGGAGCGCACCCGCGCCGACACGCGCTTTCATCTCGCCATCCTGCGGGCCTCCGGCAATGATTTGCTGGTGCCACTCGGCGTGCTGATCGAATCGGCATTCGACCATCTGTTCGCCTATACGACGCGCGAGCTCGACGACCTGCAACACGCGCAGAAACTGCATGAGGCGATCGAGAAGGCCATCCGCCTGCAGCGGCCGGATGCCGCGCGCAACGCGGTGCGCAAGCTGCTCGCCAATACCGACGGCGTCATCCGATCCAGGTGAGGCCGGCCTGACCTGGATCTCAGCATACCTGAGCGCCAAGTCGATGGCCGGACACTTTTCTCGGACTATTCGGCTGGTGATGTCGCGAGATGCTGCCGGGTCAGGCCGATCAGCAAGGCCTGGTCGCGGGCGGCGTGTTCGGGCGGATTGACCACCGCATCGCCATTGACGACGGCGCCCCAGAAGCCACGCATTTCCTCAACGAAGGCCTCGGCATAGCCGGCGCGCAGATCCTTGCTTGAAAGCGTATGGCCGTCGGATGTCTTCACCGTCAGCCGGGTCGGATGGTGGTTGAGCCAGGGCGAGGGGAATACAAGCTCGAGGCTGGCATCGTCAAAGAACAGCGCGATGCGCTCCTTGTAGTCGGCGAGTTTTGGCACCGTCAGATGCGTCATGGTCCATAGCGCCTGGCCGCCGAGCAGTCTGACCGCGCCCTGGCCGCCATCGCCATTGGCGAAGATCTGTGCGCCGACGATGTCGCCATCCGGCACATGCAGGGCATCGAGCAGGCCGTGGACGGCATTGACATCGTGAATCAAGGCCGAGCTGTAAGCGCCGGTAAATCCACGGAAAGCCAGATCGGTCAGCGGCATGCCGATGGCCCGTTCGACCTGCTGCCTCTGCTTGACCGCGGCGGCGGCGATCAGTTCCTTTGGAATGTCGGGGCCTCTGATATAGCGGTGGTGGGCGATGAACGGCCACGCATCGGGATCGTTCACTTCGACGGACACCGAGCGCAGCGCCCCCGCCGTGCCGGGCAGTGAGGCAAGCGCCAGCCGGTAGCTCGGATCGAAGCGCTTCATATAGCCGA
The DNA here is from genome assembly GCF_056402815.1 of Mesorhizobium sp. P3_B5. Lineage (NCBI taxonomy): Bacteria > Pseudomonadati > Pseudomonadota > Alphaproteobacteria > Hyphomicrobiales > Phyllobacteriaceae > Mesorhizobium > Mesorhizobium sp. P3_B5. The sequence goes on along the minus strand of NZ_JBFUGR010000004.1, from coordinate 258,056 downwards.
CCTGCACGATCTTGCCAGCCTTGTCTCGCGCGGCGACAATCTCGGTGATTTCCGCCGGCGAATAGCAGAGCGGCTTCTCGCAAAAGACGTGCAGCCCGCGCGCCAGCGCCGCCAGAACCTGTTCGTGATGCAGCGGGTCGGGCGAGCCGATGACGACCGCGTCGAGGCGTCGGTCGAAGACCTGGTCGATTGTCTCGAAATTGGCGATGCCACTGACATCGGTGACGAACTGGCGCGAAATGCGGGAGGGATCGGCGACGCCGACAACCTCGAACAGATCGTTGAGGCGTAGAAGATTGGGGATATGCTCGACCTGCGAAATCATGCCAGCGCCGATGACGCCGACTCGTATCCTGCTCATGCTGTTGCTCGCTGCAAAATGGTCTCGGCTCAGGGTGCTGCGGCGGGCCGGTTGCCGATCTGGGCCAGCAGGCCGGCGATCTCCGCTTCGACCGCCTTCAAATCCTCGCCGCCCGACATGATCGAGATCACCTCGTCGCGCGAGATGTCCGCCTTGGCGTAGGTGCCGCGATTGCGGCCGCGATTGAGCAGCGTGAAGGTGTCGCCGACCGGGTAGGCGTGGTGAATGTTGTGGCTGATGAAGATGACGGCGAGACCACGCATGCGCGCCTCGATGATGAATTTCAGCACCATCGCCGCCTGATGCACGCCAAGCGCCGAGGTGGGCTCGTCCAAGATCAGCACGCGGGCGCCGAAATGCACGGCGCGCGCAATCGCCACCGATTGGCGCTCGCCGCCTGACAGCGTGCCGACGGCCTGCGTCGGGTCGCGCACGTCGATGCCGATATCGGCCATCGCCTGGCGGGCAATGGTGTTGGCGCGCTCCTTGTCGATGCGCGAGAAGGGCAGGCTGCTCTTCGTCGGCTCGCGGCCGAGGAAGAAATTGCGGGTGATCGACATCAGCGAGATCATGCCGAGGTCCTGGAAGACGGTTGCGACGCCCAGATCCTGCGCATCGCGCGGGCTGCGGAAAGACACCGGCTTGCCGTCGACGAGGATTTCGCCCTTGGTCGGCCGGTAGACGCCGGACAGCACCTTGATCAGCGTCGACTTGCCGGCGCCATTGTCGCCGAGCAGGCAGTGCACCTCGCCCGGATAGACCTTGATGTCGATGTCCTGCAGGGCGCGCACCGAGCCGAAATTCATCGACACGCCGCGCAGTTCCATGGCTGGCTGGATGGTTTGGGCCGCTTCGGTCATTTGCCGCCTCCGCGCCCGAGCGCCTTCAGGCGGATGTAGTTGTTGACCAGCACGGCCATCAGAATGACGATGCCGAGGAAGACCTTGAACCAGTCGGTGTCGATGCCGGTGTAGAAGATGCCCATCTGCACGAGACCGAAGATCAGCGCACCGAACAGTACGCCATAGACGGTGCCGTAGCCGCCGGTCAGCAGCACGCCACCGATGACGGCGGCGATGATCGCCTCGAACTCCTTGAGCAGGCCGCGCGTGGTGTCGGCGGAGCCGGCTTCCATGACCTGGATGGTGGCGAGCAGCGTGGCCGCGCAAGCGGTGTAGATGAACAGGGCGATCTTGACCCGGTCGACAGGCACACCCACGTTGCGGGCGGCGATCAGGTCGCCGCCGGTGGCGAACATCCAATTGCCGTATTTGGTCTGGGTCAGCACATAGCCGGCAAGTGCTGTCAGACCGAGCCACCAGACGATCGACATCGGGATGCCGACGACGAAAGGGATGCCGTCGCTGCGGGTGGCAATCCAGCCCTGCGCGCCCATCCAGTGGAAGAAGCCGGTGAAGAGATGGCCGTTGAACAGGCCGGCAGTCGCCGGATCCGGCGCGCCTTCCAGGATGTAGGGGATCTGGGTGCGGCCGGTGACGGCGCGGGTGATGCCGATCGACAGGCCGCGCAAGATGTAGAGCGAGGCCAGCGTGACGATGAAGGAGGGCAGGCGGGTCTTCACCACGATCAGCCCGTTGAGGTAGCCGGTGAGGATGGCCACCGCGAAGGCGCAAGCGATGCCGCCCCACAGCGGCAGGCCCCAATATTTCACGGTCAGGCCGATGACGACGCCGGCAAAGCCGACCATCGAGCCGACCGAAAGATCGAACTCGCCGGCGATGATGAGAAGGGCGGCAGCGGTGGCGACGATGCCAAGCTCCGCCGACAGGGTCAGGAAGGTCATCGAGCCTTGCAGCGAATAAAGGTTCGCCGCACCCGGCAGCAGCGCAAAGATGATGATGGTGGCGATGAGTCCGCCTGCCGCACCAGCTTCCGGCCGGCGCAGCCACTGGGTGAGCTTGCCGGCGCTGGCCAGCCGCTCGTCGGCGCCGGCGGCGCGCTTCGACGTCATGCCGAAACGGTCCGTCGCCTTCAACTCAGCTGGAGGTATCGCCTTGTCTTCCACAACCGCCATTAGGCTCCCCAATCGCTCAATTCGCAATGTCGACCAGACACCGGGGAGGCAGCATTTTGCGCTTCCCCGGTTGGCTTGGTTTGCCTGACTAGCGGATGCCGTCCTTGGCCAATGCGAGGATGGCCTTTGCCTTTTCGGGCGAGTCGATGAACAGCGGGCCGGTGTAGGAATTGTTCTGCGGCCAGAAGCCGTGCGTGGCGTGCTCGACCAGATAGATGACCGGGAGGTAGCCCATCAGATATTGCTGGGCGTCCATGCCGAAGCCCATCTCACCGGCGACAACGGAATCCAGAACTTCGGGGCTGATGTCGAACGTGTAGAGCTTGATCTTGCCGAACAGTTCCTTCTGCCGGAAAAGCGGGATCAGCGGATTGGCGGCTGTGGCGCCGAGGGCGAAGACGGCCTGGGTATCGGGATGCGCCGACAGATAGGCCTCGGTGCGGCGCTGGACGTCGGCCGGATCGGGCGACACGGCCAGAACCTCGGTGCCGCCGCCGGACGGCTTCAGGCCATCATTGAGGCCCTGGCAGCGCTGGTCGAGGCTGACATTGCCGACTTCGTGGTTGATGCAGACGACTTTCAGCGTGCCTTCCTTGGCCAGCCGTTCGCCGGCCTTCTTGCCGGAATCATATTCGGAAACGGTGCCGACATAGAGCGTCGTGCCGAGTTCTGCGCCTTCCTTTTCGCCGGAATCGAGCACCACCATCGGAATGTTGGCGGCCAGTCCGGCCTTGACCGATTTGCCGAGCGCATTGGCATCGGCGATCGAGACGGCGATGCCGTCGGGGTTGGTGGCGATTGCGGCGTCGAGAAGCCGGGCCTGCTCGACCACGTCGAAGACCTGCGGTGCATAATATTCAACCTTGGCGCCGGTGAGTGCTGCCGCGTCGTCGACGCCGCGCTTGACCACCGACCAGTAGGGATCGGACGCCGAGCCGTGCACGACGAAGGTGATGCGAACATCCTTCGGGTCCTTCAGGCCGGCGGCATGCGCGACGCCTGCCAGCACGCCCGCCGAGACAAGGGCGCCCAGTGCCATTTTCAGAACAGTATTCATGTCATTCTCCCATTCACCGTTACAGTTCTTGTTCTCACACGTTTGTCGGTCGCGTGCCCGGCTCACGTCGCGGATCGGCTGGCCACTTTGCGGGCTTTTGCCGATGCCGATTGCTGTTCGCCTGCAGCGCTGCCGCGGCCTGTTTTTGTCGATCGCCCTGCCGACAGCGAGGCGCGCAGTTCCTCGCGCAACGGCTTCATGCCGATGATGTCGAGCGGCTGTGCGGCCAGCCAATCGCGAAAGCGCTGGTCGCGAAACAATTCATACTCCTCGGTGCGGATATAGGCCGCCCGCGGCTCGATGAGCTCGAGTTCGCCCGGCGCGTTGAAATGCAGGCAGAAGAAGGTCAGGCCTTCGCGCACGCCTTCGACCAGCGCCTTGTAGGCCGGTTCGACCGGCCTGGAGCGAGGGCGGCCCCATGTCGTCTGGATGGCGGCATCGAAGATGACAAAGCCGCTGGCGCGCGCCTGCGCCACGCCGCGCTGGAAGGCTTCCTCGGTAACGCCGACCAGATTGTCGTTGGGCGAATAGGCCGACAGCGTTTTGGTCAACAGGACGGGCAACCGGTATTCCAGTCCGAGCCTGATGTAGATGTCGCAGAATTCCGGCGACAGTGCCGCGCCCATATGTGCATCGAGATGGGTGACATCGATGCCGGCGCGATAGGCGGTGTCGATCTGGGCGCGCAGCTCAGTCTCGACGGCTTGCGGTACCGCCTTGCGGCGGGTTGTCGCCACATCGGGCCAGAAGAAGCCGAATTCATCGGTCAGGCCGGCCGCGCGCGACGGCGCGGTGAGCGGCCGCCATTTATAGTGCTGCTTTTCACTGTTCAGCGTCAGGTGAACGCCGAGGTCGAGCTTGGGGTCGGCGGCGGCACTTTCGGCCATTTCGAGGAACCACGGGCAAGGCACCATCACCGCGCCCGAACTGCACACGCCCAGCCGGCTCAATTCGAGGAAGGCGCTGTTGGCGCCGTGGCACATGCCGACATCGTCTTCGTGCAGCACGATCCTGCGAGCGGAGGCGGGAACGCTCATGGATGGCCCCTAGATCGCCGGCAACACGGCGCTTCGGGTCTTCCAAAGTGTGTCCCGTCTTGCATGGAACCCGACCGTTTGCCCAACTGGCCGGAATGGAACGCCCAAAGCGGCCTTTCCGACAGGGCCACTTTGCCGAATTCGGATGGATACGATTTTCCAGCCGGGCGCGATGCTTGGCCTAGTCGGTTGCCAACAATCAGAACCGTTGGCGTCGGGATGGCTTGGTCAGATCGCGGCGGAGTGGTTCTTTCAAACAGTGCCGGTGAGCGTACAGCTGTCCACAGCATCAAGGGACGGAGGCTGCCATGTACAGTGCCGGCGAGGAAGAAATCGAAGCCATTGCCAGGGTGATCCGCTCGGGCGCGCTGTTTCGCTACGGCAAGAACAGCGAATGCGACCGCTTCGAGGCCCGCTATGCCCGGCATCTCGGTGTCGAGCATTTCGCGCTGGCGGCCAGCGGTACCTACGGGCTCGCCGCCGGCCTGATCGGCCTCGGCATCGGCCCGGGTGACGAGGTGCTGGTTCCCGCACACACCTATATGGCAACGGCCACCGCGGTGCTGTCGGTTGGCGCCATTCCTGTCATCGTCGACATCGACGAGAGCCTGACCATCGATCCTATAGCTTTGCGCGATGCCATCGGGCCGCGCACCAAGGCGGTCATCCCGGTGCATATGTGGGGTGCGGCCTGCAACATGAACGCGATCATGGATATCGCGGCCAAACGCGGCTTGCTGGTGTTGGAAGATGTCTGCCAGGGCATTGGCGGCGGTTATGAAGGCCGCAAACTCGGCTCGATCGGCCATGCCGGCGCCTACTCCTTCAACTACTTCAAGAACATGACCTCGGGCGAGGGCGGCGGCATCGCCACCAGCGACCCGAAGGTGGCGGAGCGCGCGCGCTGCGCCATCGATCCTTGCCATTTCTACTGGCAGGGCCGCAGCGACAGCATCAAGCCGTTCGCCGGCATCGGCGCGCGGGCATCGGAGCTGATGGGGGCGATGCTCAACGTCCAGCTCGACCGGCTCGACGGCATCATCGAAGCGATGCGGGCCGAGAAGAAGACGGTGCTGGCAGGCACCCGACATCTGGGCAATCTCGGCCTGATGCCGTCGCCGATGAACAGCCCGGACGACGATTGCGCGGCGCAGGTGATGTACCTGCTGCCGAACGAGCAAGCGGCGCAGACGTTTTCCAAGACCATTCCCAGCGTCATTGCCGGCAAGACCGGCCGGCACAACTTCACCCAGTGGGACCAGGTGCTGATGCATGAGGGCGCGCACCACCCGGCGCTCAATCCCTACACGCTGCCCGAGAACAAGGGTCTGCGGCTGACCTATGCCGACGATCTAGGCAAGGGTTCGCTCGACATCCTCAACCGCACGGTGATGATCGCCATGAACCCGGCGCATGGCGATGCCGATATCAGGGATATGATCCACAACATCGACGCGGCGGCGCGCGTGGCGCTGGAAAACGCCTCGCTGGACGAGGTGGAGGTGCGCAACTCGGCGCCGGTCGATCTGCAGAAATTCGACAGCGTGAACTATTAGCCCTGCACAGTGATTATGACTCTTTGGCCGTATCGTTACTGATGGTCATTCGCGGTGCCGCATGGTGGCGTTTGAACTTACGGTAGGTTGTCTCGACGAGACCGATCGTCCAGCAGATGGGGCAACCGCGAAAAGCCACCATCGACACGCCAGCCAGGGCCAGCGAATAAAATGGATGTGGCACAGAGATCGATATCGCGTAACTCAAAGCGCTGATGCCGACAATACCGCGGACCAGATGTTCGACAAGACCATTGCTGGCGAACATTGTCTTGGGCGAGGCGGTAGATGACAGGTTCATGGGGTTCATAGAAATTCACCTCGCCAATTCATAGTGGTTCAATCAATCCAAGAGGTATTCACGTAGCAGGGCCCGGCTCCGGTGCAGTCGACCCTTGATGCTCTCGCGGGTGAGGTTCAGTGAAGCGGCGACCTCGTCGATCGTCATCTCTTCGATATCGCGCAGTATGATCACCTCGCGGTAGTGTTCGGGCAGGGATTGGATCGCGCGTGAAAGGTCAAGCCGGAGTTCGTCCAGCGACAAATGTGCCAGGCGGTCCACGTTGGCCGGATTCAGCAACGCGTCGTCCAGATTGTCCGGCTTTCCCATCGCGCGCATTGCCATGCGCAAACATTCGCGGCGTACCACGGCCAGCAGCCAGCCCGATATCGAGCCCAGTGCGCGCAGCGTTCCGACGCGGCGGTACAGTAGCCACAATGTCTCCTGCACCACGTCGTCAACGTCGTCGGAAGCGCTGCAGCTGCGCCGCGCATATCGCCGGATGTCTCGCTGTGCGAGGTCCAACAGAGCCAAGATGGCTTGCTTGTCACCATTGCGCGCGTCGTCAACCAGAGCCAGGTCATACTTCGGCGTGTACATGCGGGTGCCCTACTTCGCAGTGTCGAGGCGGCGGTTCGCGGCATCCAAGCGGCGACCCGCCATGGCACACATGGGACAAAAACCGATAAAGCCGGTGAGCAGTGTGCTGACGCCGACGCCAGCAATCGCATAGCCGATCACAAGCCCACTTAAGCCCAGCAAGCCGCAGGCGATCATAGCCAAACCGGCAACGACACGAACCACGCGTTCCCATCCAGGTACATTCTTGACATAAAGCACGGTAAATCCCCCAAAGTTGCAAGCGCAATGGCACGCTCGAAAGGTAAGAGGGCTGGGAATGCAGTTTCGGTTCGCGTCGTTCTAAAAGTATTTCAACAGCGCCATTTCCAGGTCACCCCGCCCTCGGTTCATCAGAGGGTTCTGTGCAGAGGTACTAGCTCCGGTCGAGCCTCACGAAAGCAGCGCGCAGCGCCAGCACGGCGCGCAAAATCTGGCGTTCATCCATCGCCGCATAGCCAAGCAGCAGGCCGTGTTCGGGCTCGCTCGAATGGTAGTTGATGGAGATGCCTTGTACGTCGAGCCCTTCCTTGACGGCGGCGGCGACGACGTCGCTGTCCTTGTAGGGCCGGACGAAACTTGCCAGCAATTGCATGCCGGAATCATTTTCGGTGACGGTCAGCCACTCGGCGAGATGCTCCTGGCAGAGTTTGACGAAATTCGCCTGCCGGCGCGCATAGAGCCGGCGCATGCGCTTCAGATGCGTGGCGAAATAGCCTTGCGTGATGAAGTCGTTGACCGTCGCCTGCAGGATCAGCGGCGCGAACTGGCCGGTGATCGAGACCGCCCTGTCGAAAGGGACCGACAGTTCGCGCGGCACGATGAGATAGCCGATGCGCAGCGCCGGGATCAGCGTCTTGCCGAAGCTGCCGATATAGACGACGCGGTCGGCGTGATCGAGCCCGCGCAGCGCCGGCACCGGCCGGCCGCGGAACCGGTATTCGCCGTCATAATCGTCCTCGACGATCCAGGCGCCATGACGCTCGGCGATGTCGAGCAGCTGCAGCCGCTCCTCGATGCGCATGATGGTGCCGAACGGCCACTGGCAGGACGGCGTCACATAGATCAGCCGCGGCGGCGGCAGTTCCGGATCGGCCAGGTGCCAGCCGCGCCGGTCGACCTTCAGTGGCGCCAGCCTGGCGCCGCTGGCGAGGAAGGCGCTCTTAGCGCCGAGATAGCCGGGCTCCTCCATCCAGACGGTGTCGCCTTCGTCCATCAGGACGCGCGAGGCGAGATCGAGTGCTGCTTGCGCGCCGGTGACGACGATGACCTGGTCGGCGGTGCAGTTGATGCCGCGCGACAGGCTGATGGTCGAGGCGATGGCCTGGCGCAGGCCGGGATGGCCGGCAAAGGAGAGATAGCCGAGCAGGCTTTCGTCGCGGCTGCGCGCATTGCGCACCAAAAGGCTCGACCAGATGGTGAAGGGAAAGGACGCCGTCTCCGGCACGCCGGGATGGAAATTGATGACGCCTTCATTGCGCGGCGGTTGCGGGCCGTTGACGATGGTCTGGCCGCGCCGCGACAGTTTTTGCGGCGTTCCCAGCCCGGTGCGCAACGACGCCAGCGGCCGCTTCTGCTGGATCGGCGCCACCCAAGTGCCCGATCCGGCGCGCGCCTCGATGAAACCTTCGGCGAGCAGCTGGTCGTAGGCGGCGATGACCGTGTTGCGCCCGACCTTCAGATCCTCCGCCAGCGAGCGTGTCGACGGCAGTAACGTGTTCTGCTGGATCTGGCCATCGAGGATGAAGCGCCGCAAGGCGCCGTAGATCTGCCGGTGCATCGGTTCTTCCGACGCGCGGTCGACCGACATGATGTCGAGGGAGAGGCGCATGTGGTCGGCCAAGGGGCTAGCTTCCGACAAATCGTGCGGCGCGGGCGATCTTTTCCTCGTTGAGCCGGCAGACCGTATCGAGCACCCGCCGCCGTGTTTCGGGGCGAACCTCGCGGCTGTTCTTCAGCGCGCGGTGCACGGTGGCGGCGCCGAGTTCCGCCTTCTTGGCGATCTCGCGGATGGTGCAAAGCCGTTCCATGCCAAGTGCAGCCTCGAAAGCCATATCGCTTCTCCGTCGCGACCTGCGCATCAAGGCACGGCTTGCGGCCAGCCTCAAGCTTGAAAGTCCAGGCCCCAAAAAACCGGCGCCCAAGAATTCTGCGATCCGCGCCGCCACGGGAGCAAGGCGGCGCGGATCGCCGGGCGCTTCGCGTCGCTGCCCCATCGAGGCGCGCGCCCAATTGGCCGACCATCCGCCCCCCGGCGCTGGTCAGGCCATCTCTCGTGTCACCACCTCGAAGCCGGCCTTGCGGGCGGTGTCGAGCAGCGAGGCATAACCCTTGCTGGCATAGGTCAGCGGATGCGCCTTGGCCGGGTCCTGCTCGGCCTCGACGACGATCCAGCCTTCGTAGCCGCGCTGGGCAAGCGGCTTCAGCAACGACAGGAAATCGACCGCGCCGTCGCCGGGCACCGTAAAAATCCCTTTCATCACCGCGACCATGAAGCTCACGTCCTCGCGCCGCGCCTGTTCCAGCACCGGCAGGCGGACGTCCTTGCAATGGAAATGCACGATGCGGTCGAGATGCCGTTTCAGCAGCGAGGCGGGGTCGCCTCCCGAAAACAGGCAGTGGCCGGTGTCGAACAGCAGGCCGACGCTTTCACCTGTCGCCGCCATCAGCCTGCCGATCTCGTCGTCGGTTTCGACGATGGTGCCCATGTGGTGGTGGAAGGCCATGCCGACGCCGAACGCGGCCATGCGGTCGGCAAGCCTGGTGAGCTTTTCGCCATAGGCCTGCCATTCGCCATCGGCGAGGCGCGGACGCCCGGAGATCGGCGCGAAGATGCCGTCATGGCGGCCGCCCGAGGTGTCGGCATAGACGACGACCTTGGCGCCAAGGTCGCGCAGCAGCGTCAGATGCGGGGTGATGGCGGCGAATTCCTCGTCGATGGTTCGGTCGAGGATACGGCCGTCATACCAGCCGGAGACGAGTTCCAGCCCATAGGAGGACAGGATCGGCCCAAGCGTGGCGCTTTGCCGGGGGAATTTTCCGCCAAGTTCGGTGCCGCGATAGCCGGCCTGCGCGGTTTCCGACAGGCACGTTTCCAAGGGCGTGTCGCCGCCGAGTTCGGGAACATCGTCATTGCTCCAGGTGATGGGATTGATGCCGATCTTGACCGTCATGCCGCCACTTTGCAGGCTTGGGGGAACACAATGCCGAGGCTGCAAACTGGCGGGAAAGAGGACCTGTCACTAGGTCCAGTTGAGGCGAGTTTGGTAGAACCAATCGCTGGAGCCACGGATGAGGCCCTTGTGGCGCTGCCCGTCGCCGCGAATGCGCCGATAGTGGTGCTGGTCGACTTCCAGAACCGCGGACAGGAAACGCCTTGACCCCAATCGTCGCCAACCAGGCGAGCACCCCCGGCATCGACAGCTCCTATGCCTGGATGCGTCTCGCCGTCTCGATGCTGCTGGCGACGATCGGCGCGGTCGGCATGTGGGCCGTGGTCGTGGTGCTGCCGGCCGTGCAGGCCGAGTTCGGCGTTGACCGCGCCGCGGCATCGATGCCCTACACCGCAACCATGGTGGGCTTTGCCGCCGGCAACGTACTGGTCGGCCGTGCGATCGATCGCATGGGCTATTGGATCCCGGCGCTGATCTCCTCGGTCGCACTCGCCGCCGGACTGCTGCTCGCGGCGGCGTCGACGTCGATCCTGCAATTCACCCTTGCCCAGGGGGTGCTGATCGGTCTCGGCTCATCGGTGATCTTTGGACCGCTGATCGCCGACATTTCGCATTGGTTCAATCGTCGACGCGGCGTCGCTGTCACGGCGGCAGCGGCTGGCAATTACCTCGCCGGAGCACTGTGGCCAACCATCATGCCGACGCTGATCAAGACGGAAGGCTGGCGCTTCACCTATGCCGCCATCGGCGTCTTCTGTCTGGTCACGATGATACCGCTGGTGCTTTTGCTACGGCGCCGTGCTCCGGACGCGGCAGCGGCCGGTTCGCCTGGAAGCCGGGCTGTGCAGCCGATTTCCATCTCGCCGGCGGCACTGCAAATGCTGCTGGTCGTCGCCGGTCTCGGCTGCTGCGTGGCGATGTCGATGCCGCAGGTGCACATCGTCGCCTATTGCATGGATCTTGGCTACGGCATCGCGCATGGTGCCGACATGCTGTCGATCATGATGGCGGCGGGCGTTGTCAGCCGGCTCGCCTCCGGTTTTGTCGCCGACCGCATCGGCGGCGTGAAAACATTGCTTATCGGTTCCGTGCTGCAATGCCTGTCGCTGCTGTTTTACATTCCGTTCGACGGGCTTGCCTCGCTCTATGTCGTGTCACTGGTGTTCGGCCTGTCGCAAGGCGGCATCGTGCCTTGCTATGCCATCATCGTGCGCGAATACCTGCCGGCCAGGGAAGCCGGCCAGCGCATCGGCACCGTCATGATGGCGACCATCCTCGGCATGGCGATCGGCGGCTGGATGTCGGGCTGGATCTACGACCTGACCGGCTCCTATGCGGCGGCCTTTCTCAACGGCATCGCCTGGAATCTGTTGAACATCGCGGCGATGGTGCTGGTGTTGTGGAAGGCGCGGCGCAGCGCTTTGGCGATGGCCTGAGGCCGGCTGGCGGACGGACTGCCGTGCGTTCGCTTGACAATGGCGCAACGCTGCGCGACGCCAGACGACGAGTGGGTGCGGCAACAGGCCGGTTCGGCATGGCGACAGTGGCAACGAACATGAATTTTCGATCGGGCGCCGGCAAAGGCGCGGCGCCGGGATCGAGGCGGTGATCAAGCCGCGCTCGCGCCGCGGCGGCGGCCGCCCAACCATTGCCGATGTGGCGCGCAAGGCCGGCGTCGGCGCCATCACCGTGTCGCGCGCCTTGCGTGAGCCGGAGCGGGTCTCCGAGGATCTGCGCAAGCTGATCCAGGCCGCCGTCGACGAACTCGGCTATGTCCCCGACCCGAATGCGCGGGCGCTGGCCTCGGCACGCGCCGACGTGTTTGGTGTGCTGGTGCCGTCGCTCACCAACAACGTCTTTGCCGAAGTGGTGCGCGGCATCTACGACAGCCTGTCGGACGGCCCGTTCCGCATCCAACTCGGCAACACCCATTATTCCGGCCTCGAGGAAGAACGGCTGTTGCAGTTGTTCGGCTCGCAGCGCCCGGCCGCGTTGATCGTGGCCGGCATCGACCAGACGCCAACGTCGCGAAGGCTGCTGGAAAGCGCCGGCTGCCCGGTGGTGCAGGTGATGGAGACCGGACCCGATCCCGTCGACATGCTGGTCGGCTTCTCGCATCTCGACGGCGGGCGGGTGGCCACAGAGCACCTGATCGAGGGGGGTTACCGGCGGATAGGCTTCATCGGCGCGCGCATGGACCCGCGTTCGCAGCGACGCCTGGCCGGCTATCGCGCGGCCATGGAAGCCGCCGGCCTGTTCGACCCGCGGCTGATTACCACCACCCCGGTGCCGTCGAGCGTGACGCTCGGGCGCGAATTGTTTCGCGATGCGCTGGCCAAGATGCCGACCATCGACGGGGTGTTCTGCAACAATGATGATATCGCGCTCGGCGTGCTGTTCGAATGCCACCGCGCCGCTATCGCCGTGCCGAAGACGATCGGCATCGTCGGCTTCAACGATCTCGACATGATGCAGTCGGCGTTTCCGTCGATCACCAGCATACGCACCCACCGCTACGAAATCGGCCGGCGGTCGGTTGCCATGGCGCTCGCTGCAATCGCCGGCAACAGACCGCAAGAGCGGGTCGTCGATCTCGGTTTCGAACTCAAGCGCCGCGAGAGCACCGACCGTTGAACACGCAGTCGCCACTGTGCGAATGACGCTTTACACTGCGAAATGGTAGCGCTACCATTTTCACCGAGGCGGTGCTTATAGCAAATAGTAAAATCTGTTTATTATATATAAGCGACAACTCGTACTTGTTTATTATGGATAATATGATAGCTTTTCCGGCGCTGACGGGAGAGCAAGGGGAGGGGATCGGGGCGGCATTCGGCCACCGAAAGGCGCGGCAAAGCCAGGCGGGAGGTGCCAGGCCTGACGCGCGAGAGGTCACAGCAACTAACAACAATCAGAACTGCAACTGGGAGGAATATCGATGATCAAGTCACTTGTTGGTGGCATCGTTGCCGCCACTGCATTCGTCATGCTCAACTCGGCCGCAATGGCCGCCGGACCCGAAGTCGTCGCAGGCCCCGCTGCGGAAGCGGACTGCTTCGCGCCCTGGGCCGCAGATACGCAGTTCTTCAAGTTTCCCAAAAAGGATGGCCCATACCGGATCGCGCTCGCCAATGGCTACATCGCCAACACCTGGCGCATCCAGATGATCCAGACTGCCAAGGCTTACGCAGCGCAAAAGGACGTCGCCGCCAAGCTGAAGGAATTCAAGGTGGTGTCGACCGGCGAGGATGTGCCGGCGCAGATTTCGGCGATCAACAACTTCATCGATTCCGGCTATGACGCCATTGTCGTCAACGCGCAGAACCCAACCGCTTTCGCGCCGGTCATCAAGCGCGCCAAGGAAGCCGGCGTCGTGCTGGTCGCCTTCGACAACATTCTCGACACCAAGGACGCCATCAACGTCAATGTCGACCAGAAGGGCCTTGGCGAACTTTGGGGCAAATGGCTGATCAGCCACATCCCCGATGGCGGCAAGATCCTTGAAGTGCGCGGCGTTGCCGGCACGTCGGTCGATACCGACCGTCACAATGGCATCCATGAAGCCTTCGACGCTTCCGGCAAGAAATGGGATGTCACCGAAGTCGCCGGCAAGTGGGATGACCCGACGGCGCAGAAGGTCACGGCTGACGCCATTGCCACCAACGGCCCCTTCGTCGGCATCACCGGCCAGGGCGGCGACACCGGCATCGTGCAGGCGATGATCGACGCCAAGCATCCGTTCGTGCCGTTCGGCGGCGAAACCGAGAATGGCTTCCGCAAGTTCTGCGCGGCGCACGCGGCAGACGGGCTGAAATGCTCGTCCGCCGGCACCGGCCCGGCCCAGGTCGCGGTTGCCATCAAGACGGCGATCGCAGCACTCGAGGGGCAGGTCGTGCCGCAATCGGTCAAGCTGCCGCTGGCGATCGTCGAGGATCCGAACTTCAAGGAAGGCCAGGATTATTTCCCCGACCAGTCCGACAATTTCTTCGTCGGCAATTCCTTCCCGACCTGCGGCATCAACTTCACCGCGCAGGAAATCATGGGTCAGACCAAGGCTGACCAATAGTCAGCACACAAGGCGCCGCGGGATTTCCCGCGGCGCCGACCACTCCATATCCCTGGTCGTCAAAAGTGCCTCGGGAGGGCCGATGGACGGTGCGGTTCCGCTCTTCCGGATGGAAGGCATATCCAAGCGCTATGGTGGTGTGCGGGCGCTGGAAAAGGCCGAGCTTTCGGTCTCATCCGGCAGCATTCATGGCATCCTCGGCGAAAACGGCGCCGGTAAGTCGACGCTGATCAAGGTCATGGCGGGCGTCGTTGCGCCCGACGAAGGCCGCATGATGCTGGATGGAAGCGAGGTGACGTTCGCTTCGCCTGGTGCTGCAAACAAGGCCGGCATCGTCTGCATTTTCCAGGAGCTGTCGCTGGTCCCCGAACTCAGCGTCGCCGACAACATCGTCATTTCCGACCCGCCGACGCGGTTCGGCATGATCGATCGCAAGGCGCAGCGCCGCATCGCCGAGGAAGCGTTGGCGCGCGCGGGCGCCGCCGACATCCATCCACTGGCGCTGGTCAAGGATCTTCCCCTTTCAAGAAGACAGATGGTCGAGATCGCCAAGGCGCTGGCACGCAAGCCGCGCATCCTGATCCTCGACGAGGCGACCTCGGCACTGACCGCGACCGACGTCGCCAAGATCTTCGGCGTGCTCAAGCGGCTGCGCTCCGAAGGGCTGGCGCTGCTCTACATCTCGCACCGCATGAACGAGATCGCCGAACTCGCCGACCAGTGCACGGTGTTCCGCAACGGTCGCAATGTCGCCAGCTACGCGGCGGGCACAAAGAGCGACAATGAAGTCGTCGAGCTGATGATCGGGCGCGAATACAGCCATATCTTCCCGCCGAAACCCGCACGCACCGCAACTGCCGCCGTTCCGGTGCTGGAGGCGCGCAAGCTGTCCTGGACCGACCGGCTGGACAATGTCTCGCTGACGGTCGGGGCAGGCGAGGTCGTCGGTCTTGGCGGCCTCGACGGTCAGGGCCAGCGCGAACTGCTGCTCGCTTTCTTCGGTGTCCTGCGCGGCCTGTCCGGCCAGATATTGATCGACGGCAAACCAGTGGCGATCGCCAGTCCCGCCGCTGCACGCCTTGACGGGATCGGCATGGCGCTGATCCCGGAAGACCGCAAGACGGAAGGGTTGATGCTGCCGATGACGGTGCGCGAAAACCTGTCTTTCGCCGCCCTCGACCGGTTGTCGAACGCCGGCGTCATCGACCGCGCCGCCGAACAGCGGCTGATCGACGACATGGTCGGCCTGCTGGCGATCAAGACGGCAGGCCTCGACATTCCGGTCGGTGCGCTGTCCGGCGGCAACCAGCAGAAGGTGGTCATCGCCAAATGGCTGATGCGGCAGCCCCGCATCATCCTGCTCAACGATCCGACGCGCGGCATCGATGTCGGCACCAAGCAGGAGCTCTATCAGCTGATGCGCAAGCTTGCGGACGCGGGTGCGGCGATCCTGTTTTATTCGACCGACTATGACGAACTGATCGGCTGCTGCGACCGGGTGCTGGTGCTCTATGATGGGGCGGTCAAGCGCGAGCTGGTCGGCGCCGAGATCACCGAGCGGGCGCTGATATCAAGTGCGCTCAACATCCATGGCGAGGAAAGCCCCGTGAGCCAAGGAGCGGACGCGTGAAAGATTGGCGCTACTGGCTGGCCGAACAGCGCGGAACGCTGCTGGCGCTCGGTATTTTCATCGTCATGTTCGTCATCTACACCTCGAACCATCCGGCCGGCTTCACCGCCAATGTGGTGCAGACGGCCTCGAACAAGGGCGTGCTGCTCGCCTTTGTGGCGATGGCGCAGACGCTGGTGGTGATCACCGCCGGTATCGACCTTTCCGTCGGCATGATCTTCACGTTGACCAATTGCCTGGCTTCGTGGCTGGTTGTCGGCACCGGCCTTGAGACCGCCTTCGGGGTCATCGCGGTGCTCGGCACCGGACTGCTGTGCGGCGCGATCAACGGCGCCATCGTCATCTATGGGCGGCTGCAGCCGATCGTCGCGACCATCGCCACAGGTGCTGTCTATTTCGGCATCGCGCTGCTGCTGCGACCCTTTCCAGGCGGTTCGGTCAACGAGGACCTTGCCGACGCGCTGACCGGGCGGCTGTTCGGCGTCGTGCCGGCGAGCCTTGTCGCGCTGCTGGCCGTTGTGCTGATCGTCTGGGTACCGTTCAGCCGCTCGGTGCTCGGCCGCGCGGCTTACGCGGCGGGCTCATCGGAGATGGCGGCCTACATGTCCGGCGTGCCGATCCGGCGCGGCAAGTTTGTCGCCTACGCGCTTGCCGGGCTGCTCGCCGCGATCGGCGGGCTGTTTCTGACGTTCTTCACCTATACGGGTGACGCGGCCTATGCCAGCGGCAATGCCTATACGTTGTTCTCGATCGCCGCCGTCGTGCTCGGCGGCGTCTCGCTGTTCGGCGGCAAGGGCAGCGCCATCGGCGCGATCTTCGGCGCGCTGGCTTTCCGCACCATCGGCGACCTGCTCTTCGTTTTCGATTTCGATCCGCTCTGGCAGCCGCTGTTCCAGGGCGTTATCCTGCTGATCGCGGTCAGCCTCGGCGCCTTCGCCCTGTTCAGGGTCCGCAACCGGCTGGAGTGGTTCCTGTGAGCGAGACGACATTGGGCGGAATTGCTGGCCGTATGCCGAAATTCATCCGCCGTGCCGATCCTGCGGTGCTGACGGCCTTTGCCTGCATCGTGCTGCTGCTGTTCCTCGGCAGCCTCTACTCACGCAGTTTCCTGTCGCCGGAATATCTCTTGCAGCAGCTCAAAGTGGCGTCGTTTCTCGGCGTCATCGCCACCGGCATGATGCTGGTCATCCTGCTTGGCCAGATCGACCTGTCGGTGCCATGGTCGGTGGCGGTGGGCGCAATGATGGCCAGTGCGATGGCGGCCTTCGGGCCGGCTGGCGTCGCGTTGGCGATCCCGTTCGGCATTTTCTGCGGCGTCGCGATCGGCATCGTCAATGGTATCGGCGTTGCGTATCTGCGCATTCCCTCGATGATCATCACGCTGGCCACCAACGCCGTCGCGCAAGGGCTGATGGTGGTCTACACCGGCGGGTTCTCGCCGCAGGATTCGGCGACCGGCGCGATGCGCTACCTGGCGACTGGCTTTGCCATTCCGGGTGTGCCCAATGCCGTCGTCATCTGGGCGCTGATCGGAGCTGCGATGGTCTTCGTGCTGACCCGCACCAGCTTCGGCCGCAGCGTCTATGGCATCGGCAATCGCGAGCGCGCTGCCTATCTCTCCGGCATCGACACGCGGCGCGTGGTGATGATCGCCTTCGCGGTTTCCGGCGGGCTCTCCGCCTTTGGCGGGGTGCTGCTGGCCGGCTACGCCTCCAAGGCGGCGCAATCGATGGGCGATGCCTATCTGTTGCCGTCGATCGCCGCGGTGGTGCTGGGCGGCACCTCGATCCTCGGCGGGCGCGGTTCCTATCTCGGCACCGTCGCCGGCGTCATCCTGATCACGCTGCTGCAGTCGATCCTTTCCGTCATGCAGATGCCGGAGGCCGGACGGCAGATCATTTATGGCGTCGTCATCGTCGCCATGCTGCTGCTCTACGGCCGCGCGCCGGCAAGCCGCTAGAGCATGATCCCGAAAAGTGGAAACCGGTTTTCGGAAAAGATCATGCTCCAGCAAAGAGATAGAGCCCCATCCCGATTCCATCGGGATGGAAACAGGCTCTAGTCCGATCGTGGACGAAGCGGCGGCACCATCCAAGGCGAGCAGTGTCCAGCCAGGACTCGCCCTTGTGGTCATGGGCGTCGCCGGCTGCGGCAAGTCGGCTGTCGGCAACGCGTTGGCTGCGGCGCTCGGCGCCATTTTTGTCGAAGGCGACGGGCTGCATCCGCCCGAGAATGTGGCGCGCATGGCAAGCGGCGAGCCGCTGACCGATGCACTGCGCCAAGGCTGGCTCGACGCCATCGGCCGACAGATCGCGGCGTCGGCCGGCAGCGGGCAGGGCGTGGTCGCCGCCTGTTCGGCCCTCAAATACAGCTACCGCGAGCGGTTGCGCGGCTTTTGCCAGGACATCGTCTTCGTCTATCTGGAGATCGACCCGGCGACGGCGAAGCGGCGGGTCGGCAATCGCAAGGGCCATTTCATGCCGGCGAGCCTGGTCGACAGCCAGTTCGCCATCCTCGAAGCGCCTGCTGCCGAGGAGCGGGCGTTGACCCTCGATGGGACGCGTCCGGTCGCCAAACTCGTCACCGAGGCCATGAGCCTGCTTGGCAAAGCGGTTTCATGATGACATGCCGGTATCGTCGTCAGGCGCGGCATTGTCGGGTCGCTCGCTGAGCCGGTCCTGGCCGGACCATACCATCATCTGCTCGGGATGAAGCTTGAGGGCCTCAAACAGGCGGTCGCGCTTGAGCAGGATGTAGTGCGCCTGAAGCTCGATGTTCTTGGCGCCGTTGGCAATCGATGCCGGCCTCGCTGCCGTCGGCAGCAATTCCGGGCTGATGACGGCGCGGTATTGGCGAAAGGGGACCGTCTCGAAGGTGGACATGGCAAACAGCGCTGCCCCGCCTCTGGCGGCGAAATTTGCCGGCGCCGAGGCCAGATGCGTCCAGCCGCTTTCCCCAAGGGCCACTTCCGCGAATGTCGAGCCGGCATGGATGTTGTTGGTCATCAGGACAACGCCGTTCTCCCTGAGGATCTTCTGCATGCGCATGGTCACCTGATAGGCGTCGCTGCGATCGAACACGACGCGGCTTTTCAGGAAACGGTTCTCGACCCTGACCATGGGCGGATTGAGAAAACGCAAGCCGAATGTCGTCTCGGAGATGCCGTGGAAGCGGACGCTTACCTGATGGGCCTCGACGCCGGCCTCGTGCAGCGCGCGCTTGCCGATGATTGTCTGGGCTGTGAACTGATCGCACCAGATGATGGCGCCGTGGCCGCGCTTCAGCGCTTCCCGAACACCTTCGAGACCCTCGAGGCGGATGGCCGGCGACCAGCCGATGCCGACCAGATGCGCGGCAAAAAGCAGGCGTCGACGGTGAAGTGCGGCAAGCATGGCGCTGAACAGTTCTTGCGCATCGATGCCGTCGCCAAGCACGGCGCGGGTCGACGGTTCGTAGCGCGAAAAATCCCTGCTGACATGGCGCTTCTGGCGAAGCCTGGACACCCAGCCGCAGATCGGTGCCCACCAATTGACGGGCAGTGTAGCGGCGACACCGAGATAGAAGGCAAACAACAGGCTCTCGCGGAAATCCCTGTTTGAAAAGCGGCGCAGCCTTGCGGGTTTGACGATCTTGCGGCTGAAAAACCGGACAGACTCGGCGCTTTCCGGCACCAGAACATCAGCGATGATTTCAGAATGGTAGCCCACGGCGGATGACGGTTTGCGGCCGGCTCCCCTGGATTTTCCGAACCACGGCAACCTCATCCGATCAGTGTCCAGCCTGTTCTTGCGCGTGTCCGAAAATCGCTTTACTGCGTCTGCCACGGGCGCGCAATTGGGCGCCGATGGAACCATTGTGATAGCCGTTCAAGGTTCGAGCGTGGAACAGGCCCTGTCGGTGGCGCTTCCGCCGCTGGCGCCAATGCCGCCGGCGGCGATCGCGCTCATGGCGCCCGACCAGCCGCCCCTGAGCTTTGCCGACCTCGCCGCCTATGTCGATCAACTGTGCAGGGATTTCGCGCGGCGCGGCGTGCGCTGCGGCACGGCCGTCGGCATCGTCTTGCCCAACGGCCCGGAAATGGCGGCGTGTTTCCTGGCGGTCTCCGCCCTGGCGGTGGCAGCTCCGCTCAATCCGGCTTACGGCGAAGGGGAATTTCGCTTCTATCTCTCCGATCTCGATGTGAAGCTTCTGCTATGTGGCCAAGGTGTGGGCGAGGCCGCGCGCGTTGCCGCAAAGTCGCTTGGCATTCCGGTGCTCGACATTGTCGCGGCTGAAGCTGCCGCCGCCGGTGAATTTATTCTTTCGGGCGATGCCGAGCTTATGGGCTCCAGCGAAGCGCGGCTCAATGGCCCGGATGATCTCGCGCTCGTCCTGCACACTTCGGGAACCACGGCACGGCCGAAGATCGTCGGCCTGCGGCAGCGCAATTTGCATGCCTCAATGACCAACATAGCGCGGACGCTGGCGCTGTCGGCCGACGATATTTGTCTCAACGTGATGCCGCTTTTCCATATACACGGGCTGATGGCGGCACTCGGCGCGCAACTCGCGGTCGGTGGCGCCGTTGTCTGCACGCCGGGCTTCAACGCGCTCAAATTCTTCGGCTGGCTCGCCGAATTCCGGCCGAGTTGGTACAGCGCGGTGCCGACCATGCATCAGGCGATCCTGGTGCGCGCTGCCCGCAACGGCGACATCATCGAGGCGGCGCGGCTGCGCTTCATCCGCTCGTCCTCGGCGGCACTGCCCGATGTCGTGTTCCGCGACCTTGAGCGCGTCTTCTCCTGTCCCGTCATCGAGGCCTATGGCATGACCGAAGCGGCGCACCAGATGACCTCGAACGGCCTGCCACCGGCGCGTCGCAAACCGGGCTCCGTCGGCCTGCCGGCCGGCCCCGAGGTGACGATCATGGACGACAGGGGCAAGATCCTGCCGGCTGGTGAAAAAGGCGAGATCGTGGTGCGCGGCGTCAACATCCATGACGGCTATCTGAACAATGCCGAGGCCAACGCGGCCGCCTTCACCGATGGCTGGTTCCGCACCGGCGACCAGGGTCTGGTCGATGAAGACGGCGATCTGAAAATCACCGGACGGCTCAAGGAAATCATCAATCGCGGCGGCGAAAAAATCTCGCCGCTCGAGGTCGACAACGTGCTGCTCGATCATCCGCTGATGGCGCAAGCGGTGACCTTCGCCGTGCCGCATGCCATGCTCGGCGAAGAGGTCGGCGCAGCCATCGTGCTGGACGAGGGCGCTACTGCCGATGCCGAGCAGATCCGCGATTTCGCACGCAGCCGCATCGTCGAGTTCAAGGTGCCGCGCCACATCCTGTTCCTGCAGGAATCCCCAAGGGTCCCACAGGCAAGATCCAGCGGGTCGGACTAGCCGGCAAGCTCGGTCTCGTTTGAGCAGACTATTCTTATTGGAGCATGATCTCGTCCGAAAACCGGCTCCCACTTTTCGGGATCATGCTCTAGATTTGCGACGTCAGCTCGACCGGAAAATCGTCGTTGTCGGCGTCGCGCATGGCGGCGAGGCTACGGTTGTCGAGCACCTCGGCGATGGCCTGGCGCACTTCCAGCATCATGTGGCGGACCTGGCAGGTCGCCTCGTCGCAATCCTCGCAGCGCTGGTATTGGGTGCGGCTGGCGCACGGGATCGGCGCCAGCGGCCCGTCAAGGACGCGCACGACGTGGCCGATCTTGATCTCGGAGGCCGGGCGGGCGAGGCGGTAGCCACCTTCCTTGCCCTTGCGGCTCTGGACGAAGCCGGCGTTACGCAACTCGCCCAGAATGGCATCGAGGAATTTCTTCGGAATGTTGTTGGCGACAGCGATGTCGTTGACGAAGGCCAGTTGGCCGGCCGGCAGACCAGACAGATGCACGAGGGCCTTGAGGCCGTATTTGCCTTTTTTCGTCAGCATGCCCTGATCAACCCATGAAGCCCCAACCACCCGCATCTGGCGACTGTTTGTGTGCAAATGATGACGTTTTCGCCGCGCGACGCCATTTCGCGAAACAAGCCGACCAATGGCAGGTTAGGCACAAACGCGTTGATTCTTCGTAACGTTTTGGACGGCAGGGCCGCGAAACTCAGTGGAAACAGCAATTCGGACCGCTGAAACGAAGAAAGCCGGCTACTCGCCGGCTTTCTTGTTCAGATGAGATGGTGGTGATTTCTAGCGGCTGCCATAGGTCTGGTCGAGCAGCCCGCCGGCGGCGAAATGCTCCTTTTGCACCTTGTCCCAGCCGCCGAAGACATCCTGCACCGTCAGCAGGCGGACATCGGGAAACTGGTCCTTGTACTTGGCGGCGACAGCCGCGTCGCGGACCCGGTTGCCGTTCTGGGCGATGATGTCCTGGCCTTCAGGCGTATAGAGGAAATCGAGATAGGTCTTGGCCAGATCGCGGGTGCCATGCTCGTCGGCGACCTTGTCGACGATCGCCACCGGGAACTCGGCCAGCAGGCTGACCGAGGGCGTCACCTGCTCGAACTTGTCGTCGCCATACTCCTTGCGGATGCCGCGTGTCTCCGACTCGAAGGTGATCAGCACGTCGCCGATCTCGCGCTGCACGAAGGTGGTGGTGGCGGCGCGGCCGCCGGTGTCGAAGATCGGCACGTTGTTGAACAGCTTGGTGATGAATTCCTTCACCTTGGCGTCGTCGCCCTTGAAGGCTTCCTTGGCGTAGGCGGTGGCCGCCAGATAGGTGTAGCGCGCATTGCCCGAGGTTTTCGGATTGGGGAAAATCACCTGCACGTCGTCGCGCACGAGATCGTTCCAGTCCTTGATGTGCTTGGGGTTGCCCGCGCGGACGAGAAACGAAGGCAGTGAGTAGAAGGGCGAGGCGTCGTCGGGAAAATCCTTCTGCCAGTCGGCGGAGACGAGACCCTTCTTGACCAGGAAGTCGATGTCGGTGACCTGGTTGAAGGTGACGACATCGGCGCCGAGGCCTTCGGCGATGGCGCGCGCCTGCGCCGACGTCCCGGCATGCGACTGGTCTATGCTGACCCCGAGGTGTTCGGCGATAAAGGCCTTGTTCACCTGCGCGAACAGTTCGCGGCCGACATCATAGGAGGCGTTCAGCAATTTGTCGGCCGACCAGGCTTGGGAGGATGCGAGAAACAGGCCGGCGACGGTGACGACGCCAAGGAAAAATCGCTTCATGAAAACAAGGCTCCGGATGCAATGCGTTTTATCACTCGACCATAGCCGTGTCGCGACATGCGCGACGAGGCACGCACCGCGGCTCCGCGGCCGCGTTGCGAGAAAAGATATTGCCGAAACAGCCGGCTGCTAGGATTTCGTTCCAGGCGAAGTTCTGGTGCCTTGCATCGCGGCATCGAATGGCATATACAATTGGCATATACAAAGGAATCGCACCATGCCTCAGCACCGCCATTCAACAACGCCGCCGAAGGAGGCGAAGCTGTTCCGCAATAATCGCAGCCAGGCAGTGCGCATTCCTGTCGAGTTCGAGTTTCCTGGCGACAAGGTCTTGATCAGCCGGGAAGGCGACCGCCTGATCATCGAGCCGGTGCGCAAACCTGGTCTCACGGCACTGCTCGCCCTATGGGCGAAAGAGCCGCCACTCGGTCCTGAAGACGACTTTCTCGAGATCAACGATGCGCCTATCGAACCGGAGGAAATTTTCTGATGCGGTTCATGCTGGACACCAACATTATCAGCGACATGATCCGAAACCCGACCGGCAAAGCCGCAAGGGCAATGGCGCGCGAGGGAGACGCCGCCGTGTGCACCAGCATCGTGGTTGCCTCGGAACTGCGATATGGCTGCGCCAGGAAAGGATCAGCCAAGCTGCTCAAGAAGGTTGAAGAGTTGCTGGCTGAAATTCCTGTCTTGCCGCTTGATGTGCCGGTGGATGCCGAATACGGCGCACTTCGCGCCGGGTTGGAGGCGGCGGGTCAGATCATTGGCCACAATGACCTTTTTATTGCTGCCCACGCTCGCGCATTGGGAACTACTCTGGTGACGGCCAACACCGGAGAGTTCAACCGGATCAAAAGCCTGAAGGTCGAGAACTGGTTGGAATAGCGCCCGATCGAGGATCAAGCAGCCGGAAAAAGCTTCCAGCGCTTGGGGCGGAACGCCACCCGGCTCTTCTGTGCCGCCGGATGGTCGACCGGCAGTTCGATCTCGACCCGCTGGCGCTCGCCGCCGATTTCGAGTTCCACCCGTCTGGTGCCGGCGACGCGGCGGCTGGCGGCGACGGTGCCGGCAATGCAGCCGCTGCAGCCGTCCACCAACTCGACATCGTGCGGGCGGAAGAACAGCAATGCGTCGCCTGAAGACGCATGCGGTGCGGACAGCCCGATCGGCCGGTCGGCGATCCAGACCTCGCCATTCTCGACCTTGACCGGAAGTGAGCTCGACTCGCCGATGAAGCCATAGACGAAGGGGGAGTTCGGCGTGTCGTAGATCTCGTCTGCAGAGCCGACCTGCTCGATGCGGCCCTGGCTCATCACCACGACACGGTCGGCAAGCTCCAGCGCTTCTTCCTGGTCGTGGGTGACGAAGACGGTGGTGTGGCCGGTGGCGTCGTGGATCTCACGCAGCCAGCGGCGCAGTTCCCGGCGCACTTGGGCGTCGAGTGCGCCGAACGGCTCGTCGAGCAACAGCACCCTGGGCTCGATCGCCATGGCGCGGGCAAGCGCCACGCGCTGGCGCTGGCCGCCCGAAAGCTGCGCCGGGTAGCGCTTTTCCAGGCCGGAAAGCTGGACCAGGTCGAGAAGCTCGGTGGCGCGTCGGCGTATTTCCTGTGCCGGCGGCCGTGTCGGCCCGTGCCGGACCTTCAGGCCGAAACCGATATTGTCGGCGACCGTCATATGCCTAAACAGCGCATAGTGCTGGAAGACGAAGCCGACATTGCGCTCCTGGATCGACTTCTGCGAGGCATCCTCCTCGCCGAAGAAGATTTTTCCCCGCGTCGGCCGCTCCAGCCCGGCGATCAGCCTGAGCAGCGTCGTCTTGCCGGAGCCGGAAGGCCCCAGCAGCGCGATCAACTCACCGGACTTGATGTCAAGCGACACGTCGTGGAGGGCCGGGAACCGGTCAAACTCCTTGCGCACGTTGGCAACGCGAACTTCCATCAACCGTCCCTTTGTAGTGGATTCATGTCGTTATCCCAAAACCGCTTCACACTTTTGGGCGACATGCATCTAGTGCCCGCGCGTCGCGGCGATCTCGGCGCCGTAGCGCATCTCGAGCAGTGTTTTCAAGACCAGAGTAACCAACGCCAGGCCGGCAAGCAGCGAAGCGACGGCAAAGGCGCCGACGGCGTTGTACTCGTTATAGAGGATTTCGACATGCAGCGGCATGGTGTTGGTCAGGCCGCGTATGTGACCTGACACCACCGAGACGGCGCCGAATTCGCCCATGGCGCGGGCATTGCACAGCAGCACGCCGTAGAGCAGCCCCCATTTGACGTTGGGCAGCGTCACATACCAGAAGGTCTGCCACCCATTGGCGCCGAGCGAAAGCGCTGCCTCCTCGTCGCCATTGCCCTGTTCCTGCATCAGCGGGATCAATTCGCGTGCGACGAAGGGGAAGGTGACGAAGACGGTGGCCAGAACGATACCGGGCACCGCAAACAGAATGGCGATGCCATGCGCCTTCAGCCAGCCGCCGAGCAACCCTTGAGCGCCGAACAAAAGCACGTAGACCAATCCGGAAATGACCGGCGACACCGAGAACGGCAGATCGATCAGCGTGGTCAGGAAGGCCTTGCCCTTGAACTCGAACTTGGCGATCGCCCAGGCCGCGGAAATGCCGAAGACGACGTTGAGCGGCACCGAGATCGCCGCCACCAGCAGCGTCAGGCGGATCGCCGAGCGAGCGTCGGCATCGCCCAGCGCTTCCGTATAGGCAGAAACGCCTTTCGCCAGCGCCTCGTGAAAGACAATGATCAGCGGCAACAGCAGGAAGACGCCGAGGAAGGTGAAGGCGATGGCCATCAGCACGATTTGTGCCGGGCGGCTTTCGGTGACCGCCGCCGACTGGCTCTCGTGATGCGGTTCGTAGGATTTGATTTCGGGATCAGCCATAGCGCTTGCGGCTCCATGACTGGGCGAGATTGACGATCAAAAGCATGACGAACGACAACAGCAGCATGATCGCGGCAATCGCCGTCGCCGCCGGGTAGTTGTACTCCTCCAGCCGGATGACGATCAAAAGCGGCGCGATCTCGGATTTGTAGGGCAGATTGCCGGCGATAAAGATGACCGAGCCGTATTCGCCGACGCCGCGGGCAAAGGCCAGCGAAAAGCCGGTGATGATGGCCGGCGCCAGGCCCGGAAACAGGATGCGGGTGATGATCTGGAAGCGGCTGGCGCCAAGCGTGGCTGCTGCTTCCTCAACCTCCTTGTCGATCTCCTCCATGATCGGCTGCACGGTGCGCACGACGAAGGGCAGGCCGATGAAGACCAGCGCGATGACGATGCCGAGCGGCGTATAGGCGACCTTGATGCCGAGCGGCATCAGAAGATGGCCGATCCAGCCATTCGGCGCGTAGAGCGTGGTCAGCGCAATGCCGGCCACGGCCGTCGGCAGCGCGAAGGGCAGGTCGACCATGGCGTCGACAATGCGCCGGCCAGGAAAGCGGTAGCGCACCAGCACCCAGGCGACCAGTGTGCCGAAGACGACATTGACGCCAGCCGCGAGGAAGGCGGTGCCGAAGCTGATCTCCAGCGCGTTGAGGGTGCGGCGATCGGTGGCAATGGCCCAGAATTCAACCCAGCCAAGAGCGGCCGAGCGCCAGACCAGCCCGGACAAGGGAATGAGGATGATGAGGGTGAGGTAGGCAAGCGAGAAGCCGAGCGTCAGTCCGAAACCCGGAATGACACTCGGCTGTCTGAACCGCCACCCCGCCTGCGCGGGTGCTGTGGTCATATCGTCCTGATCTAGATTTAGCTCACTGGGCCGGCTTATAGATCTGGTCGAATATACCACCGTCGCCGAAATGATAAGGCTGTGCCTTCTTCCAGCCGCCGAAAAGCGGATCGTCGATGGAGATCAGCTTGATATCGGGTGTCTTGGGGAGATCCTCCGCTGCCACCAATTCCGGCTTGGCCGGACGATAGTGGTTCTTGGCAATGATCGTCTGCCCTTCCTTGGAATAGAGCCAGCCGAGATAGGCTTCGGCGACCTTGCGCGTGCCCTTGGCGTCGACATTGGCGTCGACGATCGCCACCGGCGGCTCGGCCAGGATCGATGTCGGGGGATAGACGATCTCGAAATTGTCGGCGCCGAATTCGTTCAGCGCCAGATAGGCGTCGTTTTCCCAGCCGATCAGCACGTCGCCGAGGCCCTTTTGCGCGAAGGTGACAGTCGAGCCGCGCGCGCCGGTGTCGAGCACCGGGGCATGGGCGTAGAGATTGCCGACGAATTCCTTGGTCTTGGCCTCGTCGCCGCCATCATTGGCGTTGGCATAGGCCCAGGCAGCGAGATAGTTCCAGCGCGCGCCCCCCGAGGTCTTCGGGTTCGGCGTGATCACCTGGACGCCATCCTTGATCAGGTCGTTCCAGTCGTGAATGCCCTTGGGGTTGCCCTTGCGAACCAGGAAGATGATGGTCGAGGTGTAGGGGGCCGAATTGTTCTCGAATTTGGTGCGCCAATCCGGATTGATCTTCTTCGACTTGTTGACGATGGCGTTGATGTCGCCTTCGAGCGCCAGCGTCACCACATCGGCATCGAGGCCGTCGATCACGGCGCGGGCCTGCGCGCCCGATCCGCCATGCGACTGCTGGATGGTAACCGTCTCGCCGGTCTCGGCCTTCCAGTGGGCGACGAAGGCCTCGTCATAGGCCTTGTAGAGTTCGCGTGTCGGGTCATAGGACACGTTGAGAATGGTGGTGTCGGCAAACGCGAAACCGAGCGTGCCTGATAGAACCGATGTGACGACCAGTGCGCCGAGCAGTTTCCTGAAATGAGGTTTGGTCATTTCCGCCTCCGTTGATAACGGCCGAACTCTAGCGAATTGATAGAAATTAGATGCATTCAATGTTGCCTTTTTTGCCCCATTGAAGCAATTTTTCGCCGATCCTCAGCCTCGTGAGGAAATATTTTCCTCGCGCAGCCATCGCGAGGATTCGGTGCTCACCAGGGATCCAACTAGAAACGGGTCGCGCTACGGCAAGGGCCACAGGAAATCGGGCGACCTTGCCGACACCGTGGCCGAAGCCTCACTCGGCAGTGACGGGAAAATCGAAGCGCTGCTTTGGAAACGGCTCGTTTTCCAGCGTGAAATGCCACCATTCGCGCGCATAGTTTTTGAAACCACCGGCGCGCATCTGTTCGACAAGCCGCTTGCGGTTGGCCGCCGCTTCCCCGGCAAGCGGACGGTGCGCCGTTTCGCTCATCGGGTCGAAACAGTCGAAACCAGTGCCGAAATCGAGCGTGTCGGCATCTGATACACCGCAGGCTGGTTTTGGCGCGCTCCTGGCATCGGTTCGGGCGATGGCGACATCGACGGTCGAGCCGCGCGAATGGGTGGACAGTTCGCCGATATAGCCCTTGGCGATGAGGTCCTTGCGCTTGACCGAGGGATACCATTGCGGGTCGGCCGGTCCGCCGGCCTTGGTCCAAGCCCCCATATCGGCGACGGCGCGTGCCGGGCGATAGCAGTCGAAGACGACCAGCGTCAGCCCCTCGGCGGCGATGGCCTTCTGCACACCCGACAGCGCTTCCGCCGCTGGCCTGGTCAGGATGCACACGGGAGCTTGGTAGCCGCTGGCCTTGCGGTGCAGGAAGTTTTCGAGGCCGGCATAGCGGATGTCCTGCCGGATGGTGGCATCGACATCGGCGAGGCGGACAAAGCCGGCGGGGAGGGCGTCGGCGCTTGCGGGCAGGGCGAAAGTCAGCGGCAGCAGGGCGCAAAACGCAATGCCATGAATCACCTGCCGCATTCTATTCAACGAACACCTTCACTCGACGAACACTTTCACGCTGGCCGCGCGTCCCACCGCGTCGATCACGGTCAGCGTCGAATAACCGGCGCCGTCCGGCAGCCAGGTTGCGGTGCGGCGGCGGTCGATGCCGGTGAGCGGCTTGCCGTTGGCCAGCCAGCGAAACGGCGCACGGCCGCCTTGCAGCTTCAGCACCAGCGGCGAGGCGTCGGCCGAATTGGTGGCAAGATCGACGCGGGCGCCGTCAGGCGGAAAGATGATCGTCGGCGCCGGCTCGGTCGGCGTCGTCTGCACCAGCCCGTCGGCGCCGGCGCCGAAGCGCGCCAACGTCACTGGCAGGTCCTCGCGCTTGGGCCTGTTGACACCGGCCGGCTGGCTGCGCAGCGGCACGGCGGCGAGGCCGGAACGGACGAAGCCTTCGAACAGGATGGGCGCGGCCGAGACATAACCAGACAGGCCGGGCACCGCGCCGGCATCGGCGCGGCCGACCCAGACGCCCAGTACATAGCGGCCATCGAAGCCGACCGACCAGGCATCGCGATAGCCATAGGACGTCCCTGTCTTGTAGGCGATGCCGCGCTGGGCAGCGCCCTCCGGCGGCTTCACGCCCGACAAGATGTCGGTGATCTGCCAGTTGGCCTGATCGTCGAGGATGGTGGCGGTGGTGCGTTCGGCATTGGCCGGCTCGGTGCCGTCATGCAGCGTGTGCGCCTTGCCGCCATTGGCAAGCCCGGTATAGAGCTGGACGAGATCGCGCAGCGTCACCCCGACGCCGCCAAGGCCGATGGCCAGGCCCGGCGCCTCGTTGATCGGCAGAACGGGATTGACGCCGGCCTGGCGGAAACGCGCCGTCAGCCGCGCCGGACCGACCGCGTCGAGTACGCGGATCGCCGGCACGTTGAGCGACAGTTGCAGCGCCTGCCGGATGCTGACATCGCCCTGGTAGCCCATGTCGAAATTCTTCGGCCGGTAGCCCCCGAAATCGACCGGGCTATCCTCGATCAACATTTCCTGCGCCACCAGTCCCTGCTCGAAGGCCAGGCCATAGATGAACGGCTTCAGCGTCGAGCCGGGTGAGCGGATGATCTTGGTCATGTCGATCCAGCCGGAGCGGCTGGCGTCGAAGAAATCGGCCGAACCGACTTCGCCCAGTATGTCGCCGGTGCGGGCATCGGCCAGCACCATGGCGACGGAGAGGCGAGGGCCGAGCTTGCCAGCGGCGTCCTTGGCCACCTGTTCCAGCCCTTCCTGCACGCTTTTGCGGATCGTCAGTTGCAGCGGCTTGCCGGCGACGGCCTTGGGCAGCATGGCATAGGCGGCGTGCGCCGCCAGCGCCGGCAATTTGCGGCGCAGGCCCGAGACATCGTCGAGCGCGGCACGCGCCGCCTCGCGTTCGCCAAGCAGGCCCGCCGAGACCATGCGAGTCAACACCCGGTCGCGGGCGGCGTGGGCGATTTCGAGGTTGCGGTCGGGACGGCGTTTCTCGGGCAGTTGCGGCAGCGCAACGAGCAGGGCGGCTTCCGAAACCGTCAGCCGCTTCGGCTCCTTGCCGAAATAGGCGAGCGAGGCGGCGCGCACGCCTTCGAGATTGCCGCCATAGGGCGCGAGCGTCAGGTAGCGTTCGAGGATCTCGCGCTTGGACAGTCGCCGCTCGATCTGGATGGCGCGCAGCATCTGCTTGATCTTGGAGCCAAGGCTGCGGCTTTCACGCGGCTCGATCAGCCGGGCGAGCTGCATCGACAGCGTCGAGCCGCCGGACACGATATGGCCACTGGTCACGAACTGGCCGGCAGCGCGGGCCAGCGCCAGCACGTCGACGCCTTCATGGTCCCAGAAACGCTTGTCCTCATAGGTAACCAGCATGTCGACGAACTGCTTGTCGACCTGGTCGAGGCGGGTTTCAAGCCGCCAGTAGCCGTCCGGCGTGGCGAAGGCCCGCAACAGCTGGCCGTCGCGGTCCTGCACTTCGGTAGAGACTGTGAGTTTTTCCGGCAGCGGCGGCGGGTAGGCACGGTCGAGCTGCCATAGGGTGACGGTAGCAATCGCCGCAAAGCCTATGAGGGAGGCCGCAGAAATGCCCGTTCGGCGGAGAAATTTCCTGGAAAACATGGCGCCGCCCCTCATTGCGTTGCCGGGCATTTCTCCCCGTATAGAGACGGGGAGAACGGGGCCTGCGCAGAGGTTTTCGCCAATTTCCAACGTTGCATAAGGGGTGCCGACGATCGCAACAGCGCCCTTCTCCCCGTCACTATACGGGGAGAAGGTGCCGGCAGGCGGATGAGGGGCAGCGCCATCGCCACGTCTATCAAGGCGCCTTACGGCGCCTTGACCTCCATCATGCCGGTGGCGGTGCGGGCCGAATATTGCGGCCGGTACATGTCTTCGATCGTCGCCGCCGGGTGGGCATAGACGCCCGGCGTCACCGCGCGCACGACATAGGCCAGCGTGATGTTGCGGTCGCCGTCGCCGTCGTTCGGATTGAACGCCGCAACGAAACGGTCGTCCCGGAATTCGAGATGGGCAGCGTCGGTCTGCGCCAGCCAGGAGAAGTTCGTCAGCTGGGCGCTGGAGACCAGGCCGGGATTGTCGATCTCGAAGCCGGCCGGCAACAGGTCGGTGATCAAAAGCCGCGATGGCCACCTGTTTTGCTCGTAGATCTTGAGCACGACCACATAGCGTTCGTTCTGGGTCACCTCGGCGACGTTGGCCTCGGTGCCGTCGAGCTTGTAATAGGTGCGCTCGATGGTGAAGCCGTCGCCGCTGGCCGGCAAGGGCTGGAGCGGCGACGCCACCGTGGAGACGACCGCCTGCAGCGGTGTTGTGCCGGTGTTGGTGATGGTCAGCGGACTGTCGACCAGGTCGCTGCCGGTGACCTGGTTCGAATAGCCGCCGGCATGCGCCGCGCCGTTGACGGTCAGCGTAATCGAATCATTGCCCGACCTCAGCGCGCGGGCCGCCAGCAGCATCCAGGATTCGTCCTGCGTGCTGGTCCAGCGAGCCTCGGCGCGTTGTCTTGCCACCAGCTTGATCAGCTCCGGCACGATCTTCGGCACCGGCTTCGATTCAGCGGCAAGCGCCAGTATGGCCGCGCCGTCGCGCAGCGGCGAACCATAGTCCGACCGGTAATAGTCGTATTCGGTGGCGGCCTTGGCCAGTTGCAGGGCGGTCTGGAAGGTTGCTTCGGCGCGCTGCGTATCGCCGTAAAGCGCCAGGCTCGCCGCCAGCTGGGCGACAGCCATCGGGCTGGTAAAGGCTTCGAGTTGCGTATCGGCATAATAGCGCAGGTCGCCGACCGAAGCCTTCTTGTTGCGGGCCAGCACGTAGAGCGCGTAGGCGATCTCGCTGCCGCGATCCTGGACGTCCTGGTCGTAGCCGACCGAGTTCTGCAGATTGCTCAGCGCCTGGTTCATCGCCAGGGTCGGTACGTCGTATTTCTGCTCGCGTGCCCGGGTCAGGAAGTCGCTGACATAGGCGTCGAGCCAGAGATCGCCGGAGCCCGGACCCCACAGGCCGAAGCTGCCGGCCGAAGCCTGATAGCTCAGCCCCTTGTAGATGGCTGTCTGGATGCGGTCGTGCAGGTCGGGGTCGCTGGCCATGCCGATGCTGGAGGCCATCTCGTTGACGTAGAGAAGCGGCATGGCACGGCTGGTCGTCTGCTCGGCGCAACCATAGGGGTAGCGGTCGAGCGTCATCAACAGCGACGGCACGTCGAAGGCAGCCGCCTGCGAAACGCCGACGCTAACGGACGCGCCGTCGAGCAGGCTTGCCGCCAGCAGTTCCTTGTCGACGCGCAAGGCGCCGCCATTGCCCTTGAGGTCGACGACCAGGCGAGTGGTGACCGGCAGTTGCGACGGGCGCACCGGCACATAGAGTGTCTGCTCGACGGTGGTGCCGTCGGCATGGGCGAGCTTGATGGTGATCGAGGCATTGCCCGCGGTCTTGGCAACCAGCGGCACCGTCAGCGTCTGCCGCTTGCCCTTGGCCAGCGTCAGCTTTGCCGGCAGCGGCTTGTCGCCGGTCGAGAGGTCGCCGGTGGTATCGATGGACAGAGCATAGTCGCCGGCCGGACCATCGGTGTCGGCGACGTCGAGCCGCATGACGGCGGAATCGCCGGGCGCCAGGAAGCGCGGCAGGCCGGCAGTGATCACTATGGGATCGCGGACGATCACATCGGCCTGGGCATGGCCGACCGCTTCCTTGGTCCAGGCGACGGCCATGACGCGCACGGTGCCGTTGAACTGCGGAATGTCGAAGTCGACCCGTGCCTTGCCGTCGGCATCGAGCTGCACCACGCCAGAGAAGAAGGCAACCAGCTTTTCAGTCGGCGGACTGCCTTGTGTCTGCATGGCCGCCCCGTCGCCGCCGGTGCGCAATTTGCCGGTGGCGCCCAGCGAACCATCGATGAGGCGGCCATAGATGTCGCGAATTTCGATGCCGAGCATGCGCTGGCCGAAGAACCAATCCTCCGGATCCGGCGCCTTGTAGTTGGTGAGATTCAGAATGCCGACATCGACGGCAGCAACCGTGACATAGGCATTGGTGCCCGGCTGTACGCCGGCCACGGAAACCGGGATCGACAGCTGCTGGCGCGGCATGGTCTTTTCCGGCGGCGTCAGGGTGACCGCGAGCTTCTTCGAGCCCGGATCGACCTTCAGCCATTTCACGCCGATGGCGCGGGCCGGCATGCGCGTTTCCTGCGCGTCGCCGGGCCGGAACAGCGTAGCGGTAATATAGGCGCCGCCGCCCCAGTCGTCGCCGACCGGGATATCGACGGTGCTGCCGCCGGCGGGAACGCTGGCGGTGACGGTCTTCAACAGCTTGTCGGCACCGATGGTCAGCAGCAGTTCACCGGCAAAATGCGGTGAGACCTTGAGCTTGGCCACTTCACCCGCCGCATAGCTGTCCTTGTCGAGAGCGATCTCGAGCCCGTCCGGCGTTTCGGTGGTGGTCGAGGAGACATACCAGCCGGCGTCGAATTCATAGCTGGTCGCCGGTCCCTCAGGATCGGCCGTCTCGATCTCGAGCCGGTACTGGCCCCAGTCGACCGGCACCGAGACGGTCGCCTCGGCATCGGCGCTCAGGTCGATCTGGCCGTTGGCGATCGATTTGGTGAAGGTGACCGGCTCATAGTTCCAAGAATTGTTGGAGCGGTACCACTGGTAATTGCGTTCGACCTTGACCAGCGACCACTGTGCGCCCTTCAGCGCCTCGCGCTTGCCGTCGGGATCGACGGCGATCAGGCTGAACTTCGCGGTGCCGCCTTGCGGCACTTCATTGTCGTCGAAATCCGGGCGGATGCCGATCATGTGGCCTTGCGGGCGGATGCCGATGTTGAGTGAGCGCTCGATGGCGCGGCCGCCGGTCTCGCGCATGCGCACCGTCACCTTGGCATCGACCAGCTTGGTGGTCGCCGGCAGTTGCTCGACGGAGACCGGGAAGGTCGCCTTGCCGTCATCGCCGACCACCGGCAGATCGGTGAACGGGGTGACGGTCGGCTCCGCCGACTGCTCGTCGGCGAGGCCGAACGAGTAGTCCTTGAAACGGTCCCAGTCGCGCGCGGTCGACAGCGTCAACTCGCCTTCAAGCGCCAGGCCCGCAGCCGGCGCCCCATAGAGGAAGCGGCCGTCAATGTTGATGTTGGCGGTTTCGCCCTGCGCGATCTCCTGCTTGTCGGAGGTCATGTCGAATTCGATGCGATCCGGCACGAAATCCTCGACCAGGAACATCTGGCTGGCAACCGCCGCCTGCTTGGGATCGGTGTAGATCGACACCGTCCAGGTGCCACGCATGGCATTGGGTTCGAGCGGCAGGTCGACGGCATGGCCGCCGGCGGAAGCCCCGTCGCTGACGATGCGGCGGTTCTCGACCCCGTCGGGACGCGTGAAGATGAAGGTCAGCGGCAGGTTCTCGACCGCCTTGGCGGCCCCGTCACGGGCAAGGGCGGCGACATGAACGTCCTCGCCGGCGCGGTAGATGCCGCGCTCGGTCCAGGCGTAGATGTCGAGCGCGCCCGGCGCCGCGCGCCCGGTGACGCCACGATCGGACAGGTCGAAGCCGGCGCGGCCCATGTCGAGGAACACGAAGTCGTTGTCGCCCTGCTTGGCCATCAGCACCGCCGGCACCATGCCGCCATCGCCGCGCGTCAGGCCGGGGTTGAAGACAGCGTGTCCTTCGGCGTCGGAGGTGGCGGTGCCGAGGATTTCGTTGTTTCTCGCCAGCAGCGTCAGTTCGGCGCCGGCGATCGGCTTGGCGGTTGCCAAGGATCGGGCAAAGACGTTCAGCCCGTCCTGGCCGGTATAGGTCGACAGGCCGATGTCGGAGACGACGAACCATTGCGTGGCGATCGAATTGTAGTCGTCGCCGTTGTCGTTGACGGCCTGCGCGGTCAGCACATAGACGCCGGGCTTGCGCTGCGGCAGGGCTTCGTCGACCGGGAAGGACGTGGTGACGTCCTTGTTCAGATCATTGACGATGTCGAGCTGGCCTTCCCAGACGGGCGATCCCATCTGATCGGCGATGCTGGAAATGTCGTAGCCGTCGAGCTGTTTCAGGAACTGGTAGCCGGACAGAAGCTGCGCCAGCGAGCGGTCGCCGATGCGGTAAAGCTTCATTTCGGCGGCGTTCATGTTGACGGTGACGACCGGGATGCCGCGGCGCGCGCCGGCGGGCAGCACGAAGCTGTCGCCGGTGAAGCGGGCCGAAGGCGCGCGGTCCTGCACATAGATCGACAGCACCACCGGTGCGGCGGTGACTTCGCCTATTGCCGCCGGCAGGCCGGCGCGGAAGGTCACTTCATAGTGCTGGCCGTGCTGGAGTCCTTCGACGCAGATCTGCTTGTCCTTGGCCTCGACACCCTTGGGCGGCGCGTTGTCGACGGTGACGAACTGCGCGTAGTCGACGCCGGTCTTGACCAATTCCTCGGAAAACTGCGCGCAGATGCGCGGTGCACTGGTGTCGGCGTCGACCGAATGGTCGATGACGCGGAAGCCCTTGCGCGCCTTCAGATCGGCATAGTCGGCCTGGACCGCCGGCGAACTGACCAGAGCGAGGCTGGCTTCGTAGGCCTGCAGGGCAGGCCGGTAGAGGTCGCGGCGATCGAGGCCGGCACCGATCAGCGCCAGCACGTCAGCGCGCGTTTTGGTGGTGCGCAGCAGTTTGTAGGCGTTGAGGCCGGCGGAGGTGGCGTTTGCCGGCAAACTGTAGGCTTCCTGGCTGTTGGCGGTCGGCTGTACGGCGAGCGTTTCGCGCGCCAGCCCGAGCCAGAGCTGGCCGTCATCAGGCAACACCGAAACCGCGGCTTCGTACTTCTGCATGGCGGAGCGATGGTCGCCGGTCAGGGCTGCCTGTTCGGCGGCCGCCCGTAGCGCGGTCAGCCCTTCGGTGGGCTTGGTGTAGGTCGGATCGGTCAGCTTGTTGCGGTATTGCTGGGCCTGGTCGGCCATCCAGCTCGGAAAGAACGTCAGCTCCGGCGGCGCGCCGATATCGGGATCGCCATCGATGTTGACGACCTTGCCGGCGATGGCACCACTGAAGGGCTTCAGCGAATTATAGTCGGATTTGAGAAAGCACCATTTGGCCTTGTTGTTGTAGGTGAAGGCGCGGCAGGCGGGATCGCCGAGGCATGTGGTCTTGCACTGGTCGAGGCTGACATTCTGGTCGGATCTGAGATCGAAACCGAAATAATCGGAGTTTTCGGTCGTCACCACCCGCCGTGCTTCGGCCGCTTGCGCGGCAGTCCCCCAGGCGAAAAACAGAAGAATCAGAATCGATAGACCACGAGCCGCCGCGCGCATTGCCATAACACCCTCCAGACACTGCTTACGTCCCGGCATGTTCAAGCTTCAATCAGGCTTGTCAACACGGGGACGCGGCAGGTTCCGCCTGCCAACGGTTTCCTTTCCGGCCGATGACCGGTAGTACCTCCATAGGACAGGGATCACGCTTTCTTGCGAAAACGCAGAAGGTGTGAATTCCAAGCCCTGACTATTTCAGACAATTGGATTGTGGCCCCTTTACGAGCGCTTCAGAACTTCATTCCAATTTTAGCTTTGGGGACTAGGTTAGAATAGTAATGCAGGCGTGTGAAACGCAGATGTCGAAGGGTACCGCGCGAAGGCGCCGGCTTTCGCGCGCCCTGATTCTGGCGTTGGCGTGCTCGACCGCGTTGGTTGCCGAAGGCGGCAATGCGGCCGCTTTCGAGATATTCGGCATCAAGCTGTGGGGCTCATCCAACGACGAAGACGCCGACATCGTCGATCCGCTGCGCTACGCAGTGACCATCGAGGCGCCTGATGCCGACAAGGACCTCGTCAAGAGGATCGAAAACGCCTCGACGCTGAAAGCCGACGAAGAACGTCCGGTTTCCGGTTCGCTCGGGCTGCTGGCCAAGGCGCGCAGCGACCGTGAGCAGCTGGTCGCCGCGCTTTATGCCGACGCCCGCTACGAGGGCGTCGTCACCATCACCATTCAAGGCAAGCTGCTCGACGACTTGCCGCCCGATGCCGAGTTTTCGGGTCCGCAGCCGATCCCGGTGGTGATCAGCATTGCCGCGGGGCCCAAATTCACGCTTGGCGACATCAGGCTGGAGGGCGATGCGGCCGGGCTGATGAGTGCCGATTTCGGCCTTATCGCCGGCGGCGACGCGGGCTCGGGCGCGGTGCTCAAGGCCGAGGCGCTGATCGTGCGGGCGCTGAAGCAGGAAGGCAGGCCGCTGGCCAAGGTCACCGACCGGCAGATCGTCGCCGACCACGCCACCGCGACGCTCGACGTGACGTTGACGGTCGCCGCCGGGCCGGTCGCCGGCTATGGCGACACCACGGTCGAGGGCACCGAGAAGGTCGACCGCGATTTCACCGAATACATGACCGGGCTGAAGCGCGGCCGCCAATATTCGCCTGAAGAGATCGACGATGCTCGTGACCGGCTGCTGGCGCTGGAAGTGTTCAACAGTGTGACATTGAAGGAAGCCGACAGCCTCGATGCCGACGGCAACATCCCGATCGGTGTCCAGGTGAGCGAGCGCAAGCCGCGCTATTTCGGCATTGGCGGCACCGTCTCCAACACCGAGGGCTTGGGTCTAGAGGGCTATTGGGGGCACCGCAATCTGTTCGGCCGGGCCGAAAAGCTGCGCATCGACGGCAAGATCAGCGGTATCGGCAGCAATGATTTGAGCCAGCTCAACTATAATGCCGGCATCATGTTCGAAAAGCCAGGCGTGATCGGGCCGGCATCGAAATTCCTGGCCAGCGTCAAGACCGTGCTTGAGCATCCCGACGCCTACGACCATTTCTCGCTCAAGGGCAGCACCGGCCTGTCCTACGAGCTCGACAAGCGGCAAACGGTTTCAGCGGAGGTCGCGCTCGACTATTCGAGGATCACCGACGCCTTCGGCAAGCACAAATATCTGATCGCCAGCATTCCGCTGCAATATGTCTATGACAACAGGGACAATAGGCTCAATCCGACCAAAGGCTTCAGGCTGCTCGCCTATGCCGAGCCGAGCTACGACATCTTGAGCGGTGCCGCCTTCGTCAAGCTGAAGGGCGAGGGATCCGCCTACCAGTCGCTCGATACGGCTTCGAAGTTCGTGCTGGCTGAACGCGTCGCTGTCGGCTCGATCGTCGGCACCAGTCTCGAACATGTTCCGGCCGACCGGCGCTTCTATTCTGGCGGCGGCGGCTCGGTGCGGGGCTACGCCTATCAGGGCATCGGTCCGAAGGACTTTACGGGTCAGCCGATCGGCGGGCTTTCGTTCTTCGAGACTTCGGTTGAGATGCGCATTGCCATCACCGACACGATCGGCATCGTGCCGTTCGTCGATGCCGGCACCGTCTCGACAAAAGTGTTCCCTGACTTTTCCGACATCAAGGTCGGCGCCGGTGTCGGCCTGCGCTATCTGACGCCGTTCGGGCCGTTGCGCATCGATGCTGCCGTGCCGCTCAACCGCGATCCCGGCGATCCGCATTTCGGCATCTATGCCGGCATCGGCCAGGCGTTCTGAGCCATGAAGATGTTCAAACGCATCCTTCGCATTGTCCTCTACACGCTGCTCATCGTGGTGGCGGCGGCGATCGGCGCGCTCGTGGTGCTGACCAAGACCGAGCGCGGTCTCGACAATCTTGCCGGCATCATCTCGACCATGGCCTCCACGGACGATCGCAAGGTCACGGTCAGCGGCATCGACGGCATCTGGTCCGGGGCGCTGACCGTCGATCACGTCGTGCTGGAAGACCGCCAGGGCGCCTGGCTGGTGGCGCGCAAGGTGGCGGTCGACTGGTCGCCATTGGCGCTGCTGTCGAAAAATTTCAACGCCGACCGCATCGCCGCCGAGCGTATCGAACTGGCACGGCTGCCGGTGGCCGGCACGCAGCCGGCCGACCAAAACGGCACCACCAGCTTGCCGGTGTCGCTCGACATCAAGCAGATCGACCTTCCCGAAATCGCGCTCGGGCCAGCACTTGCCGGCACCGGCATCGCCGAACTGACTGCCAAGGGCGCGCTCAAGGCCGAAGCGTCGCCGCTGGCGATCGAGACCAACCTCAACATCACCCGCCGCGACGGCAAGCAGGGCAATGTCGACGCCAAGGTGCATTTCGCGCCCGCCGACAACAAGCTCGACCTCGACCTGAAGGCGTCGGAGCCGGCCGGCGGCATCATCGCCAATCTGCTGAACCTGCCCGACGCGCCGCCGGTCGACATCGTGGTCTCCGGCACGGGACCGCTGGCCAACTGGAACGGTGTCGGCACCTTCATGGTCGACGGTCAGATCGTCACCCAGCTCACCGGCCGCCATCAACTCACCGACAAGGGCAACCATGTCGAGGCCAAGGGCGACGGCGAATTCGATCGTTTCCTGCCCGAGAATCTCAAGCCGCTGTTTGCCGGCAAGACCAGCTTCGACCTCGCCGGCACCGCGACCGTGGCCGGCGGCGTCGATATCGAGCGCGCCAACATCGACAGCGACGCCGTGCACGGCACTGCCGCCGGCATGGTCGATCCGAAAGGCGCCAGCGATCTTTCGGTCGAGCTTGCCGCCAAGGCTAAGCCCATCGTGATCAATGTCGGCAGCAAGGCGCAGCCGATCGTGGTGGCGGTCAACAATGCGACCGCGCGTGCCTTCGGCGATGGCAAGGCGCCGATGATCGATGCCGGCGTCTCGCTGGTCTCGGTGGTGGCGGGTGGCACGCAGCTCAACAATCTGGATGCGCAGATCCATTCCGACGGCTTCGACATCGAGAATCGCAGCGGGCCGGTCAGCGTGAAGCTGGCAGCGGCCGGCCTGAAGACCGATGTGGCGACGCTGGCGCCGCTGATCACCGGCAAGCTGACGGTCGATCTCGCGGGTTCGGTCAGCAAGGATCAAATCTCGCTCGATGAGGGGACGCTGCGCAGCGATGCGCTCAATGCCTCGCTGACCGCCAATGTGGCGCTGGCCGACCTGTCGATGCAGCTCAAGATGAACGCCGATGCGGTGTCGACGGCGCTGCCGCCGCAGATCAGTTCGCTGCTCGGCGAACGGGTCAAGTTCTCGGCGGCCGCGACACGCGATCCGCAAGGATCGTTCGCCGCCAATTCGATCTCACTCACCTCGGGATCGCTCACCGCCAGCGGCACCGCCAGCGCACAAGGCACCGACATCCAGGCCGACATCAAGGGCACACTCGGCGATGTGTCGGTACTATCGCCGATGGCCGGTGTGCCGGTCGCCGGTGGCGTCAATTTCGCACTGACGGCGAGCGGCCCGCGCTGGGCGCCGGATTTCTCGATCTCCGCCAACAGCGAAAGCCTGACGGCGTCGGGCCGCACGGT
Source organism: Mesorhizobium sp. P3_B5 (assembly GCF_056402815.1). NCBI lineage: Bacteria > Pseudomonadati > Pseudomonadota > Alphaproteobacteria > Hyphomicrobiales > Phyllobacteriaceae > Mesorhizobium > Mesorhizobium sp. P3_B5. Next base: position 217,517 of record NZ_JBFUGR010000004.1, on the reverse strand, counting down.
GAAGGACATCAAGCTGACCGCGACCGGAAAGGCCGATATCGCCAGTCCCGCGGCGGACGTCTCGCTGACCGGCACCGCCAACGACCAGCTGCTCGATATCAAGGCGTCGCTGGTCACCACCAACGGCAAGCGGTCGATAAAGGGACTTAGCCTGTCGCTGGGCGACAACAAGGTGTCGGGCGATCTCGTGCTGGATGACAGCCTGCTGCCGCTGGGCACGCTGACGCTCGCTGCCCCCGATATTGCACCGTTGGCGGCACTCGGTGGGCAGACGGCAGCCGGCGACATCAACGGCACCATCGCCTTCGCTAGGGACGGCGAAGCGCCTAACGTCACCATCAATGCGGCGAGTGGATCGATCTCGCGCGGCGACTTGGCGGCGAAGTTGATCACCGTCAACGCGCTGATTGCCAATTATCTCAACAGCCCGGCGATCTCTGGCACGATCAGGGCCGGCAGTGTGACATCGGGAACGACTGTCATCAGCGGCATCAATGTTGACCTGAAGCGCGACGGCGACTGGACCGGCTTTACCGGTGGCGCCACCATTGCCGGTATCCCGGCTACGGCCGCCGGTCGGGTGAAGATCGCCGATGGCACGACCAGAGTCGAGATTGCTTCCGGCGAGGCGACCGTTCGCGGCATCAAGGCGGCGATCGCGCAGCCATCGACATTGAGCATCGCCAAAGGCGTCACCAGCATCGAGAAACTGGCGCTCGATGTCGGCGGCGGATCGGTCGCGCTGTCCGGCAGCGCCGGCCAGACGCTCGACCTCGCCGCCACCGTCTCGCAACTGCCGGCAGCCCTTGCCAATGATTTTTCGCCCGGCCTCGGCGCCACCGGCACGCTCGGCGGCACGGCGCAGATTACCGGGTCGCCGGCAAACCCAGATATTCGGTTCGACGCGCAGCTCAGCGGTGCCGAGACCAGCCAGACCCGTCAGGCCGGCCTCGGGCCGCTTTCTGTCGATGCGGCGGGCAGTTTCACGACGGCCGGCGGGGTGGCACTCGACCACGCAACGCTGTCCGGCGCACAGATTTCCGGCAAGGCGAGCGGCACCATCAATCCGAACGGCGCCAGCGATTTCGCCCTCGATCTTGCCTCGACCGGTCCGGGCCTGCCACTGGCGCTTGGCAGTGCCGAAAGCCCGATCAAGCTCGAACTGCAGGCATTGTCGGTGAAGGTCGCCGGGCAAGCTGCGCAGCCGAGGCTGGATATTTCCGCTGTCCTGCCCGCGGTTGCGACCAATTTCACCAAGTCCGAGGGCATTACGCTAGCGCTGCATTCCGATGCCTTCGACGTGAAGAGCCGCACAGGGCCGATTTCCGGAACGGTGACGGCGGAGAAGATCGGGCTGGACAACCCGACCATTGCGCCGCTGATCGCCGGCAAGATCACCGCCAAGGTGGCCGGCAGCCTGGCGGCGGATGCCATCACCATCGACAGCGGTTCGGTACAGGGTGCGGCGCTGGAAAGCGCCTTCAATGGCCGTGTCTCACTGGCCGACGGCGCCATCGATCTCAACCTCAAGGCTGACGCCCTGTCGGCGGCGTTGCCGCCAGCGGCGCGCGGCGTGCTGGCCGAGCGGACGCAGCTTAGCGCCACGCTGAAGCGCGATGCCCATGGCAATGTCACCGCGAACCCGGTCATGCTGATGTCGGGCGCGCTGACTGCCGTCGGCCAGGCCAGCCTCGCCGACGGCAAGGTCGCCGCCGACATCAAGGGCGCGCTGAGCGACATTTCGCTGCTGTCGAAGGATGCCAAAGGCGCTATCGCCTTCGCGCTGAACGCGCAAGGTGCCGGCGCCGCACCCGACCTGTCGCTGACGGTGACCGGCGACAGGCTTTCGGTGGCGGCGCGCGAGATCACCGGGCTGAAGCTGACCGCCACCGGCAAGGCCGATGCCGCCAATCCGGCGGCCAATGTGCAACTGACCGGCAATGTCGCGGGCCAAGCCCTGCAAGGCAGCGCGGTGCTGGCGACAGCGGACGGCAAGAGCGCCATCAACGGGCTGCTGCTGTCGCTGGGCAAGAACAGGATTTCCGGCGACCTGGCGCTCGACGAGGCTTTCGTGCCGGTCGGCACCGTTGCGCTCGACCTGCCGGATATCGGCCCGCTGGCAGCACTGGCGCTGGAAAAGGCGGAAGGCGATGTGCGCGGCACGATTGCCTTCTCGAAGACCGCCAACGGCCCGAATGTCGCCATCAAGGCGACGACGGCCTCGATCACGCGCGGCGATCTCTCGGCCAAGACCGTATCGATCGACGCGCTGATCGCCAATTATCTGGCGGCGCCGGTGATCTCGGGAAAGGTTCGTGCCGACAGCGTCACCTCCGGCACCACCGTCATCAGCGGCATCGATGTCGATCTTACGCGCGACGGCGACTGGACCGGCTTTTCCGGTGGCGCCACCGTCAAGGGCATTCCGGCCAAGGCTGCTGGCCGGGTGAAGGTGGCCAACGGCACGACAACGATCGAGCTCGCCTCCGGCCAGGCGACAGTGCAGGGGATCAAGGCGGCGATCGCGCAGGCTTCGAGCGTCACCATCGCCAATGGCACGACGACATTGGACAGACTCGTGCTCAACCTTGGCGGCGGCACGGCGACGGTGACCGGCAAGGTCGGCCAGGCGCTCGACCTCAACGCGACGCTGGCGCGGGTGCCGGCCTCGCTCGCCAACAGCTTTTCGCCCGGCCTCGATGTTGCCGGTTCGATCTCCGGCACGGTGAAGGTGACGGGTGCTGCGGCCAATCCAGCCGTTACCTTCAACATCGACGCCACCGGGGTGCAGACATCGCAGACGCGCGGCGCCGGCCTCGGCGGACTAAGTGTTTCCTCCTCGGGCAATTTTGCCGGCAAGAAGCTGACTTTCAATGCCAATATCGGCGACGGGGCCGGGCTTGGCCTCAAGGGCGGCGGCACGGTGACGACCGCTGGCACGCCCGCTTTGGTGCTCGATTTCGCAGGGAAGGTGCCGTTCGGCTTCCTCAGCCAGAAACTCGCGGCGCAAGGCCTGTCGCTGACCGGTACGGCCAATCTCAATGTGCAGGTGCGCGGCCCCGCGACCTCGCCGGTGATCGGCGGCACCATCAACACATCCGGCGCGCGTCTGCTCGATGCGCGCTCGGGCCTTGCCGTCAACAACATTGCCGCTGATATCTCGATCGGCGCTGGCGTTGCCAGGATCAACCGGCTGACCGGCACGCTGTCGACACGCGGCAGCCTTTCGGCCAGCGGCACGGTCGGCATCAACCCGGCGCAAGGTTTCCCGGCCGACCTGTCGATCAAGCTGGTCGATGGCCGCTACACCGACGGCAGGGTGGTCACCGCCAATCTCGGCGGCGACCTGACCATCAAGGGGCCGCTGACGTCGGCGCCGGTGATTTCCGGCACCGTCAATCTGGCCAAGACCGTGATCACCGTTCCCGAAAAGCTGCCGGGATCGCTGGCGGCGCTTGACGTCAAGCACAAGAACGCACCGGGCTCCGTGCGTGCGCAGGACAAGGCGCTGCGGCCGGCGGCTGCCAGCAGCGGCGGTGGTAGCGGCCTCAACCTCGATGTCACCATCCACGCGCCGAACCAGATCTTCATCCAGGGCAGGGGTGTCGACGCCGAGCTTGGCGGCTCGCTCAAGCTGACCGGTCCGGCATCGTCGCCGCAAGCGGTGGGCACCTTCACCTTGCAGCGCGGGCGGCTGTCGATCCTCGGCAAGCGGCTGACCTTCACCGAAGGCACGGTCGGCTTCTCGGGCTCGCTGGTGCCTTACCTCAACCTCACGGCCACCACGACGACGACCAGCGCCACCGTCACCATTCTGGTGTCGGGCGAAGCGACCAATCCGAAATTCACCTTCTCGTCGGTCCCGGCGCTGCCGGAAGACGAGGTGCTGGCGCAGCTGATCTTTGGCCGCTCGATGTCGAACCTGTCGCCGCTGCAGATTGCGCAGCTGGCCGAAGCCGCGGGGCAATTGGCCGGGATCGGCGGCTCGACCTCGCTGCTCGAAAACCTGCGCAGCGCGATCGGCGTCGACGATCTCGATGTAACCACGGACGACAAGGGCGGCACATCGGTCTCGGCGGGCAAGTACCTGAACGACCGCACCTATGTGACGATCCAGAAGGGCGACAAGCCGGGTTCGGGCAAGGCGACGATCGATCTCAATGTCGGACGCGGCGTCAAATTGCGCGGCGAAGCCAATGACGCCGGCGAGGCCAAGGGCGGTATTTTCTACGAACGCGAATATTGAGGCATTGACCTCGTCATGATGCTTGCGACGTCGAGGGACGGCGCTTCCCCAACCCTTCCGAATGTCTCGGTTTAATCGATCGCAGCGATTCGAACGAAATCCACCGGGCAGTAGCAAATTTGCGTCAAGACTGTCGTTATCGCGCGAACCGCCTTCCTTCCAAAGTTGCACATTCCCTAACATGTTCCCAATCCGTGCCGTCTTTGACATCACGGCCCGGATGCGGAATGGTAAAAGGCAGAAAGCCAACAATGGGAGTTAGTCATGACAATCTACAAGAGTAATGGAGATCGGGTTCCGGATCACATCCTGGCCATGGCCGAAGAAGCCAAGGCAGGCACAGTGGATCGCCGTGAGTTTCTCGCTTTGGCGAGCGTCTTCGGCGCGTCGACGGCGATGGCTTATGGAATGCTCGGCCTGGCAGTGCCGACCGAGGCGCGAGCCGAAGATGCTCCCAAGAAGGGCGGCATCCTGAAGGTCGCCCAGTGGGTCAAGGATCCCAAGGATCCGCGCAAGTCCGACTGGTCGGAAATCGCCAATGCCGAGCGCCAGGCGCTCGAGCCGCTGGTCAAATACACCACCGAATACACGTTCCGCCCCTATCTGCTCGAGAGCTGGGATGTGAATGACGATGCCACCGAATATGTGCTGCATGTGCGCAAGGGCGTGACCTGGCACAATGGCGATGCGTTCACCGCCGACGACGTGGTGCACAATTTCAACCGCTGGGGCGAAAAGGCCGCCGACGGCAATTCCATGCCCGGCCGTCTTGGCACGCTGTTCGACGACAAGACCGGCAAGCTGCGTGAAGGCGCAGTGACCAAGGTCGACGACATGACCGTCAAGCTGTCGCTGACCAAGCCCGATATCTCGATCATTCCCGGCATTTGCGACTATGTCGCTCTCGTCGTCCACAAGAGCTTCGATGAAAAGGGCGGCGATTTCAAAGCCTGTCCGATCGGCACCGGCCCGTTCGAGCTCGTCTCCTACGACGTCGGCCAGAAGGTGGTCTACAAGCGCCGCGCCGACAACAAGTGGTGGGATGGCGACGTCTATCTCGACGGCATCGAATTCATCGACTACGGCACCGATCCGGCCGCCATGGTCAGCGCCTTCGAAGCGGGTGAAGTCCACACCAATTTCGAGACGTCGGCCGACTATGTGTCGATCCTCGACGGCATGAGCCTGGTCAAGTCCGAAGTCGTCACCGCCTCGACCATCGTCTGCCGCACCAACGTCAACAACAAGCCTTACGACAATGAGAAGGTGCGCAAGGCGCTGCAGCTCGGCGTCGACAACAATGTCGTGCTCCAGCTGGGCTACGGCAATGCCGGTTCGGTCGCCGAAAACCACCATGTCTGCCAGATCCATCCGGAGTATTTCGAGCTGCCGAAAGTCGCTCGCGATCCGGCCAAGGCGAAGGCGCTGATGGCAGAGGCCGGCCAGGCCGACTTCGAGCACGAGCTGATCACGGTCGACGAGGACTGGCACAAGAACACCGGCGACGCCATCGCCGCGCAGTTGCGCGACGCCGGCATCAAGGTGAAGCGTACGGTGCTGCCGGGCTCGACGTTCTGGAACGACTGGCTGAAATATCCGCTGTCGATGACCAACTGGAACATGCGCCCGCTAGGCGTTCAGGTTCTGGCGCTGGCCTATCGCACCGGTGAGGCCTGGAACGAGTGTGCATGGTCGAACCCCGATTGGGACGCCAAGCTCAACGCCGCGCTTTCGGTCGCCGACGCGGCCAAGCGCAAGGACATGATGAAGGACATTGAGCAGATCCTGCAGGATTCCGGCATCATCATCCAGCCTTACTGGCGCAAGCTCTACAGCCACTCGGTTGCCGCCGTTAAGAACTACAAGATGCATCCGACGTTCGAGCGCGACTACGGCAAGATCTGGCTCGACCAGGCTTGATCGCACCAATCGGGGAAGGGGCGATTCGTCCCTTCCCCCTCACTGCTTGCATGAGTTCGAACCGGAAGTCGGCGCAGCAAAAAGTTGCGGACGCCTCAGGCGAAGTTGTGCAATAAAACAGGGTTGATTGCATCCGAGAGCCTGTTTGACAGCCAGTTTTGCCATCGCGGCTGAGGTGGTTTTCCAGCAGGCTCCAACCCCAACCAGACCGGCAGGGGACCGCCATGCTTTCTTTCGTTCTCAGGCGTCTCGGCACCATGGCATTGACGATGCTGTGCCTGACGATGATCGTCTTCTTCCTGATCAACCTCGATCCGAACCTGAAGAAGCTGGCGATCAGCCAGACCGAAATGCATACTTCCGCCGAGCAGCTGGAAAATTGGCTGGCCGAACATGGCTATCGCCAGAACTTTTTCGTCCGCTACGGCCAATGGCTAGGCCTCATGCCCAAGCAGCCGGTGACGGACCCCGCCACAGGCAAGCCTGCGCAGCGTTTCTCCTTCTGCAATGATCCGCTGGTGCCAACCTTCTCCGGCATCCTGCAAGGCGATTTCGGCTGCTCGACCAAGTTCAAGACCACTGTGGCGTCGAAGCTGTTTCCGGCGTTAAGCGCCACCGGCATCCTGATGCTCTGTGTGCTGCTGGTCATGGTCCCGATCTCGCTCTTGATCGGTATTCTTGCCGGCATGCGCGAAGGGTCGCGAACCGATCGGGTGCTCTCGGTGGCCTCGATCGCGTCGACGGCGACACCCGAATATGTGTCGGGCGTCATCTTCACCGTCATCTTCGCCTCGTGGCTTGGTTGGCTGAACGGTTCGGCTGCCTCGGCCAGCCAGGGCATTACCTTCTACAATTTCACGCTGCCGGTGATGACGCTGGCAATCTACGGCATTGGCTATATCGCCCGCATGACGCGCGCCTCGATGGTCGAGGTGATGACGCAGCAATATATCCGCACGGCCCGGCTGAAGGGCCTCTCCTTCGGCAGCGTGGTGGTCAAGCATGCGCTGCGCAACGCGCTGATCGCGCCGTTCACGGTCATCATGCTGCAATTTCCCTGGCTGCTCACCGGCGTCGTCATCGTCGAGGTGATGTTCCGCTACCAGGGTTTTGGCTACACGCTGGTCGAGGCGGCCGGCAACAACGACATCGATCTTTTGCTCGGTTGTTCGCTGGTCTCGGTGTTCATCGTCCTGATCACCCAGCTCATTTCCGATGTCGGCTACGCGTTCCTCAATCCGCGTATCAGAGTTCAGTAGGGGGTCGGGCGGATGCAGGTCGAATATATCGGTGCCTTCAATGTCGTGCTCGGCGTGGTTGCGCGTTTCTGGCCGGTCTGGTTAGGGCTTGCCCTGGTGATGGGGGCGAGCTTCGCCTACAAGAAGAGGCTCGGCCTCTACGGCCAGCTGTTCGACAGCGGCGTCGGCATTGTCGGTGTCGGCATCTGCCTGTTCTGGCTGTTCACGGCGATCTTCGCGTCGACCATCTCGCCTTTCAATCCGCTCGACCAGATCGTGGTCATGAAGGATGCGCTGCCGGGTGCGATCGAGCCGGCATCGAAACTCATCTACTACTTCGGCGGCGACAAGCTTGCCCGCGATGTGTTCAGCCGCATGGTCTATGGCAGCCAGATCGTGCTGATCATCGCGCCGGCGGCGACGGGGTTTGCGCTGATGGTTGGCATCACGCTCGGCCTGCCGGCCGGCTACTATGGCGGCAAGATCGACACCGTGCTGTCGTTCCTCGCCAACCTGGTGCTGGCCTTCCCGGTGATCCTGCTGTTCTACCTGCTGGTGACGCCGGGTATCATGGACACGCCGATCCCCTACGGCATGGCCGGGCTGTTCTTCATGTTCCCGATCATCTTCTTCAGCGTGCTGTTCTGGACGCGCTACAAGAACCGGCCCGACCGCCTCTACATCCTTCTCGGGCTGACGCTGATCATCGGCGGCTGGGTCTACCTCGGCCTGGTCTTCGATGCCGATCCGTTCAAGATCATCCACATCGATCCCAACCAGCTCAACATCTTCGTCGCGGTGGTGTTCGCCTCCAGTCCCGGCGTGTTCCGCATCGTGCGTGGCCTGGTCATGGACATCAAGACCCGCGACTATGTGGCGGCGGCGCAGACGCGCGGTGAATCGCCCTGGTACATCATGCTGTGGGAGATTCTGCCCAATGCGCGCGGACCGCTGATCGTCGATGCCTGCCTGCGCATCGGCTACACCACCATCCTGCTCGGCACGCTCGGCTATTTCGGCCTTGGCCTGGCGCCGGAAAGCCCGGACTGGGGCACCGCGATCAAGGACGCCAGCCGGCTGCTGCGCTCCTTCATCCACCCGGCGCTGCCGCCGACGATCGCACTGATGTCGTTCGTGCTCGGTTTGAACCTGCTCGCCGACTCGTTGCGCGAACAATCGATGAAAGACTGATCCGCGGGTTTCGGCCCGACGCGCCTGAAAGAAATTGGATTGGAGCGACCCATGAATGAGGCAGTTCGAAATCCCGGCAAGCCGACCCCTGGGCCAACCGCTGCGCCGATCATCGAGATCGAAAACCTGTCGATCTCCTTCTTCACCCGCAAGGGCGAGATACCGGCGGTCATGGATTTTTCCTGCACGGTCATGCCGGGCGAGGCTATGGGCATTGTCGGTGAATCCGGTTGCGGCAAGTCGACCGTGTCGCTCGGCATCATGCGCGACCTCTCCAACATCGGAAAGATCGTCGGCGGCAAGATCAAGTTCCAGGGCAAGGACATGGGCGAGCTTTCCGATGAGGAGCTGCGCGCCATCCGCGGCAACAAGATCGCCATGATCTACCAGGAGCCGATGGCGAGCCTCAATCCGGCGATGAAGGTCGGCCAGCAATTGATGGAAGTGCCGCTGATCCACGACAAGGTGTCGAAGGAAGAGGCGTACAAACGCGCGCTGGACATGGTGCGCTCGGTCAAGCTGCCCGATCCCGAGCGCATGATGCGTTCCTACCCGCATCAGCTTTCCGGCGGCCAGCAGCAGCGCATCGTCATCGCCATGGCACTGCTGTCGAAGCCGGCGCTGCTTTTGCTCGACGAGCCGACGACGGCGCTGGACGTGACGGTGGAGGCCGGCATCGTCGACCTGGTCAAGGGGCTCGGCGAGAAGTTCGGCACGTCGATGATCTTCGTGTCGCACAATCTCGGCCTGATCCTGGAGACCTGCGACCGCATCACGGTGATGTATTCGGGCGAAGCGGTGGAGACCGGCAAGATCAAGGACGTCTTCGACCGGATGCGCCATCCCTATACGCAGGGCTTGTTCCGCTCGATCCCGCTGCCGGGCGCCGACAAGAACTCACGGCCGCTGATCTCCATTCCCGGGCAATTGCCGCTGCCGCATGAGCGGCCCAAGGGCTGCAATTTCGGTCCGCGCTGCCACCATTTCGTCGAGGGGGTCTGCAACGCCGCCGAAATCCCGATGATCGAAGTCGCGGGACATGAAGGCCATTTTTCGCGCTGCGTGCGCTTCAACGAGATCGATTGGGAAGCGCTGCCGCCCGGTGCCAAGAAGGTCAACGAGCGGGTCGTGCCCGGCGCGCCGGTGCTCAAGATCGAAGACCTCAGGAAATACTACAAGGTCGGCGGCAGCGAAGTGTTCGGCTCGAGCGAGGGCCGCGTCGTCAAGGCCAACGAGACGATCTCGTTCATGGCGCGCGAATCCGAGACCGTCGCCATCGTCGGCGAATCCGGCTGCGGAAAGTCGACACTGGCCAAGGTGCTGCTCGGGCTGGAGACGGCAAGTTCGGGCACAGTGACCCTCGGCAACAAGGAGATCCAGTCGACCGGCATCGAAAAGCGCAGTGTCGAAACCGTGTCGTCGATCCAGATGGTGTTCCAGAATCCGTTCGACACGCTGAACCCCAGCCACTCGGTCGGCTCGCAGATCATCCGCACGCTGGAAAAGTTCAACGTCGGCAACACTGTGGCCGACCGCCGCAAGCGCATGCTGGAACTGCTCGATTTGGTGAAGCTGCCGCGGGCGTTCGAAACCCGCAAGCCGCGTCAGCTTTCCGGCGGCCAGAAGCAGCGCATCGGCGTGGCGCGGGCCTTCGCCGGCGATGCCAAGGTGGTGGTGGCCGACGAGCCGGTGTCGGCACTCGACGTGTCGGTGCAGGCGGCGGTGACCGAGCTGCTGATGGACATCCAGCGCAAGAACAAGACGACGATGCTGTTCATCAGCCACGATCTGTCGGTGGTGCGCTACATCGCCGACCGCGTCGTCGTGATGTATCTCGGCTATATCGTCGAGCAGGGCACGACCGACCAGATCTTTTCGCCGCCCTATCACCCCTATACCGAGGCGCTGCTGTCGGCGATTCCTATCGCCGATACCAGCGTGGTGAAACGGCATATAGTGCTGGAGGGCGACATCCCGTCGGCGATGAACCCGCCCTCAGGCTGTCCGTTCCAGACCCGCTGCGGCTACAAGAAGCTGGTGCCGGACAATCTGTGCGAGACCAAGGTGCCGCCGGTCAAACATCTCGGCGACGGCCATATGAGCCTGTGCTGGCTGGCCGACGACGTGCTGGCCAAGATGGAGCCGGTGATCAAATTCGACAAGGAACATGCCGCGCATGAAGGCGTGCCGGAAGACGCGCCCCATATCACTGGGCCGGGTTCGACAGGAACGGCGCCCAAACGGCCGCGTGGCAAATCGTCGACCGCGGCAGCGGACGAGATCGGCGATGCCGTGGAGCAGGGCCAGGCTGGGATGCGAGCCCGTCGCCTCAAAGTAGTCGACGAGGCTTCCGAAACCGGTGTTAAAAAGCCGAAAGATACGACAAGGCGGCACTAAACCGGGAAGGGTGCTAGTTTTCGCATTGCCGTAGCTGCGCGGCATAGTCGCGGGCCATCTTTTCGGTGGCCCGGGCATAGCCTTGGACGCCGGCGTCGCCGCGGTTGCCGCGCTGATAGGCGGTCCAGCCGAGATAGTAGGCCAGGTATAGATTGTAGGTGTCGTTGCGGGCGACGCCAAAGGTGTCTGCTGTCTTTGAATGATACCAGCCGACGAAATCGACGGCATCGGCAAATTTCGTCCGCCGCGCCGCCCAGTTGCCGGTCTCGCTCTGATATTGCGACCAGGTGCCGTCCAGCGCCTGCGAAAAGCCGGTGGCGCTGGAGACATGGGTCCACGGAATGAAGCCCAAGAGCTTGGTGCGCGGCGGCCTGGCGTTGCTCTTGAAGCCGGATTCCTTGCGCACCGTCGCCATCAGCACGGGAATCGGTATGCCGTATTTCTGCTCGGCGCGCTCGGCCGCCGCCTGCCAGTTGTCGAACCAGCCATCGTTCTGATCGAAGACGGCGCAGACATCGTTGATGTGGCTTGGCGGCGTCGCGCAGGCCGACAGCGCCAGCAGCACGCAAACAGCTACAATTTTACTAAAACTCGACCTGACCATGGGAAGACGAATAGGCCGAAAACATAAAGGGAATCTTGCCGCGTTCGTTAACGGCTTGCGGAGCGCTTTGGGTCGAACAGGCCAAGTATCAATATTTCGACCTTTTTTGGCGTTTTTGTCTGACTGGTATCCCTAAAGTGCCGCCTTGGCTAAAATCACGCCTGCGAATGGCGTATTTCTGACAGCCTGACCAATGTGCCAAGGCTTTGATGCGGGGCATGACCGAACCGAGACGCAAGCGCGGCGCCGAGCGAACCAGCAACAGGGGTCCCGCCGCTATCCCGCAACTGCCGCTCAGGCGCGTGACCAATCCCTATCCGCCGATGGCGATGCTCTCAGTCGACCAGATCGAGGCGATCCACCAGGCATCGATGCACATTCTGGAGAATTTCGGCATCGAGGTGATGAGCCCGCGGGCGCTGTCGCTGTTCGAGAAGGCGGGCGCCAGGGTCGATCACGCGACGGCCAATGTCCGCATCGATCGCGGCATGATCGAAGAAGTGCTGAAGACGACACAGTCCAGCTACCGGCTTACACCGCGCAATCCGGCCCATGCCGTTCATCTCGGCGGCAACACCATCAATTTCACGCTCGTCGCCGGCCCACCCAACGTGCATGACATGGAACGCGGCCGGCGCGCCGGCAATTTGCGCGACTATGCGGACCTCACCCGGCTGGCGCAGCATTTCAACTGCATCCACATGCTCGGCAACCAGGTCTGCGCGCCGGTGGAACTGCCGGCCAACGCCCGCCATCTCGACACCTATTTCACCAATCTGGTGCTGACCGACAAAAGCTTCCATGTCTCGGCCATCGGCCGGGGCAGGGCGCTGGACGGCATCGAGATGATGGCGATCGCGCGCGGGATGACGCTCGACCAGATGCGCGACGATCCTGGCGTCACCACCATCATCTCTGTCAACTCGCCGCGCCGCTTTGACGAGATGATGGCCGAAGGGCTGATGACTATGGCCGAGTTCGGCCAGTCGGTGGCGGTGACGCCGTTCACGCTGATGGGGGCGATGAGCCCGGTGACGTTGGCCGGTGCGCTGGCGCAGCAGAACGCCGAGGCGCTGTTCGGCGTCGTGCTGACGCAGCTTGTGCGCCCCGGTGCGCCGGTGATGTACGGCGCCTTCACCTCCAATGTCGACATGAAGTCCGGAGCACCGGCCTTCGGCACGCCGGAGAACACCAAGGCCAACATCGCGTCGGGACAGCTCGCGCGGCGCTATAATCTGCCTTACCGCACCACGCCGGGCTCGGCCTCCAACGCCGCCGACGCGCAAGGCGCCTATGAGACGCTGATGGCGCTCTGGGGTGCTGTGCTCGGCCACGGCAATCTCGTCTATCACGCCGCCGGCTGGCAGGAGGGCGGGCTGACCGCATCCTTCGAAAAGTTCATCATCGACGTCGAAATGATCCAGCACATGATGGAGTTCTTGCGCCCGATCGAAGTTAACGAGGCGGAACTCGCCGTCGAGGCGCTGGGAGCAGTGCCGACCGGCGGTCACTTCTTCGGCGAGCCGCACACGCTGGAACGCTACGCCACCGCCTTCTACCAGCCGATGCTGTCCAACTGGCAAAATTACGAGGCGTGGCAGGAGGCCGGCGGGCTAGACGCCACGGCGCGGGCGACGCGGCTATGGAAGAAGGCGCTGGAAGACTTTGTCGAGCCGGTGATGGACATTGCCGTGAGCGAGGCGCTGGAGGCCTATGTGGCCACGCGCAAGGAAGCGATCGGGCAGGGCGAGCCGTGATGCCTCCCATTCAGAATCCACTCACTCATCCAACTCATTGATATCAGAGAAAAATCCATGAAATCGCATGCAAAGGTCGTGGTCATTGGCGGTGGCGTCGTTGGATGCTCGGTGCTGTTCCATCTGGCACGCCATGGCTGGACCGACGTGGTGCTTTTGGAGCGGGACGAGCTGACATCCGGCTCGACCTGGCACGCGGCCGGCGGCATGCACACGATCAATGGCGACCCCAACGTCGCCAAGCTGCAGAAATACACGATCTCGCTCTACAAGGAGATCGAGGAACTGTCGGGACAGGCGACCGGGGTGCACCTGACCGGCGGCGTTTTGCTGGCGGCGACTGAGGCGCGGCTCGACTGGCTGCGCGGCGTGGTCGCCAAGGGGCGCTACCTCGGCATCGACCTCGAAGAGATCTCGCCCAACGAGGCGGCCGAACTGATGCCGCTGCTCGACCCAAAACAATTCGTTGGCGCTGTACGCAACAGGGAGGACGGCCATCTCGATCCGTCGGGCGTCACGCATGCCTATGCCAAGGCCGCGCGGAAGCTTGGCGCGGAGGTCGAGCGCTTCACCAAGGTCGAAGACATCGTGCGGCGTGCCGATGGCCTATGGCGCGTCATCACCAACAAGGGCGAGGTGGTGGCCGAGCATATCGTCAATGCCGGCGGCCTGTGGGCGCGCGAGGTCGGCCGCATGGTCGGCCTCGAGCTGCCGGTGCTGGCCATGGAGCACATGTACCTGATCACGGAGGACATGCCGGAGGTCGCTGCCTGGAACGCCAGGACCGGCGCAGAGATCATTCATGCGGTCGATTTCGACGGCGAACTCTACCTGCGCCAGGAGCGCGGCGGCATGCTGATGGGCACCTATGAGAAGGCCAACAAGCCATGGTCCGAGTTCTCCACGCCGTGGAATTTCGGCCATGAATTGCTGGAGCCGGACATCGACCGCATCGCACCGTCGCTCGAAGTCGGCTTCCGGCATTTCCCGGCATTCCAGAACACCGGCATCAAGCAGATCATCAACGGCCCCTTCACCTTCGCGCCGGACGGCAACCCGCTGGTCGGACCGGTGCGCGGCCTGCCGGGTTTCTGGGTCGCCTGCGGCGTCATGGCGGGCTTCTCCCAGGGCGGCGGCGTCGGTCTGGCGCTGTCGAACTGGATGATCGAGGGCGATCCCGGCGCCGACATCTGGGCGATGGACGTTTCGCGCTATGGCGATTGGGCGACGATGGCCTACACCAACGCCAAGGTGCGCGAGAATTATTCCCGGCGCTTTTCCATCCGCTTCCCCAATGAGGAACTGCCCGCCGGGCGGCCACTGAAGACGACGCCGGTCTATGACCTCCTGTCAGCGAAGGGCGCGCAGTGGGGCGTCGCCTACGGGCTGGAAGTGCCGCTGTGGTATGCACCCGCGGGCGTCAGAGACGAGTTCTCCTGGCGGCGCTCGAGCGATTTTTCGCATGTCGCAAAAGAGGTCAGGACCGTTCGTGAAGCTGTCGGCCTGGCGGAGATTTCGAGCTTCGCCAAATACAAGGTGAGGGGCGAGGGGGCAGCCGGCTGGCTCGATCGTATGCTCGCCTGCAAGCTACCGAAAACAGGCCGCATGACGCTGGCGCCGATGCTGAAGGACGACGGCCGGCTGATCGGTGACTTTACCCTCGCCAATATCGATGACGGTGAATGGTTCATCGCCGGCTCCGGTGTCGCCGAGCAATACCATATGCGCTGGTTCGAGGCGCATCTGCCTGCCGACGGCTCGGCTCGCATCGAAGCGCTGGCGCAAAAGCTAACCGGCCTCGCAATCGCCGGCCCGAAGGCGAGGGAGGTGCTGGCGAAAGCCACCCGCGCGGATGTCTCCAATGCCGCACTCCCGTTCATGGCGGTTGCAAAAATGGATATCGGCATGGCGCCGTGCCTGGTCGGCCGCGTCAGCTACACCGGCGATCTCGGCTATGAGATCTGGGTGGCGCCGGAATATCAGCGCGCCGCCTATCAGACGCTGATGGCAGCGGGAGAAGAGTTTGGCATTGGCCTGTTCGGCTCGCGTGCGCTCAACGCGCTGCGGCTGGAGAAGAATTACGGCTCGTGGGCGCGCGAATACCGGCCGATCTACGGGCCGCTTGAAGCCGGGCTCGACCGTTTTGTCGCCTATGGCAAGGAGGCCGATTTCATCGGCAAGCAGGCAGCACTCACCGAGCGCAAGCAGGGCGGCAGGTTGCGGCTGCGTGCCTTCGTCGTCGAAGCCGCCGATGCCGATGTCATCGGCGACGAGCCGATCTGGTTCGACGGCGCTGTGCGCGGCTGGGTCACCTCAGGGGGCTACGCGCATCATTCGAAAAAGTCCGTTGCGCTGGGCTATGTGCCAAAGGAGATCGCCGACGCGACCGATGGTTTCGAGATCGAGCTGCTGGGCAAGCGCCATGCCGCGCGCATGCAGCCGACGCAGCTGTTCGACGCCAATTTCGAGCGGATGCGCGCCTGAAGCGCTTCGGCTTCGCCGATGCACTTCAGCTTCTTGTTCTGTGCATGTCGTTATCCCAAAACCGCTGCGCACTTTTGGGCGACATGCACTAAGCGCGCCGCTCGTTGAACGTCAGGCGCTGCGGCGGTTGTCCAGCGCGAAGGCGCCGGCGCCGGCAAATACCAGATAGAGGAAGATGAAGCAGAAGGAGATTGCCGAATCACCGCTGTTGTTGACCGGGAAGAAGTCGCGCGGGTAGTGCGCCATGAAGTAGGCAATCGCCATCTCACCGGCCAGCAGGAAAGCGACAGGGCGGGTGAACAGCCCGAGCGCCAGGAGGATGCCGCCGGCGAATTCGAGAATGCCCGCCGTCAATGTCAGTCCGGTCAGGGCGCCCGCATGATCGCTGACGGGGAAATTGAACAGCTTCTGGGAGCCGTGTTCGATGAACTGCAGCGCCGTTATGATGCGCAGCACGCCCAGAGCCTGCGGCTGAAATTTGGCTAGACCGTCAAAAAGCTTCATCAAAAACTCCATTTTAAACCCACCCAGTTCGGCCATAGATTATCGCCCGACGATGGACCACTCACTTCCCATGGCCTGCCATCAACAATCGGTGATTGGTCCCCAGTTTGACCTTCCATATTTTTCTCTCTATGGTTGCATTCATATCGCTATGGTTGTATTGGTATGTAGATCCTTCTTCAAACCATGTGGGTTCCCTTGCCATGAGAAAAGTCGTCATCAGCCTCTTCGCAATCCTTGCAGGCACCAGCTTCTCCATGGCCGCCGGCGCCGGCTGTGATGCCTTCAAATGGCCGGTGACACGCGAGCAGTCCCTATTTCCGACGGCGCCCGCCGCGCAGCCCGGCGCCTCGCTTGCGCTCGGCGAGGCTGCGGATCTGGCACTTGAGCCGGTCGACACGATCAGCTTCACCGTGCCGCCGGAACGTGCGCCTGCAGCCGGCACATTCGGCGCAACGGCAAGCGTGACTGTGCCGCCGGAAGGCGAGCTGCAGATCAGCCTGTCCGGCGAGGCCTGGATCGATGTCGTACAGGACGGCCATGCCACGAAGTCGGCGGCTTTCAGCGGCGTGAAGACCTGTCCCGGCATTCGCAAGAGCGTGCGCTTCAAGCTGGCGCCGGGTACTGCCACCCTGCAGCTCAGCGGCGCCAAGGACGAGAGCATCAAGGTCGCGGTGCTAGCGCCGGAATAGTCATCGCGCCGGAGCGCGATGACTATTCCGCGTTCATCTCGTGACGAGCTTGTTATCGCACTGGTGCCATCAGTGCGAAATGGGCGCCTTGCGGATCCGTGCATTGCACGACCCAGCTGCCGCCGGGAACCTCCATCGGGCCCATCAGGATCTTCCCGCCTTTGTCGGTGGCGCGCTTGGCTGCCGCGTCGATGGCCGCAACATTGAAGTAGAACTGCCAGACCGGCACCGGAATCTGCTCGGGCTTGTTCATCATGCCGCCGCCGGATTCGGGGCCGGCTGCAAAGGTCTGGTAGGTGCCCATCGGACCCATGTCGAAATCGCCGGCATCGGTCCAGCCGAACTGGCTGGAGTAGAAATCGAACGCAGCCTTCCAGTCGCTCGTGTAGAGCTCGCGCCAGCCTATATGGCCGGGCGTGCTGGCCGGCACGATGGGCTGGTCCGGGCCGTTCGGCTGCAGGAACATGAAGGTCGCGCCCTGTGGGTCGGCGACGACTGCAAAGCGGCCGACACCCGGAATGTCGTCGGGTTGGCGATGAACCTTGCCGCCGGCTTTCTCCAGCGACTTCGTTGAGGCATCGGCATCCTTGGTGTGGATGTAGCCGAGCCAGGCGGGCGGCATGCCCATCTTGGCGGCATCTTCCGGCAGCGTCATCAGGCCGCCGACGCCACGTTCCCCGACATTCATCACGATGTAGCGGGGCATGCCGGGCGCCTTGTCGAAGGGCTGCGCCGTCCAACCGACCACTGCGGTGTAGAACGCCTCCGCGGCATCGAGATCGGTGGTCATCAATTCGTACCAGAAGAAGGGCATCGGGGATTTTGGCATTGTCAGGCTCCTTGTGGTTTCCAGGATTCGATCATGCGTGATCCATCCTAGGACGATCCTCGCGACGCCAATCCGACATCGGCCACACAATAACGACGGTGCGTTCACAAGCGTTCCACGGCTTGCGCGCCTTGTGGTTTTCCCCTTTTCTGGCGCCAACGGGGGTTGTCGTTCCATGCGTCGCCAAATGTCGCTCACCTCAGAGCTTGTCGCACTGTGCCATCGGGAAGAGGCCGATCCTGGTCCCGATGGCAGCTGGACACAGTTGAACGATGAGGATTACCGGACCATAGCCTCGCGGCTTTCGGGCGAGGCAGATGAGGGTCCGTTGTGGGTGTTCGCCTATGGCTCGCTGATCTGGAAGCCAGCCTTCGAGTCCGTCGAACGGCAGCGCGCTAGCGCCTTCGGCTGGCATCGGTCGTTCTGTCTCGATATCAGGCGCTGGCGCGGCAGCACCGAGCAACCGGGATTGATGATGGCGCTCGAAAAGGGCGGACGATGCGACGGCGTGATCTACCGTCTGCCGGACGGCGACAAGCCGGCCCAGATCGAAAGGCTGTTGCGCCGCGAGGTCGACGATCACGAGAGTGTCAGTTCGGTCCGATGGCTTCCGGTGCGCACCGCGCAAGGGCCGTTGCGGGCGCTGGGCTTCTGGGTCGGCGTGACCGGCAGGGGCACGTCGCTCAACCAGCCGCTGGAGACGGTGGCAAAGGTGCTGGCCAGGGCGTGCGGGCATGTCGGGTCCGGCGCCGAATATCTCTACAACACGGTCAGCCATCTCGAAGAATTCGGCATCCATGACCGCAATCTGTGGCGGTTGCAGAAGCTGGTCGCCGACGAGATTAGCTCGATCCATGGTCGCACTCTTGCGGTCGCCCTTTCGTCTGCGCTGTAGGCGCAATAGACACGCATAACATGAGTAAAAAAATCATGTTATTATCGAGGGTTTTCAGAGGCTTGCGTCGAAAATTGACCAATTGATAAAAAAATAAAACGTGCTAGCCTTCCCCAAAACGAAAACAAGGGGAACTGACGATGCCAGAGGGCCAGTTCAAAGAGGGCATTGCCGGCGGCCGGCTTTCGCCAGAGCAGTATGCCGACAATTTCTCCGACCTGCATCCGCCGCTCGACCATCACGAGGCGCTGGTCGAATCCGATCGCTGCTATTTCTGCTACGATGCGCCGTGCATGAATGCATGCCCGACCTCGATCGACATTCCGCTGTTCATCCGACAGATCTCGACCGGCAACCCGATCGGTTCGGCCAAGACGATCTTTGACCAGAACATCCTCGGCGGCATGTGCGCCCGTGTCTGCCCGACCGAGACTTTGTGCGAAGAGGTCTGCGTGCGCGAGGTAGCCGAGGGCAAGCCGGTGCAGATCGGCCGCCTGCAGCGCTACGCCACCGATGTCGCCATGGCCGAGAACAAGCAGTTTTATCCGCGCGCCGCCTCGACCGGCAAGACGGTCGCCGTGGTCGGCGCCGGGCCGGCTGGTCTTGCCGCCGCGCACAGGCTCGCCCGTCATGGGCACGACGTGACCATCCTGGAAGCCCGCCCGAAGGCCGGCGGCCTCAATGAATATGGCATTGCCGCCTATAAGAGCATCGACAATTTCGCCCAGGCCGAGGTCGACTATATCACCGCGGTCGGCGGCATCGATATCCAGAACGGCAAGGTGCTTGGCCGCGACTACCAGCTGTCGGACCTGACCCGGAATTATGACGCGGTGTTTCTCGGCATGGGGCTTGGCGGCGTCAACGCGTTGCGCGCCGATGGCGAGGACGCAGATGGCGTCACCAATGCGGTGGAATTCATTTCGGAACTTCGCCAGGCGAGTGACCTCTCAGGCCTGCCGGTCGGGCGGCGCGTCGTCGTCATCGGCGGCGGCATGACGGCGATCGACGCCGCGGTGCAGTCGAAGCTGCTCGGCGCCGAGGAAGTGACGATCTGTTACCGGCGCGGTCAGGAACACATGAACGCTTCCGGGTTCGAACAGGATCTGGCCGCCGCCAACGGCGTCACCATCCGCCACTGGCTGCAGCCGAAGCGGGTCATCGCCGAGGGCGGCAAGGTGTCGGGCATCGAACTCGAATACACCGCGATGAATGGCGACAAGCTTGCCGGCACCGGCGAGCGGCTGACGCTGGTCGCCGACCAGGTGTTCAAAGCGATCGGCCAGAGCTTTGTGCCGGCCGTGCTCAACGGCAGCGGCGCTGAGATCGCGCTCGAAGCCGGCCGCATCAAGGTCGACGCCGAAGGCCGCACCTCGCTCGCCAATGTCTGGGCCGGCGGCGACTGCATCTTCGGCGGCGACGACCTTACCGTCTCGGCCGTGGCGCAAGGCCGCGACGCGGCTGAATCGATCAACCGGGCACTGACCTCGAACGGGAGGGCATGAGCATGGCAGACATCCGCAACAATTTCGTCGGTATCAAATCGCCCAATCCATTCTGGCTGGCCTCGGCGCCGCCGACCGACAAGGCCTATAATGTCATCCGTGCCTTCAAGGCGGGGTGGGGTGGTGTTGTGTGGAAGACGCTGGGCGAAGAAGGCCCGCCGGTGGTCAATGTCAACGGCCCGCGCTATGGCGCGATCTGGGGCGCGGACCGCCGCCTGCTCGGGCTCAACAACATCGAACTGATCACCGACCGCGACCTGCAGGTCAATCTGCGCGAGATCAAGCAGGTCAAGAAGGATTGGCCCGACCGCGCCATCGTCGTCTCGCTGATGGTGCCGTGCGTCGAGGAAAGCTGGAAGGCGATCCTGCCGGTGGTCGAGGAGACCGAGGCCGACGGCATCGAGCTCAATTTCGGCTGTCCGCACGGCATGTCGGAGCGCGGCATGGGTGCCGCCGTCGGCCAGGTGCCGGAATATATCGAAATGGTGGTGCGCTGGTGCAAGGCCAACACCCGTATGCCTGTCATCACCAAGCTGACGCCCAACATCACCGATGTGCGCAAGCCGGCGCGCGCCGCACTCTCCGGCGGCACCGACGCGGTATCGCTGATCAACACCATCAATTCGATCACCGGCGTCAATCTCGACAGTTTTGCGCCAGAGCCGACCATCGACGGCAAGGGCTCGCATGGCGGCTATTGCGGTCCGGCGGTGAAGCCGATCGCCATGAACATGGTGGCCGAGATCGCCCGTGATCCGGAGACCCACGGCCTGCCGATCTCCGGCATTGGCGGCATCACCACTTGGCGGGATGCTGCCGAATTCATGGCGCTCGGCGCCGGCAATGTGCAGGTGTGCACCGCGGCGATGACCTACGGCTTCAAGATCGTGCAGGAGATGATCGCCGGCCTGGAAAACTGGATGGACGAGAAGGGCCATGCCTCGCTCGACGACATCATCGGACGTGCCACGCCCAACGTCACCGACTGGCAGTATCTCAACCTCAACTACATCGCCAAGGCGCATATCGACCAGGACGCCTGCATCAAATGCGGCCGCTGCCACATCGCCTGCGAGGACACCTCGCATCAGGCGATCACCAACATGGTCGATGGTGTCAGGCACTTTGAAGTGATCGAGGCCGAATGCGTCGGCTGCAATCTGTGCGTCAATGTCTGCCCGGTCGAGAACTGCATCACCATGGAACCGCTGGCGGTCGGCGCCATGGACCAGCGCACCGGCAAGCCGGTGTCGCCGATTTATGCCAACTGGACGACGCACCCGAACAACCCGATGGCCAAGGTGGCTGCGGAATAGGGTACGGCATTCTACGAAAAAGCGGCGCCTTCGGGCGCCGTTTTTCATTTTCCTATTGCAGATAAAAATTATCCACGATAAGAACTATCCATGAATTGGAGATCAACACCATGAAGCTGGGCGAAGGCGTCGAAGCGGCCATCCATTGTGCGGCTACGCTGGCCAGCGTGGAGGGCAACGGCACCATGCCGGGCGCAGCCTTGGCGGAGTGCTTCGGCCTGTCGCCGAGCTATCTGCTCAAGCATCTCAACCAGCTCACGGCGGCGCGCATCCTGGAATCGGTGCCGGGTCCGTCCGGCGGCTACCGGCTGGCGCGGCCGGCAGAGCGGATCACGCTGCTCGATATCGTGCTTGCGGTAGAAGGGCGTGAGCCGGCCTTTCGCTGCGGCGAGATTCGCCGCAACGGGCCGGTCAAGCTCGATGCTTCGGCCTATGTGAAGCTGTGCGGCATCAACGCCGCGATGCTCAAAGCAGAGCGTGCCTATCGCGCCGCTCTCGCTGAAACCCGGTTGTCCGACATCGTGGCAACTTACCAGGCGGAAGGCGATCCGCGATCGATTGCCGCAAGCTGTGCCTTTGTCGCCCGCCATCAGCGGCCGCAGAAATCCGCTTCGACCAAGCAAGTTTAGACCCCCGCCAGACAGACGTGAAAGGAAAGACGATGAAA
This sequence comes from Mesorhizobium sp. P3_B5, assembly GCF_056402815.1. Lineage (NCBI taxonomy): Bacteria > Pseudomonadati > Pseudomonadota > Alphaproteobacteria > Hyphomicrobiales > Phyllobacteriaceae > Mesorhizobium > Mesorhizobium sp. P3_B5. Next base: position 195,272 of record NZ_JBFUGR010000004.1, on the reverse strand, counting down.
CAGAGACTGCAATTCTTTGCCAAGGCGCCGGAAATCATGAAGGCGGTATCGGCGCTCAACAAGGCGGTGGACGAATGCGGGCTCGAGGCGGGCCTGCTGCACCTGATCAAGCTCAGGGCGTCGCAGATCAATGGCTGCTCCTATTGCGTCGAGATGCACAGCCGCGAGGCGCGTCGCGACGGCGAGACCGAGCAGCGGCTCTATCTCGTCTCGGCCTGGAAGGAATCGCCGCTGTTTTCCGAGCGCGAGCGCGCCGCCTTCGCCTGGACCGAGGCGGTGACGTTGATCGCCGGCAACGGTGTGCCGGACGCGCTCTATGCCAGCACGCTCGAGCATTTCTCCGAGGAGGAACTGGTCAAGCTGTCGGTCGCGCTCGGCATGATCAACATTTGGAACCGGCTGTGCATCCCGTTCCACGCCATCCATCCGATGCCGGCTGCCAAGGCCGCCTGATTGTTCAACATTGGCGGCGGCCTCCGGGCAGCCGCCAATGTCCATCACGCCGCAAATCGCAGGCCGCCGTCGCAGGTCAGCACCTGGCCGGTGACGAAACCATTTGAGACCAGGAAGGCGATGGCATCGGCGACGTCCTCGGCGCGGCCGACGCGGCCGACCGGGGTCTTGCCGGCATAGTCGCGGAACACCGACTGCCGCTGCTCTTCGGGAAGGAAATCCCACCATGGCGTGTCGATGACGCCGGGCGCGACGACATTGACGCGCAGCGGTTTGAGCTCCACCGCAAGGATCGGCACCACGGTCAACAGCATGCCGTTGACGGCGGCAATGCCGGCGACTCCGGGCGCCGACAGTTGTGCCGATACCGCCGAAATGAAGGTCACCGAGCCGCCCTTTTTCAAGGTCGGCAAAGCGGCCTGCAGGCAGGACAGCTGCGGCCGGACTTTCTCGTCGACGCCGCCGCCGATGTCGGCGAGGTCGAGGCTTGCGAATGGACCAAGCCCCTTGCCGCCGCTCGCCGCCAGAACGAGATTATCGAAGGGGCCGAGGCCATCGAAGAATCGACGCACCTCGTCCGGCTTCGCGGCGTCGAAGGCAGTCTTCTCGGCAGCGCCGCCAAGGCTCTTCCAGGCGCTGGTGAGCTTGTCCTGGTTGCGGCCGGTGATGGTCACCTTCATCTCAGGGCCAAGCAGTTTTCGCGCGGTCGCCAGGCCGATGCCGGATGAGCCGCCGACGATGACGGTGTGCTGGATTGTCTTGGTCATGAATGCTGTTCCTTCGATGCAGGGGAGGCAAGGCCGACCAGGTCCAGGCTCAAATCGCGCAATTGCTGTCTGGCCTTGGCGTCGTAGGCTTGCGCATCGGCGCGGGATTCCTTCAGGCCGTCGAAATAGAGGCCGCTGCGCCCTTCGAGCGCTGATGAGGTGGCAAGGTTGAGGATGGCGTCGGCGCCGGTCTCGACCGAACTCCATGGCGTGACGCCGGCCTGGCGGACCATGGTGGTGTTCATGTAGCTGGCCGGGTGCAAAGCGTTGACGGTAACGCCGGTGCCTTTCAGCTGCTCGGCCAGGTCGATGGTGAACAGGATCTGCGCCAGCTTGCTCTGGCAGTAGGCTCGCACGCCATCATAGGAGCGGGTCAGCATGACATCGCCGAAATCGATCGCCTGCTGGCCGGCAGAAGCGACGTTGATGATGCGCGAAGGCGCGCTGGACCTGAGCAACGGCAGAAGCTCCGTGGTCAGCAGGAAGCCGGCGATATAATTGACGGCAAAGCGCAGCTCGTAGCCGTCGGCGCTGACCTGTCGCTTGGCGCCGGCGGTGCCGATGCCGGCATTGTTGATGAGGATGTCGAGCCGACTGGTTTTCCCGCGCACGGCCTCGGTGAGGCGGCGCACTTCGGCCAACGAAGAAAGATCGGTGGCGAGGAACTCGGCCTTGCCGCCGGCGGCTTCGATTTCGGCGACGACTGCCTGGCCGCGCGTCGCATCACGGCCGTGCACGAGGACGTGGGCGCCGCCGGCGCCGAGCCTTTGCGCGACGACGCGGCCGACGCCGTCGGTCGATCCGGTGATGAGGATTGTCTTGTCTTTCAGGTCCATGCTCTGAGCCTCCATCGCTCCGAGCATGAAGATGGAGCGCTCGGCGCGTCGCAAACAGTTCAAACTTTATCCTGGTATCAATACTGCTATAATAGGCTCATGGAGTCCCCGTCGCATTCCGCCGAAGACAGTCGCCGGCGCGAGCTTGGCGCCTTCCTGCGCTCGCGCCGCGAAAGGCTGACGCCGTCGGCCACCGGCATTGCGACCGGCATGCGGCGGCGCACGCCAGGGCTGCGGCGCGAAGAAGTGGCGATGATCGCCGGCGTCGGCACCACCTGGTACACTTGGCTGGAGCAAGGGCGTGAGGTCCGGCCGTCGGTGGAGGTGCTGGCGGCGCTCAGCGAGGCGCTGCGCCTGGACGCGGCCGAGAAGCGGCATCTGTTCATTCTCGCCGGCCGTCAGTTGCCGGAGCGTCGCACTGTTGCGCCGGAAAAGGTCGACGGTCCGTTACTGCATATGCTGCAAAGCCTGGTGCTGCAGCCGGCCTATGTCGTGGGACGGCGCTGGGATGTGCTGGCCTGGAATCCGGCGGCTGTAGCGGTGTTCGGCGACTATGGCCTGCTGGAGGGCGACGCCCGCAACATCGTCCACATGGTGTTCACCAATCCGCACCACCGGCGCCTGCTGGTCGACTGGGAGCAGCTGGCGCGCACCGTGCTGGCCTCGTTCCGGGCGGAAAGCGCCCGCTATGTCGGCGATGCGGATTTCGAACGGCTGATCGCGTTGATGACGCGCTCGAGCCCGGAGTTCCGCGACTGGTGGCCGCAACGCGACGTGGCGCGCCGATTGTCGGGGGTGAAGCATGTCCGGCATCCGAGCGCGGGCGCCATGACCTTCGAACATATGAGCCTGTCGATCGACGACGGCTCGGACATGAAGCTGATCGTCTACACGCCGCTCGCCGAGCAGAACTCGATCGCCAAGCTGCAGGCATTGGTGGACGCGCTGCCCGTCGAGCGGCGCAGCGCCTGAACTGTCAGCCCTTCGGCTTCAGCCCGTCGATGAACAACTGTTCGAGAAACCTCGCGGCATCCTCGAAGCGGCCGTCGCCGCCGCGGTCGGCGCCGAGCACGGCGCGGACCTGGACGTCGAAATCGGCATAATGCTGGGTCGTTGCCCAGATCGAGAAGATCAGGTGCCAGGGATCGGTCTTGGCGATCTTGCCAGCGCGCATCCAGCCCTTGATCACTCCAGCCTTCTCGTCGACCAGCGTCTTTAGTTCGCCTTCCAGCAGCGGCATGATGCGCGGCGCGCCTTGCAGGATCTCGTTGGCGAACAGCCGGCTTTCCCTGGGAAAATCGCGCGCCATTTCGAGCTTGCGCCTTATGTAGCTGCGCAGTTCGGTCAGCGGATCCCCGATGTCGTCCAATTCGCGCAGCGGCGCCAGCCAGGTCGCGAGCAACCGCTCCATCAGCGTTTCGTGGATGTCTTCCTTGCGGCGGAAATAATAAAGCAGGTTTGGCTTCGACATGCCGGCGGCCTCGGCGATCTGGTCGATGGTGGAGCCGCGAAAGCCATTGGTGGAGAAGACCTCGAGCGCCGCCTCTAGGATAAGCTCGCGCTTTTCCTGCTGGATGCGGGTGCGGCGCGGGGCGGGGACTTCCATATCGGTGCTCACCCCGGCAGCCCTTGGCTTGGAGGGTCATCTGGACCAATTCTCTGGACCAGTTTTTCTCTGACCTGTGGAGCGCACTTCAGATGCCGCATTTCCGCTAGTAATCCCTTGACCGCCGACAGGGCGGTGCTAACGTTTGTCCAATCGGTCAAAAATTTGCGTAGCACGAAATCGCAACAAAGACCAAGCGTTGGCCGCAGCGAAACAGGTTACAAGGGGAAGTCTTGGTCATGTCCAACCGGCTGAAAGTCACGCCGAACGATCTCAGCGCATTCTGGATGCCGTTCACGGCAAACCGGCAGTTCAAGCAGGCACCACGCATGATGGTGTCCGCCAAGGACATGCATTACACGACCAGCGACGGTCGCAAGGTGCTGGACGGCACAGCGGGTCTCTGGTGCGTCAATGCCGGCCACTGCCGGCCGAAGATCACCGAGGCGATCCAGCACCAGGCGGCCGAGCTCGACTATGCGCCGGCCTTCCAGATGGGCCATCCGATCGTGTTCGAACTGGCCAATCGGCTGGTCGACATCGCGCCTAAGGGCATGGACCATGTCTTCTTCACCAATTCCGGATCGGAATCGGTCGACACCGCGCTGAAGATGGCAATCGCCTATCATCGCGCCAAGGGCGAAGGCGCGCGCACGCGCCTGATCGGTCGCGAACGCGGCTATCACGGCGTCAATTTCGGCGGCATTTCGGTCGGCGGCATCGTCAGCAACCGCAAGATGTTCGGCACGCTGCTCGGCGGCGTCGACCATATGCCGCACACGCATCTGCCGGAGAAAAACTCATTCACCAAGGGCGTGCCCGAACATGGCGCGGAGCTGGCCAACGAGCTCGAGCGCATCGTCGCGCTGCATGACGCCTCGACCATCGCGGCCGTCATCGTCGAGCCGGTCGCCGGCTCCACTGGTGTCATCCTGCCGCCGAAGGGTTATCTGCAGAAGCTGCGCGAAATCTGCACCAAGCATGGCATTTTGCTGATCTTCGATGAGGTCATCACCGGTTTCGGCCGCCTCGGCACGCCGTTCGCCGCCGACTATTTCGGTGTCACGCCCGACATCATGACCACCGCCAAGGGCGTTTCCAACGGCGTCATCCCGATGGGCGCGGTGTTCGTCAAGAAGGAGATCCACGACGCCTTCATGACCGGCCCCGAGCACATGATCGAGTTCTTCCACGGTTACACCTATTCGGGCAATCCGATCGCCTGCGCGGCGGCGCTCGGCACGCTCGATACCTACAAGGAAGAGGGCTTGCTGACCCGCGGCGAGGAACTGGCGCCCTATTGGGAGGACGCGCTGCATTCGCTGAAGGGCGAGCCGAACGTCATCGACATCAGGAACATCGGCCTGATCGGGGCGATCGAGCTAGCGCCGATTGCCGGGCAACCGACGAAGCGGGCCTTCTCGGCCTTCGTCAAGGCGTTCGAGCGCGGTGCACTGATCCGCACCACCGGCGACATCATCGCGCTGTCGCCGCCGCTGATCATCACCAAGGGCCAGATCAACGAACTGATCGACCATGTGCGTGAAGTGCTGCGAGCGGTCGACTAAAACTTGACCGGGCAAAGGGCGGCGTCGGGAACCGCCGCCTTTTGCGTGAATGAAATGAGAGGATCTTGAATGGCCGCACCCGGCGAGAATCTGCGAATCAATTCAGACCGTTTGTGGGATTCCATCATGGAGATGGCGAAGATCGGCCCCGGCGTTGCCGGCGGCAACAATCGCCAGACCGTGACCGACGAGGACGGCGAGGGGCGGCATCTGTTCAAGCGCTGGTGCGAAGCAGCGGGGCTCGAAATGGGCCTCGACGAGATGGGCACGATGTTTGCCCGCAGGGAAGGCACCGACCCCAGCCTGCCGCCGGTCTATGTCGGCAGCCATCTCGACACGCAGCCGACCGGTGGCAAGTATGACGGTGTGCTCGGCGTGCTGGGCGGGCTGGAAGTGGTGCGCTCGCTCAACGATCTAGGCATCAAGACGAAACATCCGATCGTCGTCACCAACTGGACGAATGAGGAAGGCTCGCGCTTTGCCCCGGCGATGATGGCGTCCGGCGTTTTCGCCGGCGTGCTCGACCAAGCCGACGTCTACCAACATGTCGACAAGCAGGGCAAGAAATTCGGCGAGGAGCTGGAGCGCATCGGCTGGAAAGGCACCGAGAAGGTCGGCGATCGCAAGATCCACGCCTTCTTCGAGCTGCATATCGAGCAAGGGCCGATCCTCGAGGACGAAGGCATCGACATCGGCGTCGTCACCCACGGCCAGGGGCTGAAATGGCTGCAGGTGACGCTGACCGGCAAGGAGGCGCATACTGGCTCGACGCCGATGCCCAAGCGCCGCAATGCAGGGCTTGGCATGGCGCGGGTGATCGAGCTGGTGCACGAGATCGCCATGGACTACCAGCCCGACGCCGTTGGTGCGGTCGGCCACATGGAAGTCTTTCCGAACTCGCGCAACATCATCGCCGGCCGCACCGTCTTCACCGTCGACATACGCTCGCCGGAAAAGGAAGTGCTGGACGCCATGGATGGCCGCATCCGCGAGGGCATCGACACGATCTGCGAGGCGCTCGACATCCTGTACAAGATCGAACAGGTCGGCCATTTCGACCCGGTCACCTTCGATGCTGGCTGCGTCAAGGCGATCCGCGATGCCGCCGACCGGCTTGGCTATTCCCACCGCAACATCGTCTCCGGCGCCGGCCACGACGCCTGCTGGATCAATCGCGTTGCGCCCACGGCCATGGTGATGTGCCCCTGCGTCGACGGTCTCAGCCACAACGAGGCCGAGGACATCTCCAAGGAATGGGCGTCGGCCGGTGCCGACGTGCTGTTCCATGCGGTGGTGGAGACGGCCATCATCGTGGAGTGAGCTAGAAATCTGGATTCCAACGCCGCTCGCAAAGAAGCGCGAAGAGAACAGGGGAACAAGAAAATGTCGAAAGTCATCAAGAACGGCACCGTCGTTACCGCCGACCGCACCTGGAAGGCGGACGTGCTGTTCAAGCACGGCAAGATCATCGCCATCGGACCGGACCTGCATGGCGACCATGAGTTCGACGCCACCGGCTGCTACGTCATGCCCGGCGGCATCGATCCGCACACCCATCTCGAAATGCCGTTCATGGGCACCTATTCTGCCGACGATTTCGAATCCGGCACCCGCGCGGCCCTTGCCGGCGGCACGACGATGGTGGTCGATTTCTGCCTGCCGTCGCCGCAGCAATCGCTGCTCGAAGCCTTGCAGATGTGGGACAACAAGACCTCGAAGGCTGCCTGCGATTATTCCTTCCACATGGCGATCACCTGGTGGGGCAAGCAGGTGTTCGACGAGATGGCGACCGTCGTCGACAAAGGCATCACCTCGTTCAAGCATTTCATGGCCTACAAGGGCGCGCTGATGGTCGACGACGACGAGATGTACGCGTCGTTCCAGCGCTGTGCCGACCTCGGCGCGCTGCCGCTGGTGCATGCCGAGAATGGCGACGTGGTCGCCGCTCTGTCGCAAAAGCTCTTGGCCGCGGGCAACAATGGGCCGGAGGGACACGCCTATTCGCGGCCGCCGGAAGTGGAAGGCGAGGCGGCCAATCGTGCCATCATGATCGCCGACATGGCCGGCGTGCCGCTCTATATCGTGCATGTCTCCTGCGAGCAGGCGCATGAAGCCATTCGCCGGGCGCGCCAGAAAGGCATGCGTGTCTTCGGCGAGCCGCTGATCCAGCATCTGACGCTCGACGAGAGCGAGTATTTCAACAAGGACTGGGACCATGCGGCACGCCGCGTGATGAGCCCGCCCTTCCGCAACAAATCGCACCAGGATTCGCTGTGGGCCGGCCTGCAGGCGGGGTCGCTGCAAGTGGTGGCGACCGACCATTGCGCTTTCACCACCAAGCAGAAACGCAACGGCGTCGGCGACTTCACCAAGATCCCGAACGGCACCGGCGGGCTCGAGGACCGCATGCCGGTGCTGTGGACGACGGGTGTCAACACCGGCCGGCTGACGATGAACGAGTTCGTCGCGGTGACCTCGACCAACATCGCCAAGATCCTCAACATGTATCCGAAGAAGGGCGCCATCGTCGAAGGCGCGGACGCCGACCTCGTCGTCTGGGACCCCAAGCGCAAGAAGAAGATTTCGGCCAAGAAGCAGCAGTCGGTGATCGACTACAACGTCTTCGAGGGTTTCGAGGTGACCGGCCTGCCGCGCTTTGTGTTCTCGCGGGGCGAACTGTCGATCCAGGAGGCCGAGGTCAAGGCCAAGCCCGGCCATGGCGAGTTCGTTGCCCGTGAGCCGAATGCAGCGGTCAACCGGGCGCTGTCGACCTGGAAGGAAATTTCCGCGCCGCGCAAGGTCGAGCGTACAGGCATTCCGGCGACCGGGGTTTGAGCTTGGCCAGCAAGGCGGCGCTCATCTCACTGGTGGTAGCAACCATGGCCGCCAGTCCGGCAAGTGCGGCTGGCGTGCTGGCTGGCTCCTGGGGCAACGATGTTGGCTGTGCCGGCGTCAAAGCCGGTTATCAGGACAGCGACGCCTATATCGTTCTGACCGCCGAAGGCATCGAAACCTATGGCAGCGGTTGCCGGTTCGAGCAGCAATTGACGTCGGTGCCGGGCGCCCAATCGCTTGATGCAACCTGTTCCGCGGAGGGCGAGGCGGGGACGACGGCCGAAACAATTGTGGTCACCAATAGGGGTGAGGACGGCTTCTTCGTCACCATTCCCGGCCTTGAAGAAATGGGGCCATTGCAATCATGTTTGTGAATTTGGGCACCAGGGGGATGAGCTTGCGCGGTTTTGGTCTGTCCATTTCGATGATTGTCGTGCTGGCGGCGGGCTCGGCTTCGGCGGCGGCGATCGACCTGTCCAAGCCCTATGGCAACAAGTCCGGCTGCATCAACAAGAACGGCCAGGAAGTCTACGCCGAGGATATGCTGCTGCTCACCGACACCGATTTGATCACCGCGGCCAGCGCCTGCACCTTTAGCGACAAGCAGGCGAAACCTGATGGCTCGCTTACCATCAAGGCGCAGTGCGAAGCGGAAGGCGAAGACGGCCAGTCGCCAACCGAGTTTACCGTCAAACGCAGCCCGAAGAACGCCAAGAAACTGGTGATCACCGATGCGGACGGCAATGTCATGGGGGAAGTGTCCCGATGCCGGTGACGGCTTCTGCCCCGGCGCCGGCCTCACGCGACCAGCGCATCCAGCTCCGGCAGCAGGACGACGCTTTCCTGTTCGTTGGGATCGGTGCGGGCAATGACGGCCGAGGACGGGGCGTTGCTCAGATTGGCCGGCAGATGCGGTACGCCGGCGGGAATGTAGAAGAGGTCGCCGGCCTTGACGATGATGTGGTTCTCGAGCCGATCGCCATACCAGGTATGGACTTCGCCGGAGAGCACGTAGATCGCGGTTTCATGGTTCTCATGCAGATGCGCCTTGGCGCGGGCGCCGGGCGGCATGGTGAGCACATGCATGCAGATGCCGGAGGAGCCGACCGACTCCGTGGCGATGCCGGCGAAATAGGTCAATCCCTGCTTACCTTGGTAAGTGCTTTCAGGGCGGATAAGATGACAGGTGGGTTTGGGCGACATCGGGGTAACTCCGGGCGTCTATCTGATGGGGCAAGGCGAGTGGAAAGCAACACCGGGGCAAAATCAATCGGATTTCAGTCTGCGCCGCAGCGGCGGGAAACGGCAGGCTGCAGCCGATGACAGGGACTTCGCCAGCCGTCGTTTCGGCAAGCAAACTCGGCCTGACCTTCCAGACCAATGACGGTCCGGTGCAGGCGCTGTCCAATGTTGACCTGACCATCGGCAAGGGTGAATTCGTCTCCTTCATCGGTCCGTCCGGCTGCGGCAAGACCACCTTGCTGCGCGTCATCGCCGACCTGGAGAAACCGACCTCGGGAACGATCTCGGTCAACGGCATGACGCCCGAGCAGGCGCGTGAAAAACGCGCCTACGGCTATGTCTTCCAGGCTGCCGCCCTTTTCCCGTGGCGCACGATCGAGCGCAATGTGGCGCTGCCGCTGGAAATCATCGGCCTCACCAAGAGCGAGCAGGCGGAGCGCATCAAGCGCACGCTCGACCTCGTCAACCTCTCAGGCTTCGAGAAGAAGTATCCCTGGCAGCTTTCCGGCGGCATGCAGCAGCGCGCCTCGATCGCCCGGGCGCTCGCCTTCGATGCCGACCTCTTGCTGATGGACGAGCCGTTCGGCGCGCTTGACGAGATCGTGCGCGACCATCTCAACGAACAGTTGCTGGAACTTTGGGAGCGGACCAACAAGACCATCTGTTTCGTCACCCATTCCATTCCCGAGGCGGTCTATCTGTCGACACGCATCGTCGTCATGTCGCCGCGGCCGGGCCGGGTCAGCGACATCATCGAATCGACGCTGCCGAAGAAGCGGCCGCTCGACATCCGCGAGACGCCGGAGTTTTTGGCGATCGCAGCGCGCGTGCGCGACGGGCTGCGGGCAGGGCATAGCTACGATGATTGAGGGGATGCAGACCGGGCTTCTGCCTCCGCCTCACGAGGGAGCGGCCAACCATGCCTTCGTCATCCTAGGGCGAAGCAAGGAGCGAAGCGACGCGGCGCAGACCCTAGGATCCATGCCGTTACCTTCGCGCCCCGCAACGGTGCAGAATACACCACCTTCCGCGACGTCGTGCTTGCTGGGTATTCTCAACCGTTTTGACCCTTCGGCCAACGTCACGGCATGGATCCTAGGGTCTGCGCAGGCCGCTTCGCGCCTGCTTCGCCCTAGGATGACGAAGGCGTGGTGGGCCGCCCGCGTTGCGTGGGGCGGGCACCTTGCCGGCGAGGCCCGCTAGATGGACACCTTCCGCGACAAGCTCATCCCCGTGATCTCGATCCTCTTGGGCGTGGTCGTGCTCTGGTACGTCATGGCCGTCATCCTCAACGCACCGTTCCAGCGCGATCTGGACCGACGTGCCAATGAGACCTCCACCTTCAGCGAACTCATCGGCAAGACCCTGACGCAGCCGAAGCCGACGCTGCCGGCTCCGCACCAGGTGGCGGTGAGCTTTTTCGAGAACACGTTTCTGCGGCCCATCACCTCGAACCGCAGTCTTGTCTACAATGCCTGGGTGACGCTGTCGTCGACGCTGCTGGGCTTCGCTTTCGGCACCGCGCTCGGCATCATCATTGCGGTGGGCATCGTGCATGTGGCGACGCTCGATCGCAGCCTGATGCCGTGGATCATCGCCTCGCAGACCATTCCCATCCTGGCGGTGGCGCCGATGATCATCGTCGTGCTGGGGGCGATCGGCATTAGCGGGCTGATCCCGAAGGCGCTGATCTCGACCTATCTGTCGTTCTTCCCAGTGGCCGTCGGCATGGTGAAGGGGCTGCGCTCGCCCGAGATCATGCATCTCGACCTGATGCACACCTACAATGCCAGCGGTTCGCAGACCTTCTGGAAATTGCGGGCGCCGGCTTCGGTGCCGTTCCTGTTCACCTCGATGAAGGTGGCTGTGGCGGCGAGCCTGGTCGGCGCCATTGTCGGCGAACTGCCGACGGGTGCTGTCGCCGGCATTGGCGCCAAGCTGCTGGCCGGCGCCTATTACAGCCAATCCATCGATATCTGGTCGACGCTGGTTGCCGGTTCGGTGGTGGCGGCGTTGCTGGTCATGGTGGTCGGCATTGCCGGGCGCATCGTCGACCGCGCCATGGGCGGGAGGCCGGCATGAACTGGCTGAAGCCCTCCTGGCAAGCGGTATTGGCGATTGCGTTGTGTCTGATTGCCATCGCGCTCGGCGCGATGTCGAAGCCGGAAGCGGCGGCGTTGGCGCAACCCGAGGCGTCTTTCGATTATCCCTACCTGGTGACGAAGGGCCTGATTTACGGCCTGCTTGTGATCGCAGCGTTTGTCTCGATGACCAAGCTGCCGGCCATAGTTGAAGCTCTGGTGCTGTTCGTTGGCGCGCATCTCACCGCCTGGCTGTTGATCACGGGCATAAACGGGTTCGAAGGCACGGCACTGTCGCCGTATTTCCTGGTGCTCGCCGCAGCGTGGCTTCTGGGATGGCGCTGCGTGGCGGTGTTGTCGTCCCTGCGCCCTGTCGCGAATTGGGCGAAGACGGCACTTCGCCTGATCATCCCGGCCATCTTCGGCGCTTGGATCCTGATACTCTGGGAAGCGATTACACGTGGCGCCGGCATCCCCTTCATCCTGCTGCCGCCGCCTAGCGCAATCGGCGCGCGCATCGCCGGTTCGCTGCCGGTGCTGGCCGCCGATGTCCGGCAGACGATCTTCAAGGCGGTAATTTTCGGCTATATCGTCGGCAGCGGCACAGGGTTCCTCGTGGCAATCGCTGCCGACCGCGTGCCGTTCCTGCGCCGCGGCCTGCTGCCGATCGGCAACATGGTCTCGGCGCTGCCGATCATCGGCGTGGCGCCGATCATGGTCATGTGGTTCGGCTTCGACTGGCAGTCCAAGGCGGCGGTGGTCATCATCATGACCTTCTTCCCGATGCTGGTGAACACGGTCGCCGGGCTTACCGCCTCCGGCCACATGGAGCGCGACCTGATGCGCACCTATGCATCCGGCTACTGGCAGACGTTGTTCAAGCTCAGGCTGCCGGCCGCCGCTCCTTTCATCTTCAACGCGCTGAAGATCAACTCGACGCTGGCGCTGATCGGCGCCATCGTCGCCGAGTTCTTCGGTACGCCGGTGGTCGGCATGGGATTCCGTATTTCGACCGAGGTCGGGCGGATGAACATCGACATGGTCTGGGCCGAAATCGCAGTTGCAGCACTTGCGGGTTCGGTCTTTTATGGCGTGGTCGCTCTTTTCGAGAGAGCCGTCACGTTTTGGCATCCCTCTGTCCGTGGTGGATAGGGGCGGTGGGTTTAGGGTGTTAACTTCAGAGGGTAAAAACATGAAAAAACTGATTATTCCGATGCTGGCCGGCGCAATGTCGCTTGCCGCGTTCCAGGCAATGGCCGCCGACAAGGTGACGTTGCAGCTGAAGTGGGTCACGCAGGCCCAGTTCGCCGGCTACTATGTCGCCAAGGCCAAGGGTTTTTATGAAGCCGAAGGCCTCGACGTCGACATCAAGCCGGGCGGTCCCGACATTGCGCCCGAGCAGGTGATTGCCGGTGGTGGCGCCGACGTGATCGTCGACTGGATGGGCGGCGCACTGGCCGCACGCGAAAAGGGCGTGCCGCTGGTCAACATCGCGCAGCCGTTCAAGAAGGCCGGCATGGAGCTGGTCTGCCCGAAGGACGGCCCGATCAAGACCGAAGCCGACTTCAAGGGCCACACGCTCGGCGTCTGGTTCTTCGGCAACGAATATCCGTTCTATGCCTGGATGAACAAGCTTGGCCTGAAGACCGAAGGCGGCGCCGATGGCGTCACCGTGCTGAAGCAGAGCTTTGACGTGCAGCCGCTGATCCAGAAGCAGGCGGATTGCATCTCGGTCATGACCTACAACGAGTACTGGCAGCTGATCGACGCTGGCTACAAGCCGGATCAGCTGACGGTGTTCAACTACTCGGCCATGGGCAACGATCTGCTTGAAGACGGGCTCTATGCCTCGGAAGACAAGCTCAAGGATCCGGCCTTCGAAGACAAGATGGTGCGTTTCGTGCGCGCGTCGATGAAGGGCTGGAAATACGCCGTCGACAACAGTGACGAGGCGGCAGGCATCGTCATGGACAATGGCGGCCAGGACGAGAACCACCAGAAGCGCATGATGGGCGAAGTCGCCAAGCTGGTCGACAATGCCGACGGCAAGCTCGATCCGGCGACCTACGAACGCACCGCCAAGGCGCTGCTCGACCAGAAGATCATCACCAAGGAGCCGACCGGCGCCTATACGACCGCCATCACCGACAAGGCGATCAAATAAGCCTGGTTCGCCAGTATCTGATGTTGAGAACGGTCAAGAGCGGTTCGAAAGAACCGCTCTTTTTCTTTGTTTGATGCATGTCGTTGCCCCAAAACCGCTGCACACTTTTGGGCGACATGCATTGTCAGAGGCGCCGTTCCTTTATCGTGTTCATGACGAAGCTGGTCTCGATCGAGGCGACGCATTTCAGCCGCGCGATCTTTTCCTTGATGAAGCGCTCATACTGTTCGAGGCTGCCCGTCACCACTTTCAGCACATAGTCGCGCGATCCAGTGACGAGGTGGCATTCCAGCACCTCTTCCCAGCCGCGGATCGCGTCCTCGAACATGACGATCTCGTCCTCGTTCTGGCGGCCGAGCCGAACGGTGGCGATGGCGACCATGCTCCAGCCGAAGGCGGCGGGATCGATCAACGTGGTGTAGCCTCGGATAATTCCGGTTTCCTCCAGCCGCCGCACGCGTCTCAGGCAAGGCGACGGCGACAGACCGATGCGCTCGGCAAGCTCGTTGTTGGTGATGCGCGCGTCGGCCCGCAGTTCATGCAGGATCTTGCGGTCGAAATCGTCGGCTATCTTCTGCTGCATTTTTGCGCTCTTTCAGCAATTCGTTGCGCAAATGCAGCCATGGCAGCCCGGAAATAGCAAGGACTGCGTGCCGGAGATCGCATAAATTGCCGCGCGACATCACTCGAGAAGCAGGAAAAAGCCATGCCCGCGCCACGCCCTTCGAAAACCCATATCGGCAACCACAAGCTCCACCCGGAGACGCTGATGCTGAGCTATGGCTTCGATCCGCAGCTTTCGGAGGGCGCCGTCAAGCCACCGGTGTTCCTGACCTCGACCTTCGTGTTCAAGTCGGCGGAAGAGGGACGCGACTTCTTCGACTACACGTCCGGCCGCAAGGAACCGCCGAGCGGCACGGCGTCCGGCCTGGTCTATTCGCGCTTCAACCATCCCAACTCAGAGATCGTCGAGGACCGGCTGGCGATCTATGAGGGGACGGACGCCTGCATCCTGTTTTCATCAGGCATGTCGGCGATCGCCACAACACTGCTGGCCTATGCCCGCCCTGGCGACGTCATCCTGCATTCGCAGCCTCTCTATGGCGGCACCGAGACGCTGTTGACGCGCACGCTTTCCGGCTTCGGCATCGGTGCTGTCGGCTTCGCCGATGGTGTCGACGAGACGGCGGTGCGCGCGGCTGCCGAAGCTGCCGTCGCGAAAGGCCGCGTCTCGGTCATTCTGATCGAGACGCCGTCAAATCCGACCAACAGCCTGGTCGATATCGCGCTGATGCGGAGGATCGCCGACGAGATCGGCGCCGGGCAAGGGTCGACGCCGATCATCGTCTGCGACAACACGCTCCTCGGCCCGGTGTTCCAGCGGCCCATCGAACACGGCGCCGATGTTTCGGTCTATTCGCTGACCAAATATGTCGGCGGCCATTCCGATCTGATCGCCGGCGCTGCCATGGGCAGCAAAGCGGTCACCAAGCCGATCAAGGCGCTGCGCGGTGCCATCGGCACGCAGCTCGACCCGCATTCCTGCTGGATGCTTGGCCGCTCGCTGGAGACGCTGTCGATCCGCATGGAGCGGGCGAACGACAATGCGCGCATGGTCGCCGAATTCCTGCGCGATCATGCCAAGGTCGAGAAAGTGCATTATCTGCCGTTCCTGGGCGAGGATACGCAAGCGGGCCGCGCCTATCGGGCACAGTGCACCGGCGCCGGCTCGACGTTCTCGTTCGATATACGCGGTGGCCAGAAAGCGGCTTTCGCCTTTCTCAACGGGCTGCAGATATTCAAGCTGGCGGTAAGCCTCGGCGGAACGGAATCGCTGGCCAGTCACCCGGCGGCCATGACCCATTCGGGTATTCCTTTCGACGTGCGCCAGCGCATCGGCGTGCTCGAGACCACGGTCAGACTGTCCATCGGTGTCGAGCACCCGGACGATCTGATCGCCGATCTGACGCAGGCGCTGGCGGCCGTCTGATTGTTGGCTTCGACGTATCCAAGAAGGGGCGGCTGACCGCCCCTTTTTCGTCGCTGCGGTAACATCTACGTGTGCCGGGATACATCGCGTCGTTCAGCCGTTGCAGTGAAGTATCCGCGCGCCGGGGAGCCGCGGTGGATGCGTCAACCAACGGAGGTCCTTCATGCACATTCAATCCTTGCCGGTGCTTTCGGCGTTCGCTGTTTCGACAGCCCTGCTGTTCGCATCGCCGGCCATGGCCGATATTGTGAAGTACAAGGCGACGCTCGATGGCAGCCAACAGAGCCCGCCTGTCACCACCAAGGGCAAGGGAACCGCCACATTCACCTTCGACACCGCCAAGAAGAAGCTCAGCTGGAACGTCAAATATTCCGGCCTCAGCGGGCCGGCGACGGCTGCGCATATTCACGGTCCGGCGGCGGTGGGTGCGAGCGCACCTCCCGTCATCCCGTTCAAAGGCAAGCTCAAGAGCCCGATCAAGGGTTCGGCCGAGCTGACCGACGCGCAGGCCGCCGACCTGGCGGCCGGCAACTATTACGTCAATGTCCACACCGCCGCCAACAAGGACGGCGAGATCCGCGGGCAGATCGAGGCGGCGAAGTAGCGCAAGACGAGTTGACAAAAGGGGCGGGCGACCGCCCCTTTTTGTTTCGTCAGGCCTTGTCACGAATCTGGGTCATGGTCCGTGTCGGCGTGATCGCCTCCGGGTCGAGCCGGATTTCGACGATCGCCGGCTTGCCGCTGGCGCGCGCGCGCTCGAAGGCCGGTGCGAAGTCGGCGGTCTTCTCGACCGTCTCGCCATGGCCGCCATAGGCGCGGGCCAAAGCCGCGAAGTCGGGATTCTTGAGATCCGTGGCGACGACGCGGCCGGGATATTCGCGCTCCTGGTGCATGCGGATGGTGCCGTAAATGCCGTTGTTGACGACGATGACGATGATCGGCAGGTCGTATTGCACGGCGGTGGCGAATTCCTGCCCGTTCATCAGGAAACAGCCGTCGCCGGCAAAGGCGATGACGTCGCGGTCCGGGAACAGCTCTTTGGCGGCAACCGCCGCCGGTGTGCCGTAACCCATCGAGCCTGAGGTCGGCGCGCCTTGGGTGGCGAAGCGTCGGAAGCGGTGGAAGCGATGCACCCAGGTGGCGTAGTTGCCGGCGCCATTGGTGAGGATGGCGTCGTCGGGCAGCATCTTTTCCAGGTAATTCATGATCGGCCCCATCTGGACGGAGCCGGGACCGCTTTCCGGCGGGGTCGACCAGTCGAGATAGGCGGCGTGCAGCTTTGCCGCCTCGTCCGCCCATGAAGGGGTCGCAGCAGGCTTGCGCCTGGCAAAGGCTTCGACAAAGGCGGATGGCGAGGCGTTGATCGCCAGCGTCGGCCGGTAGACGCGGCCAAGTTCGCCGGCATCGGCATGGATATGGACCAGCGTCTGATCGGGGTAGGGGCTCTTCAGCAGCGTATAGTCGGAGGAGGGCATTTCGCCCATGCGGCCGCCGATGAGCAGGACAAGGTCGGCCTGCTTGATCGCCGTCGCCAGCTTGGGGTTGATGCCGATGCCGACATCACCGGCATAGTTCGGGTGCAGATGATCGAACAGCATCTGGCGGCGGAAGGAGCAGCYGACCGGCAGCGACCAGGCCTCGGCGATCGTGCGTATTTGCGCGACGGCTTCTGCATCCCAGCGCGTGCCGCCAAGAATGACGAAGGGCCGCTTGGCCTTGCCGAGCAGCTTTTCCAGCGTGTCGAGCTCGGCCTCGCCGGGCCGGGTTTCGACGGGCGTATGCGGCAAGGCAGCGGGTGCTTCGACCAGGCTTGTCAGCATGTCTTCCGGCAGCGAGATGACCACCGGGCCGGGACGGCCTGATGTCGCCACCGCGAAGGCGCGGGTGACGAATTCGGGAATACGCGAGGCGTCGTCGATCTCGACCACCCATTTGGCGATATCGCCGAAGAAGCGCTTATAGTCGACTTCCTGAAAGGCCTCGCGTTCCTTGGCGTGGCTGGCGACCTGGCCGATGAACAGGATGACGGGAACCGAATCCTGCATGGCGATGTGAATGCCGGCCGAGGCGTTGGTGGCGCCGGGGCCGCGGGTGACGAAGCAGATGCCGGGCTTGCCGGTCAGGCGGCCATGGCAGTCAGCCATCATCGCGGCACCGCCTTCCTGGCGGCAGACGATGGTGCGGATCGCTGAATCGTGCAGCGCGTCGAGCACGGCGAGATAGGATTCGCCAGGCACGCAATAGATGCGGTCGGTGCCGTTGGCTTCGAGCGCGTCGACGATCAGTTGTCCGCCGGTCTTCATTTTTCTGATCTCTCCAGCTCAGCAAGAATCTCTTCGGTGTGTTCGCCCAGGCGCGGTGAAGGGCGCTCATAGACCAGCGGTGTGCCGGACATGACCATCGGCGCGCGCACCGAGGGCAGAAGATTGCCGTGACCGTCGTTGAGATCGAGCCGCATGCCGCGGGCGATGGTCTGCGGATCGGCAAACATCTGGCCGATATTGTTGATCGGACCGGCCGGCACGTTTGCCGCTTCCAGCTTTGCCAGCAGTGGGTCGCGATCCCAAATCTTCAGGGCCTCGATCATGCGTTCGCGCAGTTTTGCCCGGTTGGCGACGCGGGCCGCATTGGTGGCAAAATCGGGGTTTGCCGGCAGGTCGTCGAGCCCGACGGCGGCGCAGAATTTGGCGAACTGGCCGTCATTGCCGACCGCCAGGATGATGTGGCCGTCCTTGACCGGCACCACTTCGTAGGGCGCGATGTTCATATGCGCGTTGCCCATCTGCACCGGAGATTTGCCGGAGACCAGATAGTTGAGGTTCTGGTTGCCGAGCGCCGAGATCTGGGTGTCGAACAGCGCCATGTCGATGTGCTGGCCTTCGCCGGTCTTCTCGGCATGGCGAAGGGCTGCCTGGATGGCGATGACCGAGTAGAGGCCGGTAAAAATGTCCGAGATGGCGACGCCGGCCTTTTGCGGCTCACGGCCGGCCTCGCCGGTGATCGACATCATGCCGGCCATGGCCTGGATGATGAAATCATAGCCGGCGCGGGGCGCGTACGGCCCGTCCTGGCCGAAGCCGGTGATCGAGCAATAGACGAGGCGCGGGTTGATCTTGCGCAGGCTGTCATGGTCGAGCCCGTATTTCTTCAGGCCGCCGAGCTTGAAGTTCTCGATCAGCACGTCTGCGGTCGCCACCAGCCGGCGTACGGTCTCGGCTCCCTCCGGCGTCGAGAAATCGACAGCGATGGAGCGCTTGCCGCGATTGCAGGAATGATAGTAGGCGGCCGACAGGTTCTCGCCGTCATGGCTCATGACGAACGGCGGACCCCATTTGCGGGTGTCGTCGCCGCCGTCCGGGCTCTCGACCTTGATAACGTCGGCGCCGAGATCGGCAAGCAACTGTCCCGCCCATGGCCCGGCAAGGATGCGGGCCAGTTCAATGACGCGGATGCCTTTCAGCGGAGGCTCAGTCATGGATCACCGTGATTGGTCGAAAGCGCAGCCTCTATCAATCCCTATGGCTGCTGTCACGGCCCTTGCAATGGGCCAACCGGTCAGGGTTTCAGCACGCCGTCGGCCCATAGGGCGAAATCGTCCATGATGATGTCTCGATTCACCTCGTTGAGGCTTTCGTGGCGGGTCTCGGCGTAAACCTTTGAAACGAGATTCGAAAAGCCCATCATGTGCATGCGCCCGGTGAGATGGCTGACCGCCTTGCCGCCATCCGAGGCCGGGTCCTTCTCACCGCCGACCAGATTGACGAACAGGTCGCGCCGCACGGTCGCGAAATTGCGGTTGTTGCCGCCGTTGAGCGCCATCTGGACGATGTCCTGCCACATCGACACCGATGCATCCCAGCCGCACAGCGGATCGGCGATGTATTTGGCCACCTCTGCCTCGTCGCGCGACAGCCAGTCGAACGGCGTGCGGTGGTTAGGCACGGCCTTGCCCCAGGCCTGAAAGGTCAGCCTAGGTAGTACGCGCGATGACACGTCGGAACCCAGCCTGAATTTCTCCCAGGCTAGGATGCCCAGAGCCACCTGGCCGAGCAGACCGGCGGAGAAATTGCCGTTCCAGATGGCGGCGGCATGGATGCGTGCGGAGTGGCGCAGGACGAAATTCAGCGCCACAGACGCGCCCATGGAATGGCCAAAGACAATGACCGGCAGGCCCGGCTGTTCCCTGGCGATGAGATCGTGGACGGCGACGACATCGGCGATAACCTTGGCGCCACCCTGCGTGTCGGCGAACCTGCCAAGCGGGGCGTCGGGCGCCTTGGTGGTACCGTGGCCGCGATGATCATGCGCGTAGACATGGTAGCCGCGCTCGCCAAGGAAATCGGCGAAGCGGGCATAGCGCGCGGCATGCTCGGCCAACCCGTGATTGACCTGGACGACGGCGCGCGCCGGGCCCGTCGCGTGCTTCACATAGAGGTTGAGCGCGGCCCCGGTCGGTGAGGACAGCGTCGTCTGCTTGTCAAATGGCATGTCTCGCTCCGTCGGCGACTGTTGGGCGACGGCGCGATCAACGTCAAGGGATGTCACCTTCCCACTTGGGAGAGATTGACAGCATGCTGTCAATGTGATTAGATGACAGTATGCTGTCAAATTGGAGCATGATGATGAAAATCACCCAAAGCATTTCACGGCGCGCGATCTTGCTGGCGAGCCTCGCCTCCACCACGGCAATCCTGTTGCCAGCCATTGCCGCGTTCAGTCAGGAAACCAAGGAGATGACCATGACGACGTCCACCATTCCCGGCCCGCAGGGCCTGCTTGCCACCTATAGTCTCAATGCAGGCAATGGCTTGCCGATCCTGTTCCTGCATGGCGATTGCAGCCGGGCTTCGCAGTGGGATCGGGTGATGCAGCGGACAGCGGTAGGCCGCGAGGCGGTTGCCTTCGACTTTCGTGGCCACGGCGCATCCGCACCGGCGCAGGACCGTGACTATGGCTATGACGGCCGGGCGGCTGATGTCGGGGCGTTGGCAGATGCATTCGGCCTGAAGCGGTTTGTCCTTGTCGCTCACAGCGGTGGTGGCGGGGTGGCGCTGGCCTATGCCGCCAGCCATGCCGACCGGGTCGCCGGCATTTTGTTCGTCGATCCGGCGACCGATCCGCGTGCACTGCCAAAGGAGATCCGCGAGGGCTTTGTGCGCGATCTGGCCGGTCCGCACAGCCTTGATGCCTTGAACGCCTACTACACCTCGATTGCCGGCTCCAACACGGCTGTCCGCCAGCGTGTTCTGGCTGATGCGGCCGTGGTCGATCCGGCAGCGAGGGCAGGAGTGGGCAAGGCACTGGCCGAATGGAATCCGGAACCGACGCTCAACGCCTATCGCGGGCCGATGCTGGTGCTGGCCACCAAGGCCAATGACAATCCGGCAGCGCTCTACCGGCTTCGCACCGACATTCCGCACCAAGTGGTCACGGACAGCGGCCATTGGGTGATGCTTGACAAGCCCGAAGTGGTGGCCGAAGCCGTCAACACATTCATCGAGACCATCGAGGCCGGCTACGAATGACGATCAGGACCGAAGCCGGGGATACGCTCACAGAACTGGTGCTTGCTGTCTTCAGACTGAACGGCAGTTTTCTGGAAGCGGCCGACCGGCTGGCCGCTCCAACCGGGCTGACGGCGGCGCGCTGGCAGGTTCTGGGTGCGGTGCTGAAGGAGCCGAAATCCGTGGCCGACATCGCCCGCGACATGGGTCTCGCCCGCCAGAGCGTGCAGCGGCTGGCCGACATACTGGCCGCTGAGGGGCTTGCCGCTTACGCCGACAATCCGGCGCATCGCCGCGCCAAGCTGCTGTCGATGACCGATGCCGGCTGGGCCGCGATCAAGGATATCGGCAGCCGCCAGCACGTTTGGGCGAACCTGATTTCCGGGGGCTTGGACGCCGAGGTGCTGAAAGCCTCGCTTGATCTGCTGCGTACACTGACGAAGCGGGTGGAGGCGGGCTGACCCTGATCAACCACTCGTGAGGTATGACGGACAGGCGCAATGGCGATTGTTTTTGCGACAGGCGAAAGAAATCGTAATTCTGACATGTCGCAAGTTCTAGGTTGCCTGGTGAATCGTTAGGAGTGCTGGAATGCGGATATCGGCGATATGGGGTGCGGTGTTTCTTGCCCTGGCTGGCACAGGCGTGGCGCAAGCCGATGTGAAGATGAGCGGCTCCTTCGTGGCCGATGCCGCCTGTCCGGCGACGCAAGCCATCAAGAGCGGCAAGAACCCAGGCAATGTTTCGACCGCGGCCGGGCAGAGCTATGATCTGCTGGCGGGCAACAAGGATGCGCCGACCCACTATCTCATCCGCGTGCCGGGCGCCGATCCGGAGCGCCGCTGGGTGAAGATCAGCTGCGGCCATGTCTCCGGCGGCAGTGCTTCCACTCAGCCAGCCGCGCCGGCCGACCAGGGCAAGCCGGCAGCCTCGGGAAACCCCGAATATGTCTTCGCGCTGAGCTGGCAGCCGGCGTTCTGCGAAACCAAATCGAGCAAGCCCGAATGCCAGGCCCAGAGCGGCGCCGGTTTCGACGCGACGCATTTCACCTTGCACGGGCTGTGGCCGCAGCCGAATGGCAATTTCTATTGCCAGGTGCCGGCAAGCGACAAGGCCAACGACAATCCCGCTCACTGGAAGGAACTGCCGGCGGTCGAGCTCGATGCGACTACGCGAGCCGAGCTTGACCAGGTGATGCCGGGCACGGCTTCCAAGCTCGAGCGGCATGAGTGGATCAAGCACGGCACCTGCTACGGCAAGAGCCAGCAGGAGTATTTTGCCGACGCCTTGAACCTGATGCGCGCGGTGAACGCTTCGCCAGTGCGCGACCTGTTCACCAAAAACGTCGGCAAGCAGCTGACCTCGGATGCGATCCGCAGCGCTTTCGACAGCGCTTTCGGCGCCGGTGCGGGTGAGCGGGTCCGTGTCTCCTGTTTGGTCGATCCTTCAAGCGGCAGACGGCTGATCGGCGAGCTGACGCTCGGCCTGACCGGTCCGATCGGTCCGAACAGTTCATTGGGCGACCTGATGCTCGCCTCCGCGCCGACGACCAAGGCCGGTTGCCCGAAAGGTGGCGTCGACCCGGTCGGGTTCCAGTAGGCACCGGCTGTCGGTTTGGCTGCGCCCGATGCTATCGTGCGTCGTGCGCATTATTGGGTGGTGGTGGCAATGAATGACGTCACGAATAGTGAGCTGGCGCGGTTGGCGTTCTGGGCCAGGGGCATGACAGCAATCCGGGACGGTCGCATGGAATGGCCGGGTTTTTCCTACACCGATCCGGAGTGGGCGCGCATGCGAACGCTTGCCGCGCCGATCGGCGCCGGCACCTACCAGCTGTTCACTTGGGTCAATGCCGCGATCTTCATCGCCATTGCCGCGCTTGGCATTTTCTGCGTCTTCCTGCCGCTGGCAACGCTGCTTTTCCCGGTGCCGGCCGAGACCAGCGCGCTCAAGTTCTCGCTGCTGCTGGCGGCCTGCACGTTTCTGATCATCGGGCTCGGCCTGCCGATTTCCATGCGCCTCTCAAGCGCGCTGGTCGCCTCGCAAGCCATACGCGCAGCATTGGTCGCCGCACCTGGTGACGAGGCCCTTGCGGCAAAAGTGTCCTGGCAGATCAATCGCATCATGCTCGTCATGTGCGGCCTGCTGGTGCCGGGCATTCTTCTGTTCATCGCCTACGACATCAACGCCGGCCCGATCATCACCGCGCTGAAATGGCTGGCGATCGCGCTGATGGCGGTTTCAGTTGGGGTCGGCGCCTTGCAACGAAAGAAGCAGGGCTGACCGTCGGCTGCCCGAGGGCGAACGGGTCAGTGAAGACGTTATCCGCCGGCGCCCTGTTCTGAGCGGTTCCATGCGTCAAGCCTGTCGGCATTGGGTTCGCCGATGACACGGTCGCGTCCGGTCAGCTTGGCCTTGTAGAGGCGCTGGTCGGCAAGGGCAAAAAGATCGGCAAGGCGTTGCGTGCTGTCGCTGACGGTGGAGACGCCGGCGCTGACGGTCAGGTCGAACTTTCTGGTGCTAGCGGATGCCTTGACCGCGTGCCTGACGCTTTCGCCCAGCAATCTGGCGACCGGATGCGGCCGGGCGCAGAGAATGGCGAATTCCTCGCCGCCGATCCGGAACACCTGACCCTCGGCGCCCACGGCTTCGGTCAGCACAGCGGCAATGGTTTTCAGGACCTTGTCGCCCTCGGCATGGCCGAAGCGGTCGTTGATCGATTTAAAGTGGTCGACATCGATAATCAGCAGGCTGAGCGGCTTGGCCATGCGCAAGCTGGCTGCGACTGCGGTTTCACCGTCGGTTTCGAAGCTGCCGCGATGCAAGAGGCCGGTGAGTCCGTCGCGGCCGACATGCTTGACCAGCGCCTCATAGCGCTCGCGATAGGTCAGCGTGTCGAAGATGTCGGAAAGTCCGCGTGGCGCCGCGATCTGCCGCGTTTCGAACCAGCGGAGATAGGCGACAAGCATGGCGCTGTAGGTCAGCGCTGCGGCCATCTTGGCGAACCAGCCGCCGAAGAAAACCTGGAGCGGCGCGCCGGCGACGAAATGCAGCGCGGTGAAAAATCCCGCCTGGTCGAAGGTCAGCACGCAAGCGACGGAGATCAGGATGCGGGTGAAAGGCGCCTGGCGAAGATAACGCCCAAGCTTTTCATAAAGCAGGATGATCAGAATGGCGTCGATGAACAGCAGCGACGTGCCCCAGACCATCAGCCAGCCCATCTCGTCGATGAAGCCGATGTCCGGAAGCTTGCCGTCGGGAAGCGGCGAAATTGCTTGCAGGCGCAGGATCAGCACCAGTCCGATCATCAGCGCGTTGCCGAGCAACAGGCCATAGATCGGCTGGCGGACGGTGGCCGCGTCCTCCTTGATGTAAAGCAACATCAGCATCACCAGCTTGCCGGAAAACAGCACCGCCGAGCCCGGTGACACCATGCCGAAGGGCAAAGCGACGTAGAAGACGCTGGCGAGGTAGGTCTCCAGGAAATGCATGACGCCGAGCGCGCAGACGAAGACGCCAAGGCCGATGCGGTGCCTGAAACGGAAGAGCGAGACCATGACGCCGAAGTAGAGAACCGCTTCGGCAAGGAGCAGGAAACTGTTCAGCAATGCCGTCGATCCCGATCTCTGCGGGAATCGCCACGTGCCGGCGATTCCCATCCGATACCGTTTTGACGGCGAATCCTTAACCGCTGCTTTCGCCGGGTTGGCAGCGATCCGAAAACTTCGATGACAAGATGGGCGCTTCAGCCTGGGGAAAGCGTCAAAGCGCCAAAAGCGATTGCCGTTCGGCACGGCATCGCCTACATAGCGCGCAACTTCCATCCATTCTGATCAAGGAAAAGCGCGCGTGGCACGCCAGTTCATCTATCACATGGCCGGCCTCAACAAGGCCTATGGCACCAAGAAGGTGCTCGAAAACATCCATCTCTCCTTCTATCCCGACGCCAAGATCGGCATCCTCGGCCCCAACGGCTCGGGCAAGTCGACGATCCTCAAGATCATGGCCGGGCTCGACAAGGAGTGGAACGGCGAAGCGTGGCTGGCCGAAGGCGCCACCGTCGGCTATTTGGCGCAGGAGCCGGCGCTCGATCCGAAGAAGACCGTGTTCGAAAACATCATGGAAGGCGTTGCCGCCAAGACCGCCATCATCGAGCGCTACAACGAATTGATGATGAACTATTCCGATGAGACGGCCGACGAGTCGGCCAAGCTCCAGGACGAGATGGACCGGCTGAACCTGTGGGATCTCGAACAGCAGGTCGAGATGGCGATGGAAGCTCTCGGCTGCCCGCCCAAGGATTCGGAAGTCACCAAACTGTCGGGCGGCGAGCGCCGCCGCGTCGCGCTCTGCCAGCTTCTGCTGCGCCAGCCGGACCTTCTGCTGCTCGACGAACCGACCAACCATCTCGACGCCGAAACCACGGCGTGGCTGGAAAAGCATCTGCGCGCCTATCCGGGTGCTGTGATGATCATCACCCACGATCGCTACTTCCTCGACAATGTCACCGGCTGGATCCTCGAACTCGATCGCGGCCGCGGCATTCCCTATGAGGGCAACTACACCAAATACCTCGAAGCCAAGGCCAAGCGCCTCAAGCAGGAAGGCCGCGAGGACGATGCCCGCCAGCGCGCCATCGGCCGCGAGCGCGAGTGGATCCAGTCCAGCCCGAAAGCCCGGCAGACCAAGTCCAAGGCGCGTATCCAGGCGTTCCAGGATCTCCTGGATGCAGCCGACAAGCGGCGTCCGAGCGATACGCAGATCGTCATTCCGCATGGCGAGCGGCTCGGCAATGTGGTGATCGAGGCCGAAGGCCTGTCGAAGGGTTTTGGCGACACGCTGCTGATCGACGGGCTGGAATTCAAGCTGCCGCCCGGCGGCATCGTCGGCGTCATCGGCCCGAACGGCGCCGGCAAGACGACGCTGTTTCGCATGATCACCGGCCAGGAAAAGCCGGATGGCGGTTCGGTCCGGATCGGCGAGACCGTCAAGCTCGGCTATGTCGACCAGAGCCGCGACGCGCTCGATCCGTCAAAGACGGTGTGGGAAGAGATTTCGGGCGGCGCCGAAGTGGTCAAGCTCGGCAAGTTCGAGGCCAACACCCGCGCCTATTGCGCGTCGTTCAACTTCCGTGGCGGCGACCAGCAGCAGAAGGTCGGCAATCTTTCAGGCGGCCAGCGCAATCGCGTGCATCTGGCCAAAATGCTGAAGACCGGCGGCAATGTGCTGCTGCTCGACGAACCGACCAACGATCTCGATACGGAAACGCTTGCGGCACTCGAAGACGCGCTGGAAAATTTCGGTGGATGCGCCGTCATCATCTCCCACGATCGTATGTTCCTCGATCGCCTGGCGACGCACATCCTCGCCTTCGAAGGCGACAGCCATGTCGAATGGTTCGAGGGCAATTTCGAGGATTACGAGCAGGACAAGATCCGCCGGCTCGGGCCCGATGCCGTCAATCCGCACCGCATGACCTATAAGAGGCTGACGCGGTAAGGTATTGATTTGGGGGCGGGTTCTCGGATGATTGAGGAGCTGAAATGGCTGATTGGTCCGCCGCCCAATATCTGAAGTTCGAGGACGAGCGCACGCGGCCGGCGCGCGATCTGGTGGCGCAGGTGCCGGTGGACTTCCCGCGCCGGGTCGTCGATATCGGCTGCGGGCCGGGCAATTCGACCGAATTGCTGGTCGAGCGCTGGCCGGATGCGCAGGTGAGCGGCTTCGACACCTCTCCCGACATGATCGAAAAGGCGAGGGCGCGGCTGCCGAGCGTCAACTTTGATCTCGCCGATGCGTCCAAGTGGCAGCCGCCCGAACCGGTCAACGTGATCTTCGCCAATGCGGTATTCCAGTGGCTGCCGGAGCATCCAGCGGTCTTTCAGCGGCTAATGGGTTTTTTGGCGCCGGGCGGCGCGCTCGCCATCCAGATGCCGGACAATCTTGGCGAGCCCTCGCACCAGTTGATGCGCGAGACGGCAGCCGAAATGCCGTTCGCTGGAAAGATGGCCGGTGCGGCTCGCGCGCCGTTGCCGCCGGTGTCGTTCTACTATGATCTGTTGTCGCCATTCTCCGAACGGCTCGATATCTGGCACACCGCCTACAACCATCCGCTGGCCGATGCCGCGGCTATCGTCGAATGGGTGAAGGCGACGGGGTTGAAACCGTTCCTCGATCCGCTTGAAGCGAGCGAGCGGAAGATGTTTCTGGATGCCTACACCGCCAAGATCGCCAAGGCCTATCCGAAGACGGCGAACGGCAAGGTGCTGTTGCGCTTTCCCAGGATCTTCATTGTTGCCAAACAGGCCGCTTAGGAACGATTAGCTACGCCGGGCCCAGGCTTGACCCGATTTCGCCACCATGCGCATTTCATTGCATTGAGATCGCGATCAATTGCCCGCGGCAGGAGGTGGCGTGCTGGAACAATCCGCAGACCAACACCAAGCTCTGCGCCTGGTGAGGTTCAGCCGACATTTGGTTTGAATTGGCGTAAACCGCCGGTATGAGAAAAGTTGTTGCGCCGGGCATTCTCGACGCCCACATGAAGCCGCAACGCCTGCGCATGGGACGAACTGGAAATGCATCGCGTCATCATCAGCGGCATCGGCGTCGAAATCCCCGAATCCAAGATCACCAACGAAGAACTGGTCACCAGCTTCAATGCCTGGGTCGACATGGAGAATGCGCGCCGCGAGGGCACCGACGAGCCGCCGCTATCGAAATCGGACAGCGCTTTCATCGTCCATGCCTCGGGCGTCCAGACCCGGCACGTGATCGAGCGGGAAGGCATTCTCGACCCGACCCGGATGACGCCGCGCATTCCGGCGCGGCCCGACGAGGCGCTGTCGCTGGAGGCCGAGTTCGGCATCGCCTCAGCTCGCAAAGCGCTCGACCACGCCGGGCTGAAGCCCGGGGATATCGACCTGCTGATCTGCTCGGCTTCGCATCACCAGCGGCCCTATCCGGCGATCGCCATCGAGATGCAGGAGGCGCTGGGCACCAAGGGCGCCGGCTTCGACATGGGACTCGGCTGCTCGTCGGCGGCAGCGGCTCTGCACATCGCGGTCAATCTGGTGCGGACGGGGGCGCACAAGCGCGTGCTTATTACGACGCCCGAGATCATCACCGGCCATCTCAATTTCCGCGACCGGCAGACGCATTTCATTTTCGGCGACGCTTCGGTGTCGATGGTGGTCGAAGGGCTCGCCAAGGGCGAAAGGCGGCCGGGCCGCTTCGAGGTTCTGGACACCCGCACCTGGACGCAGATGTCCAACAACATCCGCACCAATCTCGGCTATCACACCCGCACCGCCCAGGATGATCCCTACATGATCAACCTGGAAGGCAATCTGATCAAACAGGTCGGCAACAAGGTGTTCAAGGAAGTCACCGTTGCCGGGCACAAATTCATCGTCGAATTCCTCGGCGAGCACGGGCTGACGCCGCAAGCCATTCGGCGCTTCTGGCTGCATCAGGCCAATGCTCGCATGAACGCCATGATCCTGAAACTGGCCTTTGGCTACGAGGTCGACCACGACCGCGCGCCGATGGTGCTGGAGCGGCTCGGCAACACAGCAGGCGCCGGCGCCATCATCGCGCTGTCGGAAAACCACGCCGACATGAAGCCCGGCGATTTCGGCTTGATCTGCGCGTTTGGCGCGGGATATTCTATAGGTGGCGCGCTGCTGAGAATGCTTTAGGCATCTTGATACTCAGCCGACCTGCAGATGGCGGCGAAGTACCCGTTCCGGGTCCTCTGATCTCCCAGTCTGACTGCTCCGCGCCTGTCTTCCACTCCCCCCTCAGCCTGACCTGAAACTCCACACTCCCTGCGTTTTCGGGAGTGTCTCAGTTCGAATCTCAACTTGGTCTCGCTTCATGAAACGGAGGTTTTCCCAATGCTTGATGCCCGATGCAATTGTGGCGCTCTCACACTGACGCTTCCAGGATCTTCAAAACTGGTTGTCGCCTGTCATTGTCTCGACTGCCAACGCAGAACCGGCGCGCCATTTGGCGTCGGCGCCTTCTATCCGGTCGACGCCGTCGCCGTTTCCGGAACCGCGAAAGAGTTCACGCGGAATGCAGCCAGTGGCGGGAAAGTTCAGAGCTACTTTTGTCCAGACTGCGGCTCGACGGTTTATTGGAGAGCCGACAGGCTACCGTCGCTGATCGGCGTTGCCGTTGGTGCGCTGGCAGACCCCAAATACCCGCCGCCAGTCAGATCGGTTTTCGAGCAGTCGAAACATGATTGGCTTCAAATCGACGGGGCCGTCGAACACTTCCAGCAAAGCAGTGTGGCAGGAAAGTCAAACTGAGTTGGCGCCCCAACGCAGCGTCAGGCCGGCGCAAACGGCACCAGCATCGGGACCCGTCTGGCATAGTCGTCATAGGCGCTGCCCAGTTCGCCGCGCAGGAAGCGTTCCTCGAGCCTCGCCTTCATGACGATACCAATGGTGAGAAGGACGGCGCCGGCAACGCCCCAGATCGTGCCTTTTGCCGCCATGGTGGCGAGGATGGCCAAAAGCAGCCCGGTGTAGATCGGGTGGCGGACGAGGCGGTAGGGACCGGTATCGACGACACGGTGCCCGGCCTTGGCGGTAACCGTGCCCGACCACAGCCGGCCGAGATGCACACGCGCCCACCAGCAGAAGGCAAACCCGACTGCAATAAGCGCGACGCAGATCCATGCCTCGGCAAGGTTGGGAAACCACAGACGAAGTCGCCCGACATAGTTATGTGCCGGAATGAAGAGCAGGATGGTGCCGAGCACCAGCACGGCCCGGTAGGGGAATTCGGCCTGCAAGCCGGCGCGCTTTTGCGCCGGGTCGGCCCAGAAGGCGGCGGTCGCCCAGGATACGACCCAGATCAGCCAAAGTGCCGCGATTGCCGATCCTGGACGCATGACGAACCCCCTTGGTCTGAGGCCATCATGTAATCGGCGTGACGCGGCGGCAATGCGGCGCGGCACCGAAACAATCCCAGTTCGGGGTAAGAAGATCGTGATCCGCGCTCAGCCGCCGGAGAACATCCACTGCACGCCAAAGGCGTCGACCAGCATGCCGAAGCTGGTTCCCCAATATTGTCGCGCCAGGGGCACGGTGATCCGGCCGCCTGCGGCCATGCGGCCGAAAAGCTCCCGCATTGTGGCCAGGTCGTCGAACTCCAGCATCATGGCGGAGCCTTTCATCGGTTCGGCATCGTCATTGTCGGAGGCATGGAACAGCACGCCTGGGCCTTCGAACCGCGCGTGCAGGACTTTTCCGCGCATGGGTTCGGTGCGCACCGGCATATTGTTGTCGCCCCAGCGCAGCAGGATCGTTGCCCGGCCGAGGCCGCACTGTTCGTAGAAGGCCAGCGCCGGCTCGCAGTCGGTGGTGAAGAACAGCGAAGGGGAGAGCCGCATCAGATCGCTGCGGCGGTCGCAGCGGCGATCAGCGTATCGCCTGTATATTGCCTGTCGCCGATGCCCCAGCCGCCGTCGGGAGCGTTGACGATGTTGATCCAGGTGTTTTCGGGCTTGTGATCCGGCACGCAGAGTTCGGCGACAATCCCTGCGGCAGCGGTGATGAAGGCGCTTCGGGCTTCGAATGAGCCGAGGCCGATGTTCGGCAGTTTCAACTCGACCATGACGACGAGCCGATTGCCGCCACCGGCGTAGATGTGGTGAGGCGGCAGGACGTGGACGGTGCCGCCGACGATCGCGGTGAAGAATGAATTGCCGGTGGCGCCGGAGGCTTCGATAAGCGCAGCGCTCAAGCGCGGCAGGATTTCGCGTTCGCCCGCTGGCGTCAGTACGCCTTCCGGMGCGGTGACGGTGATTGGCATTGGGGTCTCTCCTCCATTTCAACGACATGGCCTTGGT
Source organism: Mesorhizobium sp. P3_B5 (assembly GCF_056402815.1). NCBI lineage: Bacteria > Pseudomonadati > Pseudomonadota > Alphaproteobacteria > Hyphomicrobiales > Phyllobacteriaceae > Mesorhizobium > Mesorhizobium sp. P3_B5. Next base: position 164,364 of record NZ_JBFUGR010000004.1, on the reverse strand, counting down.
GAAGCTCTCTTGCCATGTTCCATATCAATCGATACGTTATGATCAGAAGGTAGTCAACAGGTTTCGTATCGATCGCTATGAATAATCCTGAAAAATCGCGTGGCGGCCGTCCACGCGCCTTCGACCCCGACCAGGCGCTCGATGCGGCGATGCATCTGTTCTGGCAACACGGCTATGAGGCGACGTCGCTGGCCATGTTGCGCGAGGCGATGGGGCTGACGCCGCCGCAGATCTACAGCGCCTTCACCGACAAGGAGACTTTGTTCCGCAAGGCGCTCGCGCGCTACCACGAGACAGAGATAGGGTTTGCGCTGGAGGCGCTGAGTGCGCCGGTCTCGACAGGGGAGGCGGTCCGGCGCTTGCTGCTCGGCGCGGCGGCGGCCTATTCCAGGCCGGGCAAGCCCGGCGGCTGCCTGTTCGTCAGGGGCGCGCTTGCCGCCTCGCCGCAGGCACAGAACATTGCCGATGAACTGAGAGGCTTCCGCAAGGCGAGCGAAGCGGCGATTGCGGAGCGGCTGGCGATGGGGCGGGCAAAGGGCGATCTGCCGGAAAACCTCTCGGTCGAGGGATTCGCCAAATATCTGGCCGGGGTCATGAATGGCATGTCGATCCAGGCGCGAGACGGCGCTTCGACCGAAGAGTTACGCAGTTTGGCCCAAACCGCTCTTGCAGCGTGGCCGGCGGAGGGGCAAAACCAAGGCACATCATCCAAGGAATGAAGCCATGATGGATCTCTTCCCGGAAGCTGAAAAGCCGGTCGAAATCATCCCGGGGCGAAAGCTCGCCGCAATAGTCTCCGGCCTCTACGTCGCGCCTTCGGATCACTTCGCGACGCGCCCGGTGGAGGAGTTGCAGCTTGGCTTCGACGGCATATCAGGCGATTTCCACGCCGGCGCGACGCGGCGCTCGGGCGGGCGCGAGCCCTGGTATCCACGCGGCACCGAAATGCGCAATGAGCGGCAGCTGTCGATCGCGGCGGCCGACGAGTTGGCGATCGTCGCCGACCGCATGGGTCTGGCCGAGATCAAGCCGGAATGGATCGGCGCCAATCTCGTGATCGAAGGTGTGCCGAACCTCTCCATGCTGCCTTCAGGCACGCTGCTGTTCTTTAAGGGCGGCGTCACCATCAAGGTCGATGCGCAGAATGGACCGTGCCGCATCGCCGGCCGATCGATCGCCGAAAATGCCGGGATGGCAGACGTCGAAGCTGGTGCGCTGCTTTTTCCCAAATCCGCCAAGCGGCTCCGCGGTCTCGTCGCCTGGGTCGAGAAGCCTGGCACGATCAAGGCCGGTGAGGAGATTTCGGTGCACGTGCCGGAGCAGTGGATCTATCAGAGCTAGCAGGGCAGGGCTACGCCGCCTGGGCGGCGTAGCGATAGTGCCTCAGGCGGCCTTGCGGTTCTTCTTCGCGCCTTGCGCGATGTCGGAGACATGATCCCACTTTTCCCAGGTGGCGATGCGATTGGCATATTCCTGCTTGATCATCGGCAGGCCGCCATCGCCGAAGAACACTCTCAGCGGCGGCTCGGCGGCATCGACGATGGCCAGCATCGCCGGACCGGTTGCCTCGGGATCGCCGGCGACCGAATTGGCGCGGCGCTCTGCCATCTTGGCGCGGGCGGGCGCATAGGCCTCGATCGGCTTGGACACCTTCGCCGAGGCGCCGGACCAGTCGGTGGAGAAGCCGCCGGGCTCGACCAGCGTGACGTGGATGCCGAATTCCGCGACTTCGATGTTCAGCGACTGGCTGAAGGCTTCCAGCGCCCATTTCGAGGCATGGTAGAGGCCAAGCGAGGCAAAGGCGTTGACGCCGCCGATCGACGAGATCTGGATGATGTGGCCGGAGTGTTGCGCCCGCATGATCGGCAAAGCGGCCTGTGTCACCCAAAGCGCGCCGAACACATTGGTTTCGATCTGGTCGCGGGCTTCTTGTTCGCTGACTTCTTCGATGGCGCCGAAATGGCCGTAGCCGGCATTGTTGATGACGACGTCGAGCCGGCCAAAGCGCTTGTGCGCCTCGGCAATCGCGGCATCGACAGCTGCCTTGTCGGTGACGTCGAGCCTGATCGCGGCGATCTTGTCGCCATACTTTTCGACCAGGTCGGAAAGCGTGCCGACGTCACGGGCCGTCGCCGCGACCCGGTCGCCACGGGCGAGTGCGGCTTCCGCCCAGACGCGGCCAAAACCTTTCGACGATCCGGTAATAAACCAAACCTTGTTTGTCATGATCCACCAGTTCTCAATGATTTAGAGTTCTTGCTTGACCATGATCTTTTCCGAAAACCGGATTCCACTTTTTGGGATCATGGTCTAAACGGAGGCTTCTCCGTTTCGTTCATATATGAAGCGACCCTGGAGCATCCAAGGTCGAAGCACATTTTGTTGATGTGGGGCGCGCAAAGCGTCTGGCAAGGGATTGGTCAGGGGTAGTGTACCTGGCTCGACCAGGCCGGGTCGTCGTGCTTTTGCCAATAGAGTGCCATCAGCCGGCTGGTGATCGCGCCGACCTTGCCATCCGCCACCGGGGCGTCGTCGATGACAGTGACCGGCATGATGCCGCCTGCGGTCGAGGTGATGAAGACCTCATCGGCGGCACGCAGCGCGGCGACGCTGACGTCGGCCGCGGTGGCGGCAAGTCCGGCCTCGGCGCAGAGGTCGAAGACAGTGCGCCTGGTGATGCCGGGCAGCACACCGACGGCTGGCGTAGACAGTCTGCCGTCCTTGACGCAAAAGACGTTGAAGCCTGGGCCTTCGGCGACATTGCCGTTGAAATCGAGGAGCAGCGCCGTCTCGGCGCCGTGGTCGTAGGCGTCGTAGAGACCGCGCACCAGATCGAGCCAGTGATAGTTCTTGATCGCCGGATCGATCGAGGCTGGAGGAATGCGCACCTTGTCGCTGATGGCAACATGCAGGCCGCGCTGCAACTGCTCGGCATTGGCGACCGAGCCGAAGGGGACGGCAAAGGCCATGAAGCGGTTGATCGCCTGGCGCGGGTCGCGGCTGAAGGTCGGCGAGGCGCCGCGCGTGCACAGCATCTCGACATAGGCGGCGCGATGGCCGGACAGCGCCACGCAATTGTGCAGGATTTCGCTTACGCCATCGCGGTCGAACGGGATCGTCATCCACAGCTTTTCCAAGCCGCCGAAGAAGCGCTCGAGATGCAGGTCGAGACGGAAGAAACGGCCGTCCCAGGCATGCACCGTGTCGTAGGTGGCGTCGGAATGCAGGAAGCCCCAGTCCAGCACCGAGATTTTCGCTTGCGACATCGGCAGGTACTGACCGTCTAGGAAAGCAACGCCATCGGGATAGGCATGCGGATCGATGTGGCGGTCGGAAAGGGGCGGCAGCTGGCCTGCTACAGGCACTGCAATGTTTTGGCTCATCACGATCTCCTTGCCGTCGCTCGATGCGCCCCGATCACGCCATTCGCATCTGGCGGAAGGCATAGAGCCACCCACATTGCGCTGGTTGTCCTTCAATGGCGATCTGGCAATGGCGATCTGGCTGATGCATCAGGGTTGACTTACAATTCTCGGGCGAATGTAGCCGGTTGGGGGACAAGGGCATGCAAACTGGATTTCGAGCCATCATCCTGGCAATGGGGGTCTTCCTTGCCACTGGCGAAGCCTTTGCACAGTGCAAACGCGAGGGCGAGGAACTGTGCCAGAGCGGCCAGACATACCGTTGCGAGAAAACGGGCAGCGAGCTGACGCCGATCTTCCAGAACGTGCCTTGCGCGGTCAATGTGCCGTCGCTGACCGGCACCTGGGTCGGCAGTGGCCATCAGAGCCCTGCCGGCGCCGCCGGCGCCGACTGGTCGATTGCCATGACGATCAACGACAGCGGTGCGTCGATCGACTATCCGTCGCTCGGCTGCGGCGGATCGCTGGCGCAGATTTCCAGGGACGACACGTCTGCCGAGTACCGTGAGAGCATTACCTATGGCCAGGACAAGTGCATCGATGGCGGCGCGATCACCGTCAGGTTTTTCAGGGGCAATCTGTCCTGGGCCTGGGTCGGCCAGGCGGACGGCCAGCCCTATAACGCGGTCGCCGTGCTGACGCGGAAATAGCGGCGCGTCGCGCTATTCTTCCTCGTCATCGGGGTCGAGCAGACGCGTGGCGCGCCAGCGGGTGAGCACGATGTTGGTCTGTTCGATGACGAAGAAGCGCGCGGAGTCGCGGTCATAACCCTCGGCGAGCAGCTTTTCGTAGTCGGTGTGCACATGGCGGATATGGGCGATGGTTGCCAGCCACACGGCAATCGTCGGCGGCAGGGTCTTCATATGCACCGAACCGGCATCGGTGCGGATCTTTTCCATGTCGGCATAGGGCGCCAGTGGGAGAAGTGCGGTCAGCGCTTTGGCGATGGCGCGGCGGCGTCCGGTCGGCGCGTTCATCGTTCGTCGCGCCCGGCAATCGTCGCCTCGGCGAAGGCGTCGGTCGAGGCGAAGTAGGGCTTGATGTCGATCACCGGCGTGCCGTCGAGCACATCGATGGCGTCGATATCGATGCGGCCGCTGTCGATGTCGACGGCGATCAGCCTGGCGATATGCAGCCCGACAGGGTTCGGCCGGGCAGGGGAGCGCAGCGAGAAAACCCCTTTCGGTTCAGCCGCATGGCGGGGGTTTTGCACAATCAGAGTCCGCGGCGCGTGGTGCAACCACGACAGGATGATGATGTGGCTGGCGCGTTCCAGGGCAAGCAGGCCGGGACGATAGGGCGCCTCGATTGTGAGGACTGCGGCCTGTCCCGTCTCTCGCGCCGCGTTCATGTTCTTCGGGCAGGTCTCGCGCGAGGTCCATGGCGAGGTGATGCGGCCGATGAAGATGACATGACCGTCCGGCGCCATATCGGCCGGATCGGTCTCCAGAAGCTTTTCGCCATCGCGGGTCTCGAACATGGTTTTCGCCTCTACCACATGTTCCCCACCGATCGTGACCGAAAAGCGTCGGGATCACGCCAGCGGCATTTTCTTGTCCAACAGCGACATAGGCCTTGCAAGGTTGTGAAAATCGACATAAACATATGTTTATATCTTTTTCAAAGAGAATACGCTGATGCATGTCGCGCTCGATACGATGGTGGATACGTTGAAGGCCGCGGCCGAATCCAGCCGGCTGCGCATATTGGCGCTTTTGTCGCGCGGCGACCTCACCGTTTCCGATCTCACCGAAATCCTCGGCCAGTCGCAGCCGCGCGTGTCGCGCCACCTGAAGCTGCTGCTCGAAGCCGGGCTGATCGGCCGCTACCAGGAGGGGTCGTGGGCCTTCTTCCGGCTGTCGGATACCGATTCGGCGCGTGATTTCGTGCTGCGGCTCGTTTCCGGAATAAGGGGTGCCGATCCGCAGGTCGAACGCGATCTCGAGCGGCTGGCTTCGGTCAAGCGCAAGCGGCAGGACCGCGCCGCCGAATATTTCTCCGAAAACGCCGCCAGCTGGGACCAAATCCGCTCGCTGCATGTGGCGGACCGTGCCGTCGAAGCGGCCCTCATCAAGCTCGTCGGCAAGCGGCCATTCCAGTCGATGCTCGATCTCGGCACCGGCACCGGGCGCCTGCTCGAGATCTTTTCACCACTCTACCGGCGCGGCGTCGGCATCGACATGTCGCGAGAGATGCTGACGGTGGCGCGCGCCAATCTCGACAAGGCCGGCGTGTCGAACGCGCAGGTGCGGCAGGGCGATATTTTCGCACCGCCGGTCGAGCGCGACGCCTTCGATCTCGTCACCATCCATCAGGTGCTGCACTATCTCGATGACCCCGCCCGCGCCATCCGCGAGGCAGCAAGGCTGCTGCGGCCGGCCGGCCGGCTGGTGATCGTCGATTTCGCGCCGCATGCGCTGGAATTCCTGCGTGACCAGCACGCGCATATGCGGCTCGGCTTTTCCGACCGGCAGATCGCAGAGTGGTTTTCCGAGGCTGGGCTCGACCTCGAGGATGCCCAAGAGTTCGAACCGCGCGGCGGCAACGAGGCCAAGCTGACCGTCAAGCTGTGGCTCGGCCGCGACCGCCGCATGCTGATCGCCGAGCCCTCCAACGACAGCCAACCCGCCCAAGCTTACCCGATGGGGGAAATCGCCTGATGAACCAGTTTCGCTTTTCCCGTCGTCCTGACATTGGCGACAAGGTCAGGGTGTCGTTCGAGTTCTTCCCGCCGAAGAACGACGAGATGGAAGCCAGGCTGTGGGACACCGTCACCCGGCTGGAGCCGCTGAAGCCGAGATTCGTCTCGGTGACCTATGGCGCCGGCGGTTCGACGCGCGAGCGCACGGCCCGCACGATCAGCCGCATCCTGAAGGAGACCAGCCTGACGCCGGCAGCGCATATGACTTGCGTCGATGCGGCGCGTCATGAGGTCGACGCCGTCATCCAGGAGTTCGCCGATATGGGCGTGAAGCGCTTCGTCGCCTTGCGCGGCGATCCGGCAGAAGGCGTCGGCGCCGCCTACCGGCCGCATGCGGACGGCTATGCCAATGGCGCAGAATTGGTGGGGGCGCTGAAGAGCGCCGGCGATTTCGACATTTCGGTCTCCGCCTATCCGGAAAAGCATCCTGAAAGCCCTGACTTCGCCACTGACATCGATATGCTGAAGCGCAAGGTCGACAATGGCGCGACGCGCGCGATCACCCAGTTCTTCTTCGACAACGATCTCTATGAACGCTATGTCGAGCGGGCGCGCCGGGCTGGCATCTACATCCCGATCGTGCCGGGCATATTACCGGTGCACAATTTCACCCAGGTCGCCAACTTCTCGGCGCGCTGCGGCGCGCTGGTGCCGGCATGGCTGGCCGAGCGCTTCGAAGGGTTGCAGAAGGACCCGCAGACGCATGCGCTGGTCGCCTCCGCGGTGGCGGCCGAGCAGGTGCTCGACCTGGTCGAGCGCGGCGTCGGCGATTTCCATTTCTACACCATGAATCGGGCGGATCTGGTGTTCGCCATCTGCCACATGATCGGCATCCGCTCGCACGAGGCAGAGGTGGCGGGATCGGCGGCTGCTTAAGGCTCCGCCGCACTCACGAATGCAAAAAGGCCAATGCAAAAAGGCCGGGTAAAAACCCGGCCTTTTCAATGATTTGGACTATTTAGTGCTGGTCTTCCTCCGCTCCAGCGGTCCTATGGAAGAAAGCCCATAATGAGGGCTCCGATGAATGCGAACGCAGCACAAATCATCAATGCGTTGATTGGCCTCGTCAGTCCCATGTCATAGCCTCCTCTTAAAGAGCTATTGACACGAGTCTAGGGTCATTTGTGCAACAGGCAAGCGGAAAATGTGCTGCATTGCGACAAGATTGTGGAATTTGCGACCTGCCATTTGCTGTTAGGCATTGAAACTCTTCGGCAAAAGCCGGCTTCAGACCTGTGAATAAAATGTGGCAAAGCCGGGGCCGGACGGAGGCATGACAGCGCTACCGTCGGCCGAACAGGCGGCCGTCGATGGTGACGAGACCAAACGCGATCAGTGCCATGCCGCCGAGTTCGAACAGTTCGAGCCGTTCACCGAGGAACAGGAAACCGAGCAGGATGGCACTCGCCGGCACGATGAGCGTGACCAGCGAGGCGTTGGTGGCGCCGGCCGAGGCAACGAGGTTGAAATAGAGGATGTAGGCGAAGGCGGTGGACAGCAGCGCCAGCGCCAACACCGCCGCCCAGACCGGCGGCGAGGCGGAGAACAGGCCGGCCGGACCATAGGTGAAGAGCACGACCGGGATCATGATGATGGTCGACGCCGTTAGTTGTCCGGTGGCGATGACCGGCGAGGGCACGCCCTTGAAGCGGCGGGCGACCATCAGCGCGACGGCATAGGACAGCGAGGCGCCGATCAGCGCGAATTTGGCCCAGACCGGGCCGCCCAGTCCCGCAAGCAGGCTGGGGCCGATCATCACCGCGGTGCCGGCAATGCCGAGCGCGATGCCGGCCAGCTTGTTCCAGGACAGTTTTTCATCTGATGTCAGCGCATTGGCGAGGATCAGCGTCCAGAACGGTGTCGTCGCATTGAGCACCGAGGCGATGCCGGCGCCAAGCTCAGTCTGGCCGGCAAAGATCAGCGAGAACGGGATGATATTGTTGGTCAGCGCCAGCAGGAAGAACAGGCCGGCATGTGGCAACGCAAGACGGAAGGATGGCCCGCGCAAGCCGAGATAAAGCTGAAGTGCGATCGCCGCGATGGCGACGCGAAACAGCACCAGCACCAGCGGATGAAGCTCGGCCACCGCGATGCGGGCAAAGAAGAACGAGCCGCCCCAGATGGCGCCGAGCAGCAGAAGCTGCGCCCAATCCTTGAGCACCATCGGTCCGCGTGCCGTTGCGGGGGTAGCAGCTACAGCCATGTGGTCCTCCCAGACGGGTCCGAATGCCAGCCAGTCAGGCATCTGTTCAAGCCATACCCGGATCGATGACAAGGGCCACCCGAAACCTGATCGATGGCGTAGCACTCCTGGAATTGCCGTAGCGCCGCTGCGTCAGGAGCGCGAGACACAGAATTGTTTTCATTAGCCGCTAGCTTGGATTAATTGTGCGCAGCCCTGATTGAGGATTCGTCGATGCAGCGATTCGAAAATGCCCGCGAGGCGGCACTGGCGCTTCGTCCCGACGATCCGATCTATTGCTTTCGCCCACAGGTGCTGAAGGCGGACGCCAAACAATTCATGGGCATGTTCCCGGGCAAGACCGCCTATGCAGTGAAGACCAATGGCGAGCCGATCGTGCTGAAGGCGCTGGTCGAAGCCGGCGTCAATGCTTTCGATGTCGCGTCGCCCGGCGAATTCGCCGCCGTGCGCGCGGTCTCGCCCGATGCCGAGATGCTCTACATGCATCCGGTCAAGGCGCAGTCGGACATCAAGTTGGCGCTGGAGAAATACGCCATCCGCGTCATTTCGCTCGACCATGAGGACGAGATCACCAAGCTGACCCGCGTGGTGCGGGCGCTCGACATCGATCCCGGCGCCATCACAGTGTTCGTGCGCATCCAGACCAAGGGGTCAGCCGCCTACGAATTGTCGAAGAAGTTCGGCGCCGGCCCGGCCTATGGGGTGGAACTCGCCGAGCGGCTGAACCGCACCGGCTACAAGGTGGGGCTGTGTTTTCATGTCGGCAGCCAGATCGAGGATCCCGACACCTATGAACGGGCGCTGGCCTCGGCCGACTGGGTGCGCAACCGCGTCAGTTTCGACATTGCCGGGCTCGACGTCGGTGGCGGCTTTCCCGCCGAATACGGCCATGACCCCAACAGCCGCAAGCCGGAAATGCCGTCGCTCGGGCAGATCATGTCGCGGCTGTCGGGCGACCTGAAGGAGTATCAGTTCGACCAGATGCCGCTGGTGGCGGAGCCTGGCCGGGTGATCGTGGCGCGCTGCCTGTCGCTGATCGTGCGCGTGCTGCTGCGCAAGGGCAAGCGGCTCTACATCAATGACGGCATCTGGGCGTCGCTGTCGGATTCATGGACCGGCAAGATCACGCTGCCGGCGCGCTTCATTCCCGATCCCGCGATCCGCTCGCGCAACGGCGAGGAAAAGAACATCGTGCCGTTCAAGGTCTGCGGCGCGACCTGCGATTCCGTCGACATCCTGTCCAGGCCATTCTGGCTGCCGGAAACCGTCGACACCGGCGACTGGATCGAGATCGGCCATATCGGCGCCTACTCGCTGTCGCTGCGGACCCGCTTCAACGGCTTTTACCCCGACACCTTTGTCGAGGTGACGACACCCTTCGACGAGGGCGACGCGCCGCAAGGGTTTGCGAGTTTGGAGACGATGGCGGATTAGGGAATAGGGAATAGGCAGTAGCGAATAGGGGAATTATCTTACTCGCTACTCGCTACTCGCTACTCGCTACTCGCTACTCGCTACTCGCTACTCGCTACTCGCTACTCGCTACTCGCTACTCGCTACTCGCTACTCGCTACTCGCTACTCGCTAAAGCTTCGCCAGCAGCTCCGGCGTTGGCCAGCCGTCGACCGGCAAGCCGAGGCGCATCTGCTCCTTGCGGATGGCTTCGCGGGTGTTGGTGCCCAGAATGCCGTCGACCGTGCCGACGTCGTAGCCTTTGGCTTCGAGCTTGGTCTGCAATTCCTTCATCTGGTCGCCGTTGAGGCCGGGTTCCGGATTGCGCGGGTCGAACTGCTTTGCCCCTGCCAGCCGTGCCGCAAGGTTGGCTGCGGTCAGCGCGTAGGTGAAGGACTGGTTCCACTCGAGATAGACGTCGAAATTGTCATAGGCGAGGAAGGCCGGGCCCCTGCGGCCCATCGGCAGGGCCAGGCCGGCCTTGAGACCGTTGTCGATGAGCGGCGTGCCGTCGGGATTGGTGACGCCCCACTGCGCCCACTGAGCCAGCGGCAGCTTGTTGGTGCGGCCGGTCTGGTCCCACGGCATGTCTTCGGGAACGCGCACTTCCTCGATCCAGGGCTGGTCGCGTTTCCAGCCGCGCGACAGGATCTTGCTGGCTGTGGTCATGATGACATCGGGTGCGCTGCCGCGCAGGTCGACGATCCCGTCGCTGTCGCCGTCGACGCCACGCGCGAGATAGTCGGACGGCAGCATCTGCGTCTGGCCGATCTCACCGGCCCAGGCGCCCTCGACGTCTGCCGGCACGACGCCGCGATCGATCAGCGTCAACAGCGGCACGATCTGCGGCCGGAACAGTTCCGGGCGGCGGCAGTCATGCGACAGCGTAACGAGCGCATTCAGCGTGTGGAAATCGCCCTGCACGGCACCAAAGTCGGTTTCCAGCGCCCAGAAGGCGGCAATGATTGGCGCCTGGACGCCGAACTGCTGGTCGGCACGGGCAAAGACATCGGCGTATTTCTTCAGATTGGCCGCGCCCTGCTTCAGCCGGTAAGGCGCAATCATGCGGTTGGAGAATTCGATGAAGGTCTGGGAAAAGACGCCCTGAGCACGGTCGCGCGCCAGCACCTTGTCGTCGATGGTGGCGGCTTCCAGGGCATCGAGACCAGCGGGCCCGACGCCAGCCGCCTTGGCCTCCACCGCCACGCCTTGCTTCCACGCCTCGAAATCGCCGCCGCATTGCTGCGCCTGCGCCGGCAGGGCCGTGGCCGTCAGCAACAGCGCCGCGAGAATTTCAAAGCGCAGTCGCATCGCCATCCTTTCGAGACAAGATCACCAGCAGTTGTAGACGTGGGTTGTTGGCTGTCGAAAAGCAGGCGGGAGCGCCGGTGTCAACGGTTCTTCTGCCGCAGCCCCTTTTTGAAGGCGGTGCTGCCATTGAACCCGGTGTTATCGGGTGTTCTGCCGCAACCACTTGTTCCAGGCAGCTTCCGTGCCGTTGAAAACGTTGATGTCGCTCTTGCCGGTCATGCCCGGAACGATGCCGGTTCCGGTATATTGCCAGAAGGTGAAGGGATGGCTGCCGTATTTCTGGCGGGGATGGCCGGCGACGGAGCGCAGCCAATAGGGATAGCCGCGGAAGGTCGACAGGTTGTTGTCGTCGAAGAAATCGACCGAAGTGTAGATGATCGGCTTCTTGCCATAGTGCCGTTCGACCATTTCGAGGAAGGTGGTCATCTCTGCGCGCACCGTGGCCGGGTCCGGGCGCAACCGACAGGTCGGCGATTTCGGGTTCCATTCCATGTCGAGAACCGGCGGCATCGCCGAACGGTCAACGGGCACGTTCTCGATGAACCAGCGCGCCTGCGTGGCGGCAGGCGTGCAGAAATAGAAGAAATGATAGGCCGCGCGCGGAATCCCGTTGGCTTTCGTGCGCGCCCAATGCTCGTTGAAATACTCGTCGAAGCGGTCGCCGCCTTCGGTCGCCTTGATGAAGGCGAAGGAAATGCCGCTGGCCTTGGCCGCCGGCCAGTCGACCGAGGTCTGATACTTGGAAACGTCGGTGCCGTGAACGGCATAGTTCCACGGCGCGCCGCTGTCCCATTCATGCGGCTTGGAGTCCTCGAAGCGCGGGGCACGCACCGCAACCGTCGGGCTGCTGGACGAGGGCATGACCGGCACGAGGTCGCCGACGGTCGAGCATGCAGCCAGCAGCGTCAACGTGATGAGGGCCGCGAAACGGCGCATCGCATTTCCCGAGCCGGAATCAGCCGGTCGCTGTTGGGTTGTTGTTGCAGGCGCCCCTCAGGCGATCGCCCCACAGCATCGCCTGATTCTCCAGTGATCGCCGATCATGGTTGATAACAGGTTGATGGCGCTCGACAAGAACGCCGATTTTGCGGAAGCAATGGCGGCAAATCGATGACATAAGGTCCGAACGCGAACCCTAAGGGCGGAAAAATGCGGATCGTTGTGAAGATCGTCAGATGGTTCCTGGGGCTGGTCGTGCTGGCGATCGCGGCGCTGGTTGCCTGGCTCTATATCGCGCCGCCGGAACTAATCCGCGTCGGTTCGGGCTATTCGGCCAAGATCGTCTGCTCGAATGTCTTCATCGCCGGACGCGATGCCAACGATGTTCTGGCCGTCGATGTCCAGGCGCCTGGCCACCCGCTGCTCAGGCTGATGCGGGTATCGGTCGACAAGAACAGGGGAACGGTCTCGGCGGGCCTGTTCGGCGTGCTCGGCAAGGGCATTGCGGTTTCCCGCGATGGTCTCGGCTGTGCGTCGGTTCCCGACGGAAACGTTACCAAAGCGCGGCAGACATCGATCCATGTCGAACCGGCCGCCACAAGGCAGGACGTGTTGTGGCCGGAGGGCGAGCGGGTCGACAGCTCACAGGATCCCGAGCTCGCCAAAATTCTCGACGACCCGGGCGAGACAGGCACCGGCATGCGCGCCGTGTTGGTGGTGAAAAACGGCCATATCGTTGCCGAGCGCTATGGCGACGGTTTTTCGCCAAAGACGCCGCTGCTCGGCTGGTCGATGACCAAGACGGTGAATGCCGCGATCCTTGGCACGCTGGTCAAGGATGGCAAGATGACTGTCACCGACAAAGGGCTGTTCGCGCCCTGGAAAGCCGACGGTCGCGCCGCCATCAGTCTTGCCGACATGATGGCGATGTCGAGCGGGCTGGAGTTCAACGAGGATTATGGCGACGTCGCCGACGTCACGCGCATGCTCTATCTCGAACCTGACATGGCCGGCTTTGCCGCTGCCAAGCCGCTGACCGGCGAAGTCGGCAAGGTGTTTTCCTATTCGAGTGGCACGGCGGTGATGCTGTCGCGGCTGTGGCAGGACGCGATCGGCGACAAGGACAAGGCGCTGGCCTGGCCAAGGACGGCGCTGTTCGAGCCGCTCGGCATGCACAGCGCCGTGCTTGAGACCGACGAGCAGGGCACCTTCGTCGGTTCATCCTACCTCTACGCCACGGCGCATGACTGGGCGCGCTTCGGTCAATTCCTGCTGCAGGGTGGTGTCTGGAACGGCAACCAGGTGCTGCCGGCCGGCTTCGTCGACTGGATGCGGGAGCCGGCACCTGCCTCAAAGGTCTACGGCAAGGGCCAGCTCTGGATCGAGGGCCCGGGCGACGAGGGAAGCCCCGGCGCCGGCATTGCCTCAGGCCTGCCCAAGGATACTTACTGGATGGAGGGCCATGATGGGCAGACGGTCGCCATCATCCCGTCCGAGGAATTGGTGGTGGTGCGGCTGGGGCTGACGCCAGCCAAGCTCGGCTATAGGCCGCAGACGATGGCGGCAGCGCTGGTCAAAGCGCTGCACTAGCACACGATCTAGTCGGTCATGATCCTAGCAGGCGTTCACCTGTCTACAGGACCAACCTCCGCCATCAGTATCGTGGCAGTCTTCATAGCTGCCGTAGCACGTATTTGTCGAATTGCGATACCAGGGATAACCGCCAGGACAGCAGACATCCTGCTGCGCAGTCTGAAGAAATTGGTTTGTCGGCCGGCTTTGTTGTTCGGTATTGCCAGGGTATGAAATATTCAACTTGGTTGGCACATTCAGGCTCGAGTTGCTCATTGCAGACGAGCTCAGAAAAATCATGCAAGCAGCTAACGAAAAGAGTCCCCGCGCACTCATGTTCTCCTCCTTGAGGGAAATAGAGACGCGCCGATATACCACTTTTCATGTGTTGCGTCGAACTGTCCTGGACAGCCGCCAAGGCCTCAACCGGCGCTGCCCTGGTTGCTTGCGCGCCTAATGACAGCGAGCCACGTATAGCCACAATAAAGCCTTTGGAATCGGAGGCTTGCCCCGATTCTCGCAGCTTCCGATTCGAGAACCTCGCGCAACGATTCACGCGGCGCGACATGGAATTTCCTGAGCCAGCCGCGCAGCAGGGTGCGGAACCAGCGCGGCAGGCCTTCCTGCTGGCCGAAGTCGACGACATGCAATGACCCCTCGGGCGCAAGCGCGGCGAGTGCTGCCGCCACCGTCTTCTCCCAGCCGGGTATCATCGACAGCGAATACGACACGAAAATACGGTCGAAACGCTCGATGCCGAACAGAGCCTTCGCACTGAAATCGGTGGCGTCGCCGCGTGCCAGCACAACGTCACCGGACAGGCCATCGCGGGCAATGGCAGCACCGGCTGTCTCCAGCATCTCGGCCGAAATATCGAGGCCGAAGAAGCGGGCGTCGGGGTAGCGGCGGGCGGCGAGGATGATGTTGCGGCCGGTGCCGCAGCCGAGTTCCAGCACCGTGCCACCGGCCGGCACATCCAGCTCTGATATCATCTGGTCGCGGCCGAGCAGATAGTATTTGCGGGTCAGGTCGTAGATATGGCGCTGCCAGCGGTAGACGCCGTCCATCAGCTCGGCATGGCTGGCCGGCAGCTCGGTCGTGCTCATGCGGTCTGCTTCACATAGAGATGGAAGCCGCCATAGATGGCCGAGCGGTCGCGGGCCGAGAACTCACGCGAGGCCTCGTCTTCATAGCGCCACTGATCAAGCAGCGAATTCGAGACGCGGCCGGGCAACAGGCTGGGTTCGGCGGCGGTACGGAAGATGACACGCGCTCCGGTGGACGCGGTGCGGGTGATTTCTGCCCACAGCGCATTGAGCTGGTCGTCGGTCATCCAGTCCTGCGCGTCGAGCAGGACGAAGCGGTCGACGGAACCAGCGTCCTTGCCGGCCAGGAACTCGATCAGATTGGCGTGGTGGATGGCAACGCCATCGATGTTGTTGCGGATCGTCTTGTAGTTGCGCTCTTCGAGGTAGGCGGGCAGGGCGGCTTCCCCGGGGTTCGGATAGCGGCGGGCAAAAGCCTGCCAGGCGAAATAGTTTTTCTCCAGCGGAAAGTCGCAAGCAAGCTTTTCGAGGCGGGCCTTCAACACGCTGGCCATGGTGCCGTCGCCCGAGGTGATCAGTGAATCATATTGCGCCGGCGGAATGCCGAGGCCGAACAGCGAGGCCTTGCGGGACGTCGCCCATTTCAGCAGCGGCTTTTCGAAGACCGGGGCCAGTTCCTCGTTGAAGAAGCGGCGCTGGTCGGCGATGCTTTTGGCTTCCATGATGCCGGCGGGGTCGGCGCCGAAGAATTTGGCCGTGCGGTGGCCCATGGCGATGAACAGGCCGAGCAGGCCAGTCTGGTAGAAATTGCGGTCGAAGACGGCGATGCGGCGACGGCCGCGCCAGCTGCGGTGTTCCCAATAGTGACGACTGACCGGGTCGAGATGCGGGGCGATGAAGCGGTCGTAGGCTTCCGAATTGTGACGGGTGTCAGCGGCGCCGAAGAAACGGAACAGGTCGCATTGCGACGGCAGATGACGCACCGCCTCGAGCTTCATGCGGTTCAACGCGATGTGGGCGGCGTTGAGATCGACGGCATCGATCCGTTCCGGTGACCGCGTGAGATAGGCGAGGATGTTGCAGCCGCCGGAGGCGATGGTGACGACGCGGTGCCCCTTGCCAAGCTGCATGGCGTCCATGTCGACATCGGGATCTTCCCAGATCTGCGGATAGACGAGGCCGGAAAACAGCAAGGCAAAAAGCCGTTCGGAGAGGCCGGCCTTCGACAGCGGGCGGTTCTGGTAGACGGCTTTTCCAACTTCCTTGCCGCGGCGAAAAACCAGTTCTCCGGAAACGTCCGTCATGCCGCTGATTCCCCATTTGCTTTGGCGCAAGCGGGTAGCGCCGGCTGATGACAGGTGCATGACAATGGCAGCGGCAATGCAAATGCGATAGGTGCTATCGCACCTGGAATCGCCGTTCGGCCGCTGCGACACCGATGACGAGCGCGGTGGCAATGGCAAGAAAGACCATTGGCGGCCATGCCGAGCCGATCAGGCCAAGCGCTAGCGCAACCACCGCGGCGACAAGCTTGTTCAGCAGGGGGCGAATGCCGAGCATTGCCCGAAAGAGCATCTCGCCAAACATGAACACCGAGATGCCGGCACTGAGCAGCCACGGAGCATGCGACGAGGCGTCATGGCCTGTGTCGAGCAATTCCCTGATGCCGGCCGAAACCAGAATGATGCCGAACAGCAAGACGAGGTGGCCGCCCCAGTAGCCGAGAAGCGCCATGCGGGTGCGCATGTCGGGCGCGGCATTGACGAAATGGTCTTCCGCGCGCTGGTCTTCGCGGTCGAAATAGCTCCACCACAGTGCCGCGACCAGCGCCAGGGCCAGCGCCAGACCTGAAAGCCCACTGATTTCGGTGAGGTGGGCGTTGCCGCCGGTGCCCACCGCGACGGCCACGATCGACTCGCCAAGCGCGATGATGACGATCAGGCGGTGCCGCTCGGCGAAATGGCCGCCACTGAGAGCAAAACGCTGCTCGTGCGTGGTGATCATGCGGACGATCTGGACGACAAAGATGAGCGTCGTGGCGACAAGCAACGGCCACTTCCAGGGCTTGTCCACCAGGGCAACGCCGATCAGCAGCGCGGATGCGCCGAGGTTGATCGGCATGGTGGCCAGGATGGCGCGCGCCGCGCCATGGCGACCGCGCCAGGCAAAGCCAAACAGATGCAGGATGACGACAAAGAGGTAGGAGAAGCCGAAAACAAGAGCGCCGTCGCCGAAGACATCGGGGATGGCGATTGCCATCACCAGAAACCCTGCCATCGCGGCGATCAGGATCAGGCGCAGCAGCGTACTCTCACCGGCATTGTTGGTCAGCCAGCTGAAGGCCGCGTACATCCACCAAACCGGCACCAGCACCAACAATACCAGAAGAATATCGCCCAGCGAGTGGGCTTCTTCGACAAGCTGCGTGAACTGGGTGATGACGAAAACGAAGACAAGGTCGAAGAACAGTTCGATCGATGCGACATGCGTCGCCTCTTCGTGTTCGCTTTCGCTCATCGACCCGCCTCCTGACCTGCCGCACCATTGCCCCGCCGACAGGCGTCTAGCAAGCACCCGTCATGGCCGACCAAAACCGCCAGGCGTCGGTGTCGTCAGGATGATGGCATCGCCAGCCTCAAGCACCGTTTGGTCACAGGCCTTCAGCATGTCGACCTGACCATTCTTGCGGCGGACCTTGGTCGAGCCAACCTCGCCATCACCGCCGCCGTCCATGCCTTGCGGCGGGCGGTTGCGATGCGAGGACAGGATGGCGCATTCCATCTTTTCGAGGAAGCGGATGGTGCGTTTGGTGCCGTCACCGGCGCTCCATCTACCCTTTCCGCCGGAGCCCTCGCGGATGTGGAAATCCTCAAGCAGGACGGGAAAACGCAGTTCCAGCACTTCCGGATCGGTGAGACGTGAGTTGGTCATATGGGTGTGGACGCCGGAGGTGCCGGCAAAACCACGGCCGGAGTTCATCTGTCCGGCCGGCGAGCCTGAGCAGATCGTCTCGTAATACTGGTACTGCTTGTTGCCGAAGGTGAGGTTGTTCATCGTGCCTTGCGCGTTGGCCATCGCGCCCATGGCGCCGAACAGCGCGTTGGTGACATGCTGTGAAGTCTCGACATTGCCGGCGACGACCGCGGCTGGATAGGCCGGCTTCAGCATGCAACCGTCTGGGATGATGATGTTGATGGGCCGCAAACAGCCGGCATTCATCGGGATCATGTCCTCGACCATGACGCGGAAGACATAGAGCACGGCTGCGCGGGCAACCGGCTCCGGCGCGTTGAAATTGTTCTTCATCACCGGCGATGTGCCGGTGAAGTCGACCGTTGCCTCGCGCTTTTGCCGGTCGACTGACATCTTCACCTTGATGACCTGGCCGGTGTCGGTCGGGTATTCGTATTGCGACGAATCCGGCAACCGCTCCAGCACGCGGCGCACGCTTTCGGCGGCATTGTCCTGGACATGGCCCATATAGGCTTCGACCACGCCGAGACCGAAATGCGCGACCATCTTGCGCAATTCGGCGACGCCTTTTTCATTGGCGGCGATCTGCGCCTTGAGGTCGGCGATGTTCTGGTGCGGATTGCGCGCCGGCCAGCGATGATCGGTGAGCAGCGTGTGCAGTTCCGCCTCGCGGAATTTTCCGCGATCGACGATGCGGAAATTGTCGAACAACACGCCTTCTTCGTCGACCGTGGTGGCCAGCGGCGTCATCGAGCCGGGCGCGGTGCCGCCGATATCGGCATGGTGGCCGCGTGAGGCAACGTAGAAGAGTATCTCCTCCCCCCTTGAGGGGGAGGTGCCGCCGAAGGCGGCGGAGGGAGTCGCTGCGGCAGTGCTAGACGTTCCTGTGGTTCCTTCTGAGAGGACCCCACCCGGCCGCTTCGCGGCCACCCTCCCCTCGAGGGGGAGGGAAAATACAGGCGTCACCGCGGTAATGTCGGGCAGATGCGTGCCGCCATTGTAGGGTGCGTTGAGGGCAAAGACGTCGCCGGGGTGGATGTCGCCCGAGTTCAACCGGATGATGGTCTCGACCGAGCGGTCCATCGAGCCGAGATGCACCGGCATATGCGGCGCATTGGCAACCAGCGCACCGGTCCGGTCAAAGACGGCGCAGGAGAAATCCAGCCGTTCCTTGATGTTCACCGAATAGGCGGTGTTCTGCAGCGTCACGCCCATCTGCTCGGCGATCGACATGAAGAGGTTGTTGAAGACTTCCAGCATTACCGGATCGGCCTTGGTGCCGAGTGCCGCCTGGCGCTGCTTCTCTTCGATGCGGCGCAGGAGCACATGGTTCTTGGCGGTGATCTCGGCCTGCCAGCCGGGCTCGACGACGATGGTCTGGTTTGGCTCGATGATCAGGGCAGGGCCGGCGATCTTGTTGCCCGGCTTGAGCGCTTCACGGAGGAAGATGCCGGCATCGTGCCAGATGCCATCGGCAAAGATTTTCCGACTCTTGGAAGGACTTGCGACGATGTCCTCAAGAACTGAATCGCTTTCGTCGCGGCCGGTGCCGCCGGTGTCGGTGCCTTCGACGCCGACGGTCTCGATGATCATCGGCTTGTCGTCATAGATGAAGCCGAACTGCGCCTTGTGGGCGGTTTCGAAATCGCGCCTGGCCTGGAAAATCGAGGCTTCCTCGAAATTCACCGGCAGTGTCGTGTCGGTGCCGTCATAGCGGATGTGCAGCACCGGTTTCGCGGCAACCGCATCCTCGGCGATGCCTTGCGCCGCGAGCTCGGCGATGACCGCTTTCCTCAAGGTGGCAATGAGGCTGCCGATTTCGGTTCTGGACTCTTCGGCAAGGGGCTTCAGTAGCGCCTGCTGGCGCGAGGCAAACACCGATGACAGGCCGATGCCATAGGCCGAAAGCAGGCCGGAGAAGGGGTGGATCAACACGGCTTCCATGCCGAGCGCATCGGCAACCAGGCAAGCATGCTGGCCGCCCGCGCCACCAAAACAGTTCAGCAGATATTCGGTTACGTCATAGCCGCGCTGCACGGAAATCTTCTTGATGGCGTTGGCCATGTTCTCGACGGCGATGGTGATGAAGCCCTCGGCGACGGCCTCGGGTGTTCGGCCATCGCCGATCTCGGTGGCAAGCGCCGTGAACTTTGCACGCACCGTCTCGACGTCGAGAGCTTCGTTCTGTCCGGGTCCGAAAATGGCCGGGAAGAAATCCGGCTGCAGCTTGCCGAGCATGACATTGGCGTCGGTGACAGCCAGCGGGCCGCCGCGTCGGTAGGCGGCGGGGCCGGGATTGGCGCCGGCCGAGTCCGGGCCGGCGCGGAAACGCCCGGCCTCGTAGTGCAGGATCGAACCGCCGCCGGCGGCGACGGTGTGAATGCGCATCATCGGCGCGCGGATGCGCACGCCGGCGACCTCGGTGTCGAAGGCGCGTTCATAGTCGCCGTCGTAATGCGCGACGTCGGTCGAGGTGCCGCCCATGTCGAAGCCGATGACTTTTTCGAAGCCGGCGCGTTTTGCCGTCTCGACCATGCCGACGACGCCGCCGGCCGGTCCGGACAGCAACGCGTCCTTGCCCTGGAACATATCGGCGGCGGTGAGACCGCCTGACGACATCATGAACATCAGGTGAGGGGACGGACCGATTTCCCCCGCCACCCTTTGCACATAACGCGACAGGATCGGCGACAGATAGGCGTCGACCACGGTGGTGTCGCCGCGGCCGACCAGTTTGATCAATGGCGAGACCTCGTGGCTGACCGAGATCTGGCCGAACCCAAGTTTTCGGCAGACCCTTGCCACCGCCTTTTCGTGGTCGGGATATTTCCATGCATGCATGAAGACGATGGCCACCGCATCGATGCCGTCGGCCTTGGCCTGCTCGATCGCCGGTCGACAGGCGGCGATGTCGAGCAACTGTTCGACGCAGCCGTCGGCGCGCACCCGCTCGTTGATCTCGATGACGCGCTCATAGAGCTGCTCGGGGAGGATGATCTCCTTGGCGAAGATGTCGGGCCGCGCCTGATAGGCGATCTTCAGCGCATCGCGAAATCCCTTGGTGATGAGCAGCAGCACGCGGTCGCCCTTGCGCTCCAGCAGCGCATTAGTGGCCACCGTGGTGCCCATCTTGACGTCGCCGATCAGGCCCGGGGGGATGGGAGCGCCGGATTTCAGCCCGAGCAGGTCACGAATGCCCTGGATGGCGGCGTCGGCATAGGCTTCGGGATTTTCCGACAGAAGTTTTTTGGGATGCAGGCCGCCTTGCGGATCGCGGCCAATGACATCGGTGAAGGTGCCGCCGCGGTCGATCCAGAAATCCCATTGTGCGCTCATACGGTAGCCCCCGGCATTTTCATCGATGCCATCTGTTAGTTCGCAATGGCTTGGGCGGCAACGGTCAAGCGCTGGATGTTACATGCGGACACGCAACGTTACGAAACTCATGGCGTACTGGCGCATTTTCCCTACGACCGCTCACGGCAATGTGAGCGTGTACTGAAGGAGAGATGTTATGAAAAAGCTCATTCTCGCGTCGATTTCCGCCCTTGCGCTGCTCGGCGTAGCCGCATGCAGCGATAGCGGCACGGACAACACCACCACCCAGAGCACCAACCCGCCGGCCGCCGACCAGCCGCTGCAGCCAGCTGCTCCGGATGCAACGAAGCCTGCTGAACCGGCTCCGGCAACACCGGCTCCTGCTGCCCCTGCGCAGTAGTAGCGTGACGAGTTGAGTTCTGACGAGTAGGGAGGCCGGCTTTATGCCGGCCTTTCCTTGTGATGCCTGGCGGCGCAGCGCGGCTGCTGCCGAGTTGGTGACCTCTTCGTGAACCGGTTGGCGGCGCCTGCGGCACTGTCTTCGCTTGATAGCGGTGGCCGGCGGCCCTAATAAGCCTTCATGTCGATTTGGGATCGTCTCGGCGAGTTCATCACCCGCGTTTCCTCTTCAGCCACTTCGGGCGTCGCCGAAGTGGTCGAAGCCGTGCGCACGGTTTTCTCCGGCGATGCGGATCTGCGCCGGCGCGTTGCCTTCTCGGTGGCGATGATTGCGCTGTCGGCCAAGATGGCCAAGGCCGATGGCATCGTCACCCAGGACGAGGTGCGCGCCTTCCAGGAAATATTCGAGGTGCCGAGAGAGCAGACGCGCAACGTGGCGCGGCTCTACGATCTGGCCAAGCGCGATGTCGCCGGGTTCGAGACCTATGCCGAGCGCATGGCGCAGCTGTGTGGCTCGGGCCATGCGAACTGCATGATGCTGGAGGACATACTCGACGGGTTGTTCCACATCGCCAAGGCCGACGGCCTGATCCACGAGCACGAAGGCCTGTTCCTGCACCGGATCGCGGAGATTTTCAAAATCGACGAGGCGCATTACGAAAGCATCCTGGCGCGGCACGTCAATCTTGGCGCCGCCGATCCCTATGTGGTGCTCGGCATCGAGCGGGGAAAGACGTTCGAGGAAGTCAGGAAGCGCTATCGCAAGCTGGTTTCCGACAATCATCCGGACCGGTTGATCGCGCGCGGCCTGCCGCAGGAGTTCATCAAGATCGCCACGACCAGGCTGGCGGCGATCAACACGGCCTATGAGATGATCGAGCGGGGCCTCAGGCACGCATGAGCGGCTTCCTGCCCGACGAGCCGAGCGCCGAGGTAAGGGTATCGCCGAATTTCGGCCCGCGGCGCGAGACGCTCAGGCCCGACATGATCGTGCTGCACTACACCGGCATGGCGACAGGCGCTGGCGCCGAAGCATGGCTGTGCGATCCGGCCAGCGAGGTCTCCTCGCACTATCTCGTCCACGAGGATGGCCGCATCGTGCAGATGGTGCGCGAGAGCGATCGTGCCTGGCATGCCGGCAAGGGTTCGTGGTTCGGACGCGCCGACATCAACTCCTGTTCGGTCGGCATCGAGATCGTCAATCCAGGGCATACGCTTGGCTATCCCGGTTTTCCCCGGAGGCAAGTCAAAGCGGTGATCGGCCTGTGCAAGGGGATCATCCGGCGCCATGCCATCCCGGCCCAACGGGTACTGGCCCATTCCGACGTGGCGCCGGGCCGCAAGATCGATCCGGGCGAGAAATTCCCGTGGCAGGTCCTCTTCGCCGCTGGTGTCGGCCATATGGTCACGGCGGCGCCGATCAGGCGCGGGGCCGTGCTGACGGCCGGCGATGCGGGCGCCGAGGTCGAAGCGTTGCAATCGATGCTGGCGCTCTACGGCTATGGCGTGGAGATAACAGGCGCTTTCGACCGGCAGACCGAAATCGTCGTCGAGGCTTTTCAACGCCATTTCCGACCGCGCTTGGTCGATGGTGTGGCCGACGGCTCGACAATCCGCACGCTGGAAAGGCTGCTGGCTTCCGCAAGGACAATTTTGTCCACATAGTCTGTTCCAGACCGTTAAATTACAACCTGTCACTCAAAGTGACTTGCCCCGCCTTGTTTGGCGCCAATTCGACCGTCAAAGGCAGCTTGTGCAAGTTATTGGACATCTATCCCCCCGGATGTTTCGATATTGATTAGGCGTTGCTGCGTGAAGATCTTCGCGCGGTTCAGACAGAACAGGACCACATGCAGAAATTGACCGTTTTAACGGCAGCTGTTGCTGCCGGCGTAATGACTTTTGCCATCGGTGCTGCCAATGGCGCGCCATTGAGCCAGAGGGCAGACCAGGGTTTCATTGTAGCATCCGGCAAAACCGTCACGCCGAAAGCGGGCCATGGTGAAAAGGTGAAGAGAACCGCTACAGCAAAAGTGGAAAAGGCCGCCGTAAAAACCAAGAAGTCAGGCTCCAGGCGGCATATGAAGCGCAACAGGAAGGCCGTCGATATGACGACAACGGCGTCGATCGGGCCGCAGAACGCAGCGATGTCGATGTCGATTTCGCAGATGGCCGGCGGTGGGCAATACTCGGCGATCGTCGCCCGGTATGCCGCCAGCTATGGTGTGCCGGTGTCGCTCGCCAAGGCGGTCATCACCGTCGAAAGCAATTATCGCCCGAATCTGGTCGGCAGCGCCGGCGAGATCGGCCTGATGCAGATCAAGCCGGCAACGGCGCGGATGATGGGGTACAACGGCTCGGTCAAGGGCCTGTTCGATCCGGACACCAACATCAAATACGGCATGAAGTACCTCGCCATGGCGCAGGATCTTGGTGGCGGCACGACCTGCGGCACCATCCTGAAATACAATGCCGGCCATGCCGCCAAGCGGATGAACCCGGTGTCGGCCGCCTATTGCGGCAAGGTCAAGGTGCAGATGGCCGCGCTCTGATTGCCCGGCAAACGAGAGCCGGCGCTGACCGCCGGCTTTTTCGTTTGCGTTTTCGAGCCTGAACCTCTTTATACGCCTTGCCAGCTGGCCGGGCGGCCGCACCCGCGAAGTCGAAAGGCTGCGGGTGAGGAAAGTCCGGGCTCCATGGAGACACGGTGCCGGTTAATGGCCGGCGGGGGCGACCCCAGGGAAAGTGCCACAGAAAGCAAACCGCCACGATTTATCGGGGCAAGGGTGAAAGGGTGGGGTAAGAGCCCACCGCGCGACTGGCAACAGGAGCGGCACGGTAAACCCCACCGGGAGCAAGACCGAATAGGGACGGTGCGAGGGGAGACCCTCGAGGGCTGTTTCCGGCTCACCGTTCGGGTAGGTTGCGTGAGGCGCATGGCAACATGCGCCCAAGATGAATGGCCGCCACGTTCTCGCACCGCAAGGGGCGAGGGCCATACAGAACCCGGCTTACAGGCCAGCTGGCAATTCTTTCCACGATATTGCAGTGAAATCGGCTGATATCAGCAGGTTGCGTCTTCGGGCGCGACTGTTGATTCAGCCGCCTCAGAAACTGAATCAACTTGGGACAGAGGTGGCAGCTTTTGTTGAAATTGGTGCGATTAAATCGTACCTTGCTCGAATAGATAGCATCAGGAGGGCCGTCATGGGCCATGTCGACAAGCGCAGCATCACGCTGTCGCCGGAACTGGCGGCGGCGGTCGACGATGTGGTGGCTGCGGGGGAATATGCCTCGGCAAGCGAAGTGATCCGCGACGCTTTGCGGCAATGGAAGGACCGGCGCGACCTGCATGGCTACACGCTGGAAGAATTGCGCAAGCTGGTGCAGGAGGGAATCGACGGCGGGCCGGCGCTGGACGGGCAACCAATCATGAAGCGGTTGCGCGCGAAATATCTAAGAATGGCCGAGGCTAAAGGCTTCCATGAGTGAAATACCGCCTGCTTCCTCAGGCGGAAGTCGACCTTGAAGCTATTGGCGACTATGTCGCGGCCGACAATCCATTTGCTGCGGTTCGCCTGGTGGATGCTTTTGAAGCGCGATGGCGCTTGTTGGCTTTGCATCCGTTCTCCGGTGCGCCGCGCGAAGACATTGCTCCAGGTATCCGCCACCTGGTCCTGGGGGAATATCTTACGTTCTACCGCATCGCTGACGGCGCCATTGAAATCCTGCGCGTCCTGCATGGCCGGCGCAAGATCGAGGCTGACGACCTGAATTCGTGACGGCTCCACTCAGACGCCGAGCTTGTCGAGCGATGCCTCGATTGCCTGCCACAGTTCCTCCACCGGCTCGCAGCCGACCGACAGGCGCACGAAGCCGGGCGCGACGGCATCGCCTCTTTTCGATCGCCGTTCAGCCGAGGTGTGGACGCCGCCAAAGGATGTGGCGGCCTGCATCAGCGCGCAATTGTTGATGAAATCCTCAGCCTTGTTCTCCGAAGCCAGCACGAAGGAGATGAGAAAGCCGAAGCGTTCCATCTGGGCACGGGCAAGGTTGTGCGAAGGATCGCCTTCGAGGCCGGGGTAGCGCAGGCCGCTGACCCCAGGATGGTCTTTCAGCCGCCGCGCAATCACTTCGGCGGAAGAACACATGCGGTCGAAACGCACATCCAGCGTTTCGAGGCCGCGATGCACCAGCCACGCTTCGAACGGTCCGGGAATGGCGCCGGAAGTCTCCCGCCAGTCGGTCACGGCAGCGATGATATCGGCATTGCGGCTGGCGACATGGCCGAACAGCACGTCGGAATGGCCGTTGGGCGCCTTGGTGTCGGCGGCAATGACGATATCGGCGCCGAGATCGAGCGGGCGCTGGCCGAACGGCGTCATCGTCGTGTTGTCGACGACGAGCAGCGCGCCTGCGCTATGAGCGGCCTGGGTGACAGCCGCGATGTCGCAGATGTCCAGGCCGGGATTGGCGGGGGTTTCGACGAAGGCGAGGCGATAGCCATCGAAACCACCGTCCAGGAAGTTCGATGTCGGCCTGACGTCGTAGCTGACACCGAACGATTTAAGGAAGCGCTCCGCCAGCGCCCTGGTGGTGTGATAACCATCCGAAGGCAGAAGGATGCGGTCGCCGGCCTTGAGCAGCCCAAAAAACACCGCCGAGATCGCAGCCATCCCCGAGGGGAAGGCAACGCATGGCGCATCTTCCAGATGCGCCAGCATGTGCTCGACCGCATCCCAGGTCGGGTTCGAGAAGCGGCCATACTGATCAAAGCCGGTGGCGTCACCGGGAGCGTGAAAAATCGCGGCCATGGTCAAGGGCAGCGGAATCGGGTCGCCCTTTGCCAGTCTGTCGCGACGCAGATGAGGAAGGGCCGCAGCGCGTGACCTGGCGGTTTCGGACATCGATTTTCAAACCTTGTTTCTTGGTCGAGAAATGCGGCCGACCCTAGCGTCAGGCTACGGCTTGCGGCAAGCCGCCTCCGGTTGGGCCAGACGGCTCTAAACCCTTCGTTAGGCTTAATGGACGATAAAGAAGGGAGTGCCGTCAAAGCTGCTCTCACCGGTTGTGGCGCGTGCGTTTGTGAAGCCTGTTCCCGTTGACGCCCATAGTGCCCCATGATATCCCATTTCGATACCAAAGCCTTCGTTCCGCGTCAGGGTGAAGCGTACGCCAATCGGGCAGCCGCGGCGGCTGTGCGTTTGCGGGGTTTCGCCTTTGGGAATGAAGCGAATGTTCGGCAGGGGACGCGCAGCGGCGGCGCGGACGACAAGATGGAAAGGGGTGCGGCGGCGGAAGCGGCTGTAACGCGTAATGGACCGGTTTCTGTCAAGCGCAGTGAACAGGATCGATGCGAAGGGGCGGGTCTCCGTTCCGGCGCATTTCCGCGCGGTCGTGCAGAAACGCGGCTATTCGGAGCTCTATGCGCTGCGCTGTCTGGATGTTCCGGCGATGGATGTCGGCGGTCTCGACCTGCTCGACCGCTACGAGCAGCGCATCGCGCTGGAAGACCCTTTTTTGCAGACGGCGGACGACATGTCGTTCTTCTGCCATGGCGACGGAACGTTCCTGAAGCTCGACCAGGACGGCCGCATCACGATGAGCGATTTCATCCGCGAGCACACCGGCATTTCGGCGGAAGTGGCCTTTGTCGGCCGCGGCAATTTCTTTCAGATCTGGGAACCGAAACAGCTTGCCGCCTATGGGGCGCAGGCACGCGCGCGGCTTTTGCAGCTTCGGCAGGGGACGAAGCCTGGGGAGCGGCCGGAATGATGGCGGGTCACGGCGATGATATCAGCGCCGTTGGCGGACCGACCCGTCACATTCCGGTCCTCCTTGCCGAAGTGCTGGAGGCGCTCGCGCCAAAAACCGGCGATTTGATCGTCGACGGCACGTTCGGCGCCGGCGGCTACACCAGGGCGATCCTCGCAACCGGCGCTTCGGTCGTCGCCATCGATCGCGATCCGGATGCCATTGCGGCAGGACGCGCCCTCGAACAGCAGTCGGGCGGCAGGCTCAAGCTTGTCCAGGCGCCGTTCTCGACGCTGGACGAGCAGGTCGAAAGCGCCGACGGCGTGGTGCTCGACATCGGCGTCTCCTCGATGCAGATCGACCAGGCGGAGCGCGGCTTTTCATTCCGCACCGACGGGCCGCTCGACATGCGCATGGCGCAGGCGGGCCTCAGTGCGGCCGATGTCGTCAACTCCTTCAAGATGGGCGACCTTGCCCGCATCTTCGGCTTCCTCGGCGAAGAGCGCCATGCCGGCCGCATCGCCCGCATGATCGAGAGCCGCCGCGAAAAACATCCGTTCGAGCGCACGCTCGACCTCGCCGACGCCATCGAAACGCATATTGGCCGTGCGCCCAAGGACAAGATCCATCCGGCAACCCGCGTCTTCCAGGCGTTGCGCATTTTCGTCAATGATGAACTCGGCGAATTGGCCAAGGCCCTGTTTGCGGCCGAGCGCGTGCTGAAGCCGGGCGGGCGGCTTGTCGTGGTGACGTTCCATTCACTGGAAGATCGCATCGTCAAGCGCTTCATTGCCGACCGCGCCGATGCCGCGACCGGCTCGCGGCACATGCCCGAAGCGCATACGCGCCTGGCGACCTTCGGCAAGGCCGGCGGCGGCGTGACGCCTGGCGACACCGAGACAGCAGCCAATCCGCGGGCGCGCTCGGCAAGACTGCGCGCTGCGATCCGCACCGAGGCGCCGGCGCGCGCCGGTGATTTTTCGATTTTCGGCCTTCCAAAGCTTCCCGGCATCGATCGGCCGAGAGAGAGGTGAGCACGTGTTTCGTACCAGCGACATAGTCCTTATCGCCGTCATGGTTTCGGCCGCGGCCCTGACCTACAAGACCAAGCGCGAGGCCGAGGAACAATTGGCGTCGGTGCAGAAGATCGAGGCGCAGATCCGCTACGAGGAGGATACGATCGACCTCTTGAAGGCCGACTGGAGCCTGCTCACCCAGCCGTCGCGCCTGCAGAAACTCGCTGAACTCTACAAATCGCAGCTCGCGCTCGAGCCGGTCAATGCACGCCAGATCGTCGGGCTCGACGATCTGCCGGCGAAACCGGTCAACATCGAGGACCTTTCGTCCCAGCGGCTGGGCGGCATGGCCGACAATTCCGGCAAGGGGCCTTTGGGCAAGGACCCGGTGGTGACCGGAGGCATCGTCCAATGATCGTCAAATTGCCAACGATGGGCAGATTGCTGAAGCGTCGCGCAAAATCGGGCGAAGACGGCTCGATCGTCGTCGACGGCGCCCGCAAGGCGACCGGCGGCAAGGCCAAGACCCGCATCGTGATGACGATGGCAGTGTTCTTCGGCATCTATTCGACCATCGCCGGGCGGCTGGTCTATCTCGGCTTCCAGAACCCCGACATGTCCGGCGGTCCGCAGAGCCGGGTGACGGCGTCGCGGCCCGACATCGTCGACCGCAACGGCGAAGTGCTGGCGACGGACATCAAGACGGCGTCGCTGTTTGCCGAGCCGCGCCGCATCGTCGATGCCGACGAAGCTATCGAGAAGTTGTCGACGGTGCTTCCCGAGATCGACTACGAGCAGACCTACCACAAGCTGAAGAGCGGCGCCGGCTTCGTCTGGCTGCAGCGGCAGCTGACGCCCAAGCAGCAGGCCGACATCATGCAGCTCGGCATTCCCGGCTTTGGCTTCCGCACCGAAAAGCGCCGGTTCTATCCGGCCGGCGAAACCTCGTCCTACATTGTCGGCCTCACCAACATCGACAATCAGGGCATCTCCGGCATGGAGAAGTACATTGACGAGCAGGGCCTGAGCGACCTTCAGGCGTCGGGCCTGGCGATAGCCAAGGATTTGAAGCCGGTGCAGCTTTCGGTCGACCTGCGTGTTCAGCACATCGTGCGCGACGAGATCGCCAACGGCATGGAAAAATATCATGCCATCGCCGCCGGCGCCGTGGTGCTCAACGTCAAGACCGGCGAAGTGGTGGCGATGGCCTCAGTGCCGGATTTCGACCCCAACAATCCCTACAATGCGCAGGACAAGGACCGGCTGAACCGCATGTCGGCCGGCCTCTACGAAATGGGCTCGACGTTCAAGAGTTTCACCACCGCCATGGCGCTCGATTCCGGCAAGGTGACGATGGAGAGCCGGTTCGATGCCTCGCATCCGATCCAGATCGGCCACCAGACCATCCATGACTTCCACGGCAAGAACCGGGTGCTGAGTGTGCCGGAGGTGTTCATCTATTCCTCCAACATCGGCTCGGCCCGGGAAGCCGACGTGGTGGGCATCGAGGGCCACCGCGAATTCCTGCATCGCATGGGCATCCTCGAGAAGATGCAGACCGAACTGCCGGAAGTCGCCCGCCCCACCGAACCCAAGGTGTGGAAGAAGGTCAACTCGATCACCATCGCCTTTGGTCACGGCGTGTCGACGACGCCGCTGCAGACGGCGGTCGGTTGCGCCGCGCTGATGAATGGCGGCTATCTGATCGAGCCGACATTCCTGCCGCGCACGCAAGAGCAGGCGATGACGGTGGCCAAGAAAGTGGTCAACGAAAAGACCGTTGAAGGCATGCGCTATCTCTACTCGCTCAACGCCGAGAAGGGTTCGGGCAAGAACGCCAGGGTTCCGGGCTATCGCGTCGGCGGCAAGACCGGTACGGCCGAGAAGGTCATCAACGGCCGCTACTCGTCGACGGTGCGTTTCAACGCCTTCGTCGCTTCCTTCCCGATGGACGATCCGCAATACATCGTTTTGTCGATTATCGACGAGCCGAAGCCGGAAAAACCCGGCATGGGCGCCACCGCCGGCTCGAATGCAGCACCAATTGTTGCGAACATCATCCGCCGTTCGGCTTCGATGCTTGGCGTGAAGCCAGATTTCAGCCATGAAAATGGTGCAACGCTGGTGTCCTATCAGTGATTCTTGGGGCGCGCCGGCAACTGCGCGCTATTTTGTTGCAATGAACGGAACTCGATGCAGCTGAAAGATCTAGCCGGTATCCTGCCTATCGAGGGAACAGCTTCCCCCGACATGGAGGTTACCGGGATTACGTCGGATTCGCGCCAGGCAAGACCGGGCGTGGTCTTTTTCGCGCTCGCGGGAACCAAGGCGGATGGGGTGGCCTACGCGGCCGATGCCGCCAGACGGGGTGCTGTGGCCATTGTGGCGGGCACGGGCAGTGCCGTTGCCGGCCTGCCGGTTCCGGTTCTTTCGGTCGATGATCCACGCCTTGCACTGGCATTGAGCGCTGCCCGCTTCTTTGGTCGGCAACCGCAAACCATGGTCGCGGTGACCGGTACCAGCGGCAAGACCTCGGTCGCCGCCTTCACCAGGCAGATATGGGAGCAGGCCGGCTTTGCCGCGGCTTCGATCGGCACCACCGGCGTGGTGGCGCCGGGCCGCAACGAATATGGCTCGCTGACCACGCCCGACCCGATAGCCTTACACCGGTTGCTGAGCGAATTGGCCGATGCCGGCGTCACCCACGCCTCGATGGAAGCCTCCAGCCATGGTCTCGACCAGCGCCGCCTCGACGGGGTGAGGCTCGCCGCCGGCGGGTTCACCAATCTCGGCCGTGACCACATGGACTATCATCCGACGGTCGAGGACTATCATCGCGCCAAACTGCGGCTGTTCGATACGCTGCTGCCCAAAGGGGCGCCGGCCGTGATCTTCGCCGACGACCCGTGGTCGGAGCCGACGGTGCGTGCGGCACGCGCGGCGGGCCTGACCGTGCTGACGGTCGGCCGGCACGGCGATTTCCTGCGGCTGAAGCGGGTCGAGCACGAGCGGCACCGTCAGCGTGCCGAGGTCGAAGCCGATGGCGTTTTGTATGAGGTCGATCTGCCGCTGGCCGGCGATTTCCAGATTTCCAATGCGCTGGTTTCGGCCGGCCTCGCCATTTCGACTGGAACGCCTGCCGCCAAAGCCTTGATGGCATTGGAAAAACTGAAGGGTGCGCCGGGCCGGCTCGACCTTGTCGGCACGACCGCCAACGGCGCGCCGGTCTATGTCGACTATGCGCACAAGCCGGATGCGCTGGAAAACGTACTCGCCTCGGTGCGGCCGTTCACCACCGGCCGCGTCATCGTCGTGTTCGGCTGCGGCGGCGACCGCGACCGCGGCAAAAGGCCAATCATGGGCGAGATCGCCACAAGGCTAGCCGATGTCGTCATCGTCACCGATGACAATCCGCGTTCGGAAGTGCCGGAAACGATCCGCGCCGCGATCCTCGCCGCCGCGCCCGGCGCCATCGAGATCGGCGACCGGCGCAAGGCCATCCACGACGCAGTGGCCATGCTGCACGCTGGCGACACGCTGATCGTTGCCGGCAAGGGCCATGAGGAAGGCCAGACCATCGGCGCCGAGACGTTTCATTTCTCCGATCATGAGGAAGTGCGCGCCGCACTGCGGGAGCGCGCCGCATGAGTTTCCTGTGGACCGCCGATGCGCTGGTCGCCGCCATGGACGGACGGCCGCTCGGCCCGATGCCGGAAGGCATATCGGGCATTTCGATCGACAGCCGCAGCCTGCAGCCGGGTGATGCCTTCTTCGCCATCAAGGGCGAAGCGATGGATGGCCATGATTTCGCGACCTCGGCGATCAAGGCCGGCGCCGGCGTGCTGGTCGTGGCCGAAGGCAAATTGCCGTCGCTCGGGCGGCTGACGGCGCCGATGATCGTCGTGGAGGATGTGCTGGCGGCGCTGGAAAAGCTCGGCGTTGCGGCCCGCGCGCGTTCGAACGCCAAAATTATCGCCGTGACCGGCTCCGCCGGCAAAACCACCACCAAGGAAGCGCTCCGCCATGTGCTGTCCGCCGTTGGCAAGGTCCATGCGTCGGCGCAGTCGTTCAACAACCACTGGGGCGTGCCGCTGACGCTGGCGCGGATGCCCGAGGATTGCGGCTATGCCGTGTTCGAGATCGGCATGAACCATCCGGGCGAAATCCGGCCGCTCGTCAAGATGGTCCGGCCGCATGTCGCCATCGTCACGCTGATCGCGGCCGCCCATCTCGGTTTCTTCAAAAATCTGGACGAGATCGCCAAGGCCAAGGCCGAGATTTTCGAAGGCATCGAGCCCGGCGGCGCAGCATTGCTCAATCGTGACGATGCGCGCTGGAAGCTGATGGACAAGATGGCGCATGCCGCCGGCGTCGAGCACGTCTTCGGCTTTGGCGAAAACGCCCGCTCGACCTTCAAGCTCACCAAATGCGTGCTGCATGCCGACCATTCCGACATCATCGTCAGGATCGATGGCCACGAGGTTGCCGCCAGCATCGGCGCGCCCGGCCGCCACATGGTACAGAATGTGCTGGCGGTGCTCGGTGCGGCGCATCTGGTTGGCGCCGACCTTGCCAAGGTGGCCCTGGCGCTCGCAGACTTGTCGGCGGAACGCGGCCGCGGCAAGCGGCATGTGCTGCGCCACCCCAAGGGGCCGATCACGCTGATCGACGAGAGCTACAATGCCAATCCGGCGTCGATGGATGCGGCGATGGCGCTGCTCAATGCGACGCCGGTATCGGGCGAGGGCCGGCGCATCGCCGTGCTCGGCGATATGCTGGAGCTCGGCGACCACTCAGCAAAGCTGCATGCAGCGCTTGCCGACCTGATCGTCGGCACCGAGACGCGGACGGTCTTTCTCGGCGGGCCGGAAATGCAGGCGCTGGCCGACATCTTGCCCGACGACATCAAGACGGAGTATCGCGCCGGCGCCGAGGATCTGAAGCCGGTGCTGCTGTCGGCATTGAAAGCTGGCGACGTGGTCATGATCAAATCGTCGAAGGGCATCGGTTTTTCAAAGCTGGTCGACGCGCTGCTCGGCAAATTTCCGGCGGAAGCCACAACCAGCAAACAGACCTAGGGGTCGGGTCCGGGGGACGGAATAGCATGTTTACATTGCTCGTTGATTTTGCGGACAAGGTCTCTGTCTTCAACGTCTTCCGCTACATCACCTTCCGCACCGGCGGGGCGCTCATCACCTCTGCGCTGATCGTCTTCATTTTTGGACCGACCATCATCAATTCGCTCAGGCTGCGGCAAGGCAAGGGCCAGCCGATCCGTGCCGACGGGCCGCAAACCCACTTCAAGAAGGCCGGTACGCCGACCATGGGCGGGCTGATGATCCTGTGCGGCATCGTCGGCTCGTCGCTGTTGTGGGCGAACCTTTCCAGCATCTATGTCTGGGTGGTGCTGCTGGTGACGTTGGGTTTCGGCTCGATCGGTTTCTACGACGACTATCTCAAGGTGACGAAGCAGTCGCATCTCGGCTTTTCCGGCAAGGCACGGCTGGCGCTGGAATTCGTCATCGCCGGCATTGCCGCCTGGGTGATCATGCACAATGGCCAGGCGCCGTTCTCGTCGTCGCTGACCTTTCCCTTCGCCAAGGAATTCATCGTCAATCTCGGCTGGTTCTTCGTTCCGTTCTCGTGCTTCGTCATCGTCGGCGCCGGCAATGCGGTGAACCTGACCGATGGTCTCGACGGGCTGGCGATCGTGCCGATCATGATTGCCGCGGCATCCTTCGGCGTCATCGCCTACCTCTCCGGCAATGCGGTGTTCGCCGAATATCTGCAGATTCATTTCGTCCCCGGCACCGGCGAACTGGCGGTGGTGCTTGGCGCGGTGATCGGCGCCGGCCTCGGCTTCCTGTGGTTCAATGCACCGCCTGCGGCGATCTTCATGGGCGACACCGGTTCGCTGGCGATGGGCGGGCTGATCGGCACGGTTGCGGTGGCGACCAAGCACGAGATCGTTCTGGTCATCGTCGGCGGATTGTTTGTCGTCGAAATCCTGTCGGTCATCATCCAGGTCGGCTACTTCAAGATGACCGGCAAGCGCGTGTTCCTGATGGCGCCGATCCACCATCATTTCGAAAAGCTCGGCTGGACCGAAAGCCAGGTGGTGATCCGCTTCTGGATCATCGCCGTGATCCTGGCACTGGTCGGCCTGTCGACCCTCAAATTGAGATAGGAGCCCGCTTGATCCCCGCCGCATCCTTCGCAGGCAAGCGTGTTTCGCTCTTCGGGCTTGGCGGCTCGGGGATCGCCACCGCGCGCGCGCTGATCGAGGGCGGGGCCGACGTTCTTGCCTGGGACGACAATCCCGACAGCGTCGGCAAGGCGGCGGCGCTCGGCATTGCGACCGCCGACCTGCGCGGCGCCGACTGGGCGGGGTTCTCGGCCTTTGTGCTGTCGCCGGGCGTGCCGCTGACGCATCCGAAGCCGCACTGGACGGTCGAGTTGGCGCGTGGCGCCGGCGTCGAGGTGATCGGCGACATCGAGCTGTTCTGCCGCGAGCGCATAGCCCGTGCGCCGACAGCACCCTTCATCGCCATCACCGGCACCAACGGCAAGTCGACGACGACGGCGCTGACCTCGCATATTCTCAAATCGGCCGGGCGCGACACGCAGATGGGCGGCAATATCGGCCGTGCCATCATGACGCTCGATCCGCCGCAGCCTGATCGGCACTATGTGGTGGAGTGCTCCTCCTACCAGATCGATCTCGCGCCCTCGATCAACCCGACGGCCGGCATCCTGCTCAATCTGACGCCCGACCATCTCGACCGGCACGGCACCATGCAGCACTACGCCGCGATCAAGGAGCGGCTGGTGGCCGGCAGCGAAACGGCCATCGTCGGCATCGACGATTCCTGGTGCGCCCAGATCGCCGACCGGCTGGAGCGGGCGGGCAAGCAGGTGATCCGCATTTCCAAGCGTCTGCCGCTGACCGACGGCTACTTCGCCGACGGCTCCAATCTGATGGAGGCCGTGCACGGCCGCTACAGCCGCGTTGCCTTTCTCGAAGGCATCGGCTCGCTGCGCGGCCAGCACAATGCGCAGAACGCGCTGGCCGCCGTCGCTGCCTGTCTCAAGGTCGGGCTGGATCTCGGTGAGATCCAGGCCGGGCTGGAGAGCTTTCCCGGACTGGCGCACCGGATGGAGCAGGTCGGC
This sequence comes from Mesorhizobium sp. P3_B5, assembly GCF_056402815.1. Lineage (NCBI taxonomy): Bacteria > Pseudomonadati > Pseudomonadota > Alphaproteobacteria > Hyphomicrobiales > Phyllobacteriaceae > Mesorhizobium > Mesorhizobium sp. P3_B5. The sequence goes on along the minus strand of NZ_JBFUGR010000004.1, from coordinate 129,088 downwards.
CGCAAGGACCATGTGCTGTTCGTCAACGATTCCAAGGCGACCAATGCCGATGCGGCGGCACCGGCCTTGTCGAGCTTTCCGCGCATCTACTGGATTGCCGGCGGCCTGCCCAAGGAGGGCGGCATCGAGCCCTTGCGCGGCTTCTTCCCGCGTATTGCCAGGGCCTATCTGATCGGCGAGGCGGCGCCTGCTTTCTCGGCGACCCTGGGCGAAGCGGTGCCCTATGAAATATCGGGTACGCTTGCCGCCGCGGTCGAGCACGCGGCGCGCGATGCGGCAAATGACGACAGCGGCGAGGTGGTGGTGCTGCTGTCGCCTGCCTGCGCCAGTTTCGACCAGTTCAAGAATTTCGAAGTGCGCGGCGAAGCCTTCAGGCAAGCTGCGAATGCTATCGAGGGCGTGAAACCCATCGGAGGGGCACGATAATGCAAAGCCGTCTCGACAAAAGTCCGGTAGCGACCTGGTGGTGGACGATCGATCGCTGGTTCCTGGCGGCGTTCCTGTCGCTGATGGGGCTCGGCATCGTGCTGTCCTTCGCGGCGAGCCCGGCGGTGGCCGAACGCATCGGCCTCGACAGCTTCCACTTCGCCACCAGGCAGATCATCTTCACCGTGCCGGCACTGGGAGTGATGCTGGCCGTCTCCTTCCTCGAGTCACGGCAGATCCGGCGCATGGCGCTGGTCATGCTGTGCATCATGCTGGTGCTGATGGTGGTGGTTCTCTATGTCGGCGTCGAGGTGAAAGGCGCGCGGCGCTGGGTGTCGTTGGCCGGCCTGTCGATTCAGCCCTCCGAATTCCTCAAGCCTGCCTTCGTCATCATGTGCGCCTGGCTGTTCGCCGAACATAAGCGCCAGCCCGACATTCCGGGCAATCTGTTCGCCATGCTGCTGTTGGCGTTGGTCATCTCGCTCTTGGTGGCGCAGCCCGATCTCGGCCAGACTATGCTGGTGCTCGGCACATGGGGTGTGATGTTCTTCATGGCCGGTCTGCCATGGATGTGGATCATCGCGCTCGGTGCTGCCGGCCTAGGCGGCGTGTTCGCCGCCTATTCGGTGTTTCCGCACGTCGCCGCCCGCATCGACAAGTTCGTCACCGGCGAAGGCGACACGTTCCAGGTCGACATGGGCCGCGAGGCGCTGATCAATGGCGGCTGGTTCGGCGTCGGACCGGGCGAGGGCACGGTCAAGCGGGTCATCCCGGACAGCCACGCCGACTTCGTCTTTTCGGTCGCCGGCGAGGAATTCGGACTGATCATGTGCTTCTTCATCATGTCGATCTTCGCCTTCATCGTGCTGCGCGGCCTGAGCACCGCACTGAAGGAGCAGGACGATTTCACCCGCTATGCCGTCGGCGGCCTGGTCACCGTCTTCGGCCTGCAGTCGGTCATCAACATGGCCGTCAATTTACAGCTGATGCCGGCCAAGGGCATGACGCTGCCGTTCATCTCCTATGGCGGCTCGTCGCAGATCGCCATCGCCATCTCGATGGGCATGGTGCTGGCGCTGACGCGCAGGCGGCCGGAAAAGCGCAAGCAGATGGGCTTTGCCCTGTCGCAACGCGCCATGCCGGCGGAGTGAGATGTCGAGGGGTGTGATCCTTCTGGCGGCTGGCGGCACGGGCGGGCATCTCTTCCCGGCCGAGGCGCTGGCACACGAGCTGAACGAGCGCGGCTGGAAGGTACATCTGGCCACCGATGACCGCGCCGAGCGCTTTGCCGGCCATTTCCCGGCGGCAGCCGTCCATCCGATCCAGTCGGCGACTATGGGTTCGAAGAACCCGGTGGCGGTGCTCGCCGCCTTCTGGAAGATCTGGCGTGGGGTGCGGCAGGCCTCAGCCATCATCGGCAGGATCAAGCCCGACGCCGTTGTCGGTTTCGGCGGCTATCCGACGCTGCCGCCGCTCTATGCGGCGACAAGGCGCAAAGTGCCGACGCTGATCCACGAGCAGAACGCGGTGATGGGCCGGGCCAACCGGGCACTGGCGGGTCGTGTCGATGCGATCGCCGGCGGCTTCCTGCCGGAAGATGCAAGTGCGGCAGGCGCCAAGACGGTGACGACGGGCAATCCGGTCCGGCCGCAAGTCATGGAAGCGGCAAAGATGCCCTACGCGGCATCGGCCGGAGAAGAGCCGTTCCGGCTGCTGGTGTTCGGCGGCAGCCAGGGCGCGCAGTTCTTTTCCGACGCAGTGCCGGCGGCTATTGCGCTGCTGCCGGAAGCGCTGCGCAAGCGGCTGGTGATTACCCAACAGGCCCGCGCCGACGATGTGGGGCGGGTGAAGACGGCCTATGCGGCGCTTGGCGTCGACGTGCAAGTGTCGCCGTTCTTCACCGACATGGCGGCGCGCATGGCGGCAGCGCAGCTGGTGATGTCGCGCTCGGGTGCGTCCACCGTGTCGGAAATCGCCGTCATTGGCCGGCCGGCGCTGCTGGTGCCGTACCCGCATGCGCTCGATCATGACCAAGCGGCGAATGCCGCGGCGCTTGCCGCGGCAGGCGGGGCCGAAGTGCACCCGCAGTCGACGTTGTCGCCCGAGCGCATCGCTGCCTTGATCGGCGGGTTGATGCAGGATCCGGACCGGCTGACTGCCATGGCGGCGGCAGCCAGATCGGCTGGAAAACCGGACGCGGCGCGGTTGCTCGCCGATCTGACAGAGGCTATTGCGTCCAGGAAAACCGTTTCGGAATTCAGGAAGGGGACGCACGCATGAAGATGCCGCAGACGATCGGCCTTGTGCATTTCATAGGCATTGGCGGCATCGGCATGAGCGGCATCGCCGAGGTGCTGCACAATCTCGGCTACAAGGTGCAAGGCTCCGACCAGGCCGACAGCGCCAATGTGCAGCGGCTGCGCGACAAGGGCATCGAGTGCTTCGTCGGCCACAAGGCCGAGAACATCGGTGAAGCCGAAGTGGTGGTCGTGTCGACCGCGATCAAGAAATCCAATCCGGAACTGAAGGCAGCGCGTGAAAAGCTGCTGCCGATCGTGCGCCGCGCCGAAATGCTGGCCGAATTGATGCGCTTCCGTCAGGCTGTCGCCATCGGCGGCACGCATGGCAAGACGACGACGACCTCAATGGTGGCGACGCTGCTGGAAGCCGGCGGGCTCGACCCGACGGTGATCAATGGCGGCATCATCAATGCCTACGGCACCAATGCCCGCATGGGCGACGGCGAATGGATGGTGGTCGAGGCCGATGAGAGCGACGGCACTTTCCTGAAGCTGCCGGCCGAGATTGCGGTCGTCACCAACATCGACCCCGAGCATCTCGATCACTATGGCAGTTTCGACAAGGTGCGAGAGGCGTTTCGCCAGTTCGTCGAGAACGTGCCGTTCTACGGCTTCGGCGTAATGTGCACCGACCACCCGGAGGTACAGGCGCTGGTCAGCCGCATCGAGGATCGCCGCGTCATCACCTATGGCGAGAACGCGCAGGCCGATGTGCGCTTCACCAACCACCGCATGGCGGGTGCCATCTCGGAATTCGACGTGGTGATCCGCGACCGCAAGGGCCGCGGCCAGATTACGATTGCCGGCCTGCGCCTGCCGATGCCCGGCCACCACAACGTCTCCAACGCGACGGCGGCGATCGCGGTCGCGCATGAACTCGGCCTGTCGCCCGAGGCGATCAAGAAGGGCCTGTCGTCCTTTGCCGGCGTCAAGCGGCGCTTTACACACACAGGTTCATGGAACGGCGTCGAGGTGTTCGACGATTATGGTCATCATCCGGTCGAGATCACGGCGGTGCTGAAGGCGGCGCGCAGCGCCACTGACGGCCGCGTCATCGCCATTGCCCAGCCGCACCGCTTCACCCGGCTGCATGATCTGTTCGACGAGTTTTCCGTCTGCTTCAATGATGCCGACACGGTGATGGTGGCGCCGGTCTATGCGGCCGGCGAAGAGCCGATCGACGGGGTGACCTCCGAGGCGCTGGTGTCGCGCATCCGCTCCGGCGGCCATCGCGACGCGCGCTACATCGAAGGTCCCGCTGCGATTGCGCCCGTGATCCGCGAGCTGGCCAAGCCCGGCGATTTCGTCGTCTTCCTTGGCGCCGGCAACATCACCCAATGGGCCTATGCGCTGCCCAAGGACCTTGGCGGAACCGTCTCATGATGCGCGGCCAGGCCTTGATCGACGGACTTGGCGACCGGCTGGCCGGCCTGCGCGGCCGCATCACGCCCAATGCCGAGATGGACAAGATCACCTGGTTCCGCGCCGGCGGACTTGCCGAGGCTCTTTTCCAGCCCGCCGACGAGGACGATCTCGCCGCGTTCCTGAAAGCGGTTCCCGAAGACATTCCACTGACCATCGTCGGCGTCGGCTCGAACCTTCTGGTGCGCGACGGTGGCATTCCGGGTTTTGTCATCCGGCTTTCGGCCAAGGGCTTTGGCGAAGCCGAGATCATCGGACCGACGACGATCAGGGCTGGCGCTGCAACACCCGACAAGCGCGTCGCCGCACTTGCCTATGAGGCGGGCATTGGCGGCTTTCATTTCTACCACGGCATTCCCGGCGCCATCGGTGGCGCGCTGCGGATGAACGCCGGCGCCAACGGCGTCGAGACGCGCGAGCGCGTCGTCGAGGTGCGGGCGCTCGACCGCAAGGGCAGTTTTCATACGCTGAGCAATGCCGACATGGGCTACGCCTACCGTCACTCCTCCGCGCCGTCCGGGCTGATCTTCACGTCAGCCGTGTTCGAAGGGGCGCTGGAAGACAAGGCGGCGATCAAGGCGGCGATGGATGCCGTGCAGAACCACCGCGAAACCGTGCAGCCGATCCGCGAGAAGACCGGCGGCTCGACCTTCAAGAATCCGGACGGCACGTCGGCCTGGAAAGAGATCGACAAGGCCGGCTGCCGCGGGCTGATGATCGGCGGCGCGCAGATGTCGCCGATGCATTGCAACTTCATGATCAACACTGGAACCGCGACCGGCTACGACCTCGAATATCTGGGGGAGACGGTGCGCGCCCGGGTGCTCGAAAAATCCGGCATCCGGCTGCAGTGGGAGATCAAGCGCATCGGCAACTTCCGGCCTGGCCATGAGGTGCAGGAGTTTCTCGGACAGTTGCTTTAAGCCGCATTGATATTCAGGTGATGCCGGCCTGCAAACGACGGCTTTCGGTGCTTCCGGTGCTCACGGACCCGAACGTCCGCTCCGCTCCGGTTCTCGAAAGCCATCGCTTTCGGCTCGGCCTGACCTGAATCTCAATGCACCTTAGCCCGAGCTGAAGTTCGCGTAATGCTTTAACTTCAAGCCCCCTGAAATACCCGCGCGACCGTTGCAGCGAAGACTCAACAACGCGCTTTTCGCGGTCGTTTTCACGGAAAGTGAATCTCTCGGAATCGTAAGCACTTGCCAGCGAATCAACTCTCTGATTCTCTGCCCTCAAGCGTTTCCTGATTTGAGTCGTTGCGACGCGTTACTCGCGTTTTCCGTCTGGGGGGCAACCTGCCGGAAGACTCGGACTCAATGTCGCGAAAACAGTGTTGCGGGCCCGCCGTATTAGGGGATGACGGGAAATGAAAAGTAAGCATGTGGCTGTTCTGCTGGGAGGATTCTCGTCCGAGCGGCCCGTGTCTCTGTCCTCGGGGAATGCGTGTGCCGATGCGCTCGAGACTGAAGGCTACCAGGTCACCCGCGTCGATGTTTCGCGCGACGTCGGATCTGTGCTTGCCGAACTCAAGCCCGATGCTGTTTTCAACGCGCTGCACGGTCCTTTCGGCGAGGATGGCACCATTCAGGGCATTCTCGAATATCTCGCCATTCCCTACACCCATTCCGGCGTGCTCGCTTCGGCGCTTGCCATGAACAAGGAGCAGGCCAAGAAGATCGCCAAGGCTGCCGGCGTTCCGATAGCGGAATCGAAGGTGGCCAATCGCTTCGCCATCCAGAACAAGCATCCGATGAAGCCGCCCTATGTGGTCAAGCCGGTCAATGAGGGGTCGAGCTTCGGCGTCGTTATCGTGCATGAAGGTCAGTCGCATCCGCCGCAGGTCATCGGCTCGTCCGAATGGAAGTATGGCGACACGGTCATGGTCGAGCGCTACATCCACGGACGCGAGCTGACCTGCGCGGTGATGGGCGATGTGGCGCTTGGCGTCTGCGAAATCATCCCGACCGGTCATTCCTTCTACGACTATGATTCAAAATACGTCGCGGGCGGATCAAAACACGAATGCCCGGCAAAAATTTCACCGAATATTTACCAAAAAATACAGACACTGGCGCTCAAGGCTCACCTAGCTATCGGCTGCCGGGGCGTTTCCCGGTCGGACTTCCGTTACGATGACCGTCACTCCGAAAACGGCGAGGTTGTCTGGCTCGAGGTCAACACCCAGCCAGGTATGACGCCGACGTCTTTGGTGCCGGAAATCGCCGCGCAAGCGGGACACTCGTTCGGCGATTTGTTGAGTTGGATGGTGGAGGACGCTTCGTGTCTGCGTTGAAGTGGGGACAGGGCAAGACAGGCGCGGCCGGGCCGGCGCTGTTCGGCATGCCGTTGTCGTTCGACCATTTCGTGCTGCCGCGCCTGCTTCGCCGGCCGGTGCGGGTGCTGGCGCGCCTGGGTGGCGGTGAAGTTCAGGCGCCGCGTTTCTGTGCCACCGTCATGTCGGCCGTGCTCATCGCCTCCAGCTGCGCTTACGGCGCCTATCTCTCGGGCGATACTGACGAGATCGTCCAGAGCATCACTGCCCGCACCGGTTTTGCCGTCGACCAGATCAAGGTGGTCGGCAATCGCGAAACATCCGAGATCGACATTCTGGACAGGCTGGAACTTGACGGCTGGACGTCGCTGATCGGTTTCGACGCAGAGGCCGCGCGCGAGCGCATTGGCACGCTGCCCTGGGTCGAGGTTGCGGCGGTGCGCAAAGTCTATCCGCACACGCTGGAGGTGCGCGTCGAGGAGCGCGAGCCGTTCGCGCTCTGGCAGCAAGGCAGTGATCTCTCCGTCATCGAACGGTCCGGCGCCGTGATTGCGCCGTTCTCGGGTGGCAAGCAGGCATTGCTGCCGCTGATCATCGGCACCGGCGCGCCGGCGAAGGCGCCGGACTTTCTGGCCAAGATCAAAAAATATCCCGAGCTTGCGGCGCGGGTCAAAGGCTACATCCGCATCGGCGAACGGCGTTGGGACCTGAAGCTGGAAAACGGCATCACGGTCAAGCTTCCCGAGGATGACGAAGATCAGGCGATCGCCGATCTCGTCAGGATGGACCACGACAACGGGCTTCTGACGCGCGACATCGCCGCCGTCGACATGCGCCTGTCCGACCGCCTGGTCGTCGAGTTGACGCCGGAAGCGGCGACGCAGCGTGAAGCCGCGCTGAATGAAAAGCCGCAAAGCCTGAAGCGCAAGCCGGAGACGAAGATATGAGCTGGCTTGGCGGCAACAGCGATGCCTCCTCGCGCCGGTCCGGCACGCTAACGGTGCTGGACGTCGGCTCGAGCAAGGTTTGCTGCATGGTGGCGAAGCTCAAGCCGCGCGATGACGGCAATCTGTTGCGCGGGCGTTCGCACCGCGTCCAGGTGATCGGCATCGGCCACCAGAAATCGCAAGGCGTGAAATCGGGGGTCGTCGTCGATCTCGACCGGGCCGAGCACGCCATCCGCCTTGCCGTCGACGCTGCCGAGCGCATGGCGGGGCTGACGGTCGATTCCCTCATCGTCAACATGACGGCCGGCCGGCTGAAGAGCGAAACCTTTTCGGCCACCATCAACCTTGGCGGCCACGAGGCCGACGAGGCCGACATCAAGCGCGTGCTCGCCGCCGGCGCCAAGCAGGCGCTGAGGACCGAGCGCGAGGTGATCCATTCGCTTCCCGTCGGTTTTTCGCTGGATGCCGAGCGCGGCGTGCGCGATCCGCGCGGCATGGTCGGCGACCAGCTTGGCGTCGACATGCATGTGCTGACCGGTGACGCGGCCCCCTTGCGCAATCTGGAGCTCTGCATCAACCGCTCGCATCTGTCGGTCGAGCGCATGGTGGCGACGCCCTATGCCAGCGGGCTTGCAGCACTGGTCGACGACGAACTCGAAATGGGCGCGGCCTGCATCGACATGGGTGGCGGCACCACGACGATCTCGGTGTTTTCGGAAGGCAAGTTCGTTCATGCCGACGCCATTGCCATCGGCGGCAATCACGTGACGCTGGACATGGCCAAGGGCCTGTCGACCTCTCTCGATGCCGCCGAGCGGCTGAAAGTGATGCACGGCTCGGCGCTGCCCGGCAGTGCCGATGACCGCGACCTGGTTTCGATCCAGCCGATCGGCGAGGATGGCGACGTGCCGTTGCAAATACCGCGTTCGGTGATGACGCGCATCATCCGCGCCCGCATCGACGAGACGCTGGAACTGTTGCGCGACCGGCTGAACAAGTCGGGCTATGGCAATGCCGTCGGCAAGCGCGTCGTGCTCACTGGCGGCGCCAGCCAGCTTGCCGGCCTGCCGGAGGCGGCGCGCCGCATTCTGGGACGCAATGTACGCATCGGCCGCCCGCTCGGCGTGGCAGGCCTGCCCGAAGCCGCCAAAGGGCCGGCTTTCTCGACCCCGGTCGGGCTTCTGATCTATCCGCAGATGGCGAGCTTCGAGAGCCGCCCTGCGAAAGGAATTTCCGGCCTCAGGATGACTGGTACGGGCGGAAAACTGCATCGAATGAGTCAGTGGTTGAGAGACAGTTTCTAAAATTGACGGGGACAGCCCCATAGGCGGCCGCGGCGGCGAAGCGGCGGGAAAGGCAAAGGACGGAGACAATGACCATCAATCTGCAAAAGCCGGACATCACCGAGCTCAAGCCACGCATCACCGTGTTCGGTGTCGGCGGCGGTGGCGGCAACGCCGTCAACAACATGATCACCGCCGGCTTGCGCGGTGTCGAGTTCGTCGTCGCCAACACCGACGCGCAGGCACTGACCATGTCGAAGGCCGATCGGCTGATCCAGCTCGGCGCGCATGTCACCGAGGGCCTCGGCGCCGGGTCGCAGCCTGAAGTCGGGCGCGCGGCGGCCGAGGAATGCATCGACGAGATCATCGATCATCTCTCCAACACCCATATGTGCTTCGTCACCGCCGGCATGGGCGGCGGCACCGGCACGGGTGCAGCTCCGGTCGTTGCCCGCGCTGCTCGCGAAAAGGGCATCCTCACCGTCGGCGTCGTCACCAAGCCGTTCCATTTCGAAGGCCAGCGCCGCATGAAGACGGCAGACCTCGGCATCGAGGAGCTGCAAAAATGCGTCGATACGCTGATCGTCATCCCCAACCAGAACCTGTTCCGGCTGGCCAATGACAAGACCACCTTCGCCGATGCCTTCGCCATGGCCGACCAGGTGCTCTATTCCGGGGTCGCCTGCATCACCGACCTGATGGTCAAGGAAGGCCTGATCAACCTCGACTTCGCCGACGTCCGTTCGGTCATGCGCGAGATGGGCAAGGCGATGATGGGCACCGGCGAAGCTTCGGGCGAGGGCCGTGCGATGGCTGCCGCCGAGGCCGCGATCGCCAACCCGCTGCTCGACGAGACCTCGATGAAGGGCGCCAAGGGCCTGCTGATCTCGATCACCGGTGGCCGCGACCTGACCCTGTTCGAGGTCGACGAAGCCGCAACGCGCATCCGCGAAGAGGTCGATCAGGACGCCAACATCATTCTCGGCGCTACGTTCGACGAAGAACTCGAAGGCGTGATCCGGGTTTCGGTGGTCGCCACCGGCATCGACAAATCGGCGGCTGATATCGCTTCCGCGCCGATCTCCATTCGCACGGCGCCGCAGAAGCCGGCCGCCCGCCCGGCTGTGCCGGTCACGGACAGCCGTCCGCCCGTCCAGCAGGCGATCTATGAGCCGCGCGCGGCCGACCCGGTCGCCGAGGCCATCCAGCTTGCCGAGGCCAATGCAGCGGCGATGGCGCAGGCTCGCCCAGTGCCGGTTGCCCAGGCCGACGACTTCCGGCCGCAGAGCAAGATCTTCCAGGCGCCGCCGGCCCAACCGCAGCCAATGGTCCAGCAGGTCATGCAGCCGGCGCCGCAGCGTGAAATGCCGCAGCCGGTTGCCGCGGCACCCCAGCGCATGCCGCGCGTCGAGGATTTTCCGCCGGTGGTGAAGGCTGAGGTGGAAGCTAAGAGCCGTCCGGCCGACCACGAGAACAGCGGACCGATGGGGCTGCTCAAGCGGCTGACCAACGGCCTGACGCGGCGCGAAGAGGAGCCTGCCCGGTTGCAGCCGGCACAGCCGCGTGAACCGAAACTGCGTCAGGCGGCACCCGAAATGCGCCGCCTTGCCAGTCAGGACCCGCAGCTCTACGCACCGCGCCGCGGTCAGTTGGACGATCAGGGCCGCCTTGCGCCGCAGACCAGGACAATGCAGGAAGACGATCAGCTGGAGATCCCGGCATTTCTGCGCCGTCAGGCCAATTGACCTGTTAACGGTCCGTAACAATTGTTAACAGGCAAGCAGGACACTGTTTGCCTGTTAACGCTTAAAATGATTGTAAAACAGCGGCTTACCGAACCGCTGGCATTCTGGTGGCGGTTACAGAGAGTAAGAAACCGTGATTTGGAGACTTTCTACCGGACCACTATCTTCGCTCGACTAGGTTCGGTGTGCCGGGATTCGGGGAGTTGGCCCAGCCTGCCGTAGATCAAGAGCCGCGAGCCCTTGGGGCTGATGAAGCGGCCGTAGGCAGTTTGGGCTATGGGGTTTGTCTTGCAAGACTATCAGACGACACTTAAATCGCGTGCGACGCTGACGGGTACCGGCGTTCACAGCGGCAAGCCCGTTACCGTCAATTTTCTGCCGGCAGATCCCGATACGGGTGTCGTCTTCCAGCTTTCGAATGGCGGCGAGGGCCGTGAGTTTCGCGCACTCGTTTCCGAAGTCGGCGCCACTGACCTGTGCACCATGCTCGGCGATCCCTCGGGTGAGCATATCGCCACCGTCGAACATCTGATGGCGACGCTGTTCGGGCTTGGCATCGACAATATCATCATCGAGATCGATGGCCGCGAGGTTCCGATCCTCGACGGCAGTGCCGTGGCGTTCGTGGAGGCCATAGACCAGGCCGGCATCGAGACGCTGCCGGTCAAGCGCCGCTACATCAGGGTGGTCAAGCCGGTTCGCATCGAGAACGGCGCCTCCTGGGCGGAATTCAGGCCCTATAGCGGGACGCGCTTCGAGATCGAGATCGATTTCGAAAGCCCGGCGATCGGCCGCCAGCTCTTTGCATCCGACATCAACCCCGACATTTTCCGCCGCGATATTGCGCGGGCCCGTACCTTCGGTTTCATGAAGGACGTCGAGCGCCTGTGGGCGGCCGGCTATGCGCTCGGCTCCTCGCTGGAAAACTCGCTGGTGATCGGCGACGACAACCGGGTGATCAACATTGGCGGCCTGCGCTATCCCAATGAGTTCGCTCGTCACAAGACGATGGACGCCATGGGCGATTTGGCGTTGGCCGGCGCCCGCTTCATCGGCTGCTTCCGTTCCTATCGCGGCGGCCACAGAATGAACGCTGCGGCGCTCAGGCGCCTGCTGTCCGACCGTTCGGCATTCGAGGTCGTCGAGACGACACGCCGCGAGCGCGGCCGCACCGCCGAGATGATCGCCGTCACCGGGCCTGTCTTTGCGCCCTGGGTGATCTGATTTTTAACGATTTTCAGGCTTTTGTTGCGACCGATCGGTGTTGCATGAATGCATCACCAATGGGTGAAATCATATTGCTTTTGAGGTAACGTCAAACCGCCACAAAAATGTGCGATTGGCCGGAGATAGCGTTGCCGGGCAAGGCGATTATGGTTTATGGCTGCTGCCGTCGACTGAAAAATGACGCCGAAAGGGCGGAATCCAATCATGTTCTTCAAGCGAGTTGGTCAATTGAAAGCGCCGCATCGGGCTGTTTTCCTGGCGCTTTCGGTGGTTGTTCCATCGCTCTTCCTGTCGGCCTGCATGTCGTCCGAGAAAGATGTCGATCTGTCGACCTATGTCGACCAGACGGAGCCGGCCGACGTTCTCTACAACCAGGGTCTCGCCAATCTGAACGCCGGGCGTCTGCAAGAGGCGAGCCGCAAGTTCGATGCGGTCGACCGCCAGCATCCCTATTCGGAATTCGCCCGCAAATCGATGGTGATGGGCGCCTTTGCCGACTATCGGCAGGGCAGCTATGACGAGGCGATCAGCGCGGCCAAGCGTTATCTGACGCTTTATCCGTCGACCGATGATGCGGCTTACGCCCAGTACATTATCGGGTTGAGCTACTACCGGCAGATCAAGGACGTTACCCAGGACCAGAAGGAAGCGCGCCAGACCGTGCAGACAATGCAGGATCTGGTGACACGCTGGCCGACGTCGGAATATGTCGACGACGCCAAGGAGAAGATCCGTTTTGCCACCGACCAGCTGGCCGGCAAGGAGATGCAGATCGGTCGCTATTATCTCGAACGCCGCGAGTACATCGCCGCCGTCAAGCGGTTCCGTAATGTGGTGGAAAACTATTCCAACACGCGCCATGTCGAGGAGGCGCTCGCGCGTCTTACCGAAAGCTATTATGCGATGGGCCTGACCTCTGAAGCCCAGACGGCCGCCGCAGTGCTTGGCACCAACTATCCCGACAGCCCATGGTACAAGGATTCCTACAAGCTCCTGCAGAGCAATGGGCTTGCGCCGCGCGAGAATGCCGGATCGTGGATATCCAAGGCTGGGAAGCTGATCACCGGCGCTTGACCGGAGACGATTGGTCCGAAGCGTGTTCAGCGCTTTTTCGGATTGATCCGATGCTAAAACAAAAAGATAGTGCGGCGCTGCGATTCCAACGGATCGCGCGCCGCGTTTTGTTTTTGTGCATGTCGTTGTCCCAACTCCGGGTCCGCTTTTGGGCGACAGGCAATAGGTCCGGGTTCTGATGCTTTCCAGACTGTCGATCCGCGATATCGTCCTGATCGAGAAGCTGGATATCGACTTCCAGCCCGGCCTTTCGGTGCTGACCGGCGAAACCGGCGCCGGCAAATCCATCCTGCTTGATGCCTTGTCGTTGGCGCTTGGCGCGCGTGGCGACGCCTCGCTGGTGCGCCATGGCGCGGCGCAGGGCCAGGTTATCGCCGTCTTCGACGTGCCGCGCAACCATCCCGCCCGCATGCTGCTGGTCGACAACGCCATAGAGGACGATGGCGACATCATTTTGCGCCGCGTGCAGACGGCGGACGGCCGCACGCGCGTCTTCGTCAACGACCAGCCGTCCAGCGTTACGCTGATGCGCGACGTCGGCCGTGCGCTGGTCGAGATCCACGGCCAGCATGACGAGCGCGCGCTGGTCGATCCAGGCGCGCATCGCGAACTTTTGGACAGTTTTGGCGGTCATCTCGGCGCCGTGCGCGCGACCGGCGAAGCGTGGCGCTACTGGCGCGGCTGCGAGCAGGAATTTACGCGTCACCGGGCAAAGGTCGAGGCGGCAGCGCGCGAGGCGGACTATCTGCGCGCCGCGGTCGCCGAATTGACCAAACTCGATCCGCAGCCCGGCGAAGAGAGCGACCTTGCCGAACTGCGCGCCTCGATGATGCGGGTGGAAAAGGTCGCCTCGGAAATCCACGATGCGCAGGATGTGCTCTCGGGGCCGTCCTCGCCTTTGCCGCAACTGGCCAGCCTATTGAGAAGGCTGCAGCGCAAGGTGACCGAGGCGCCCGGCTTGCTCGAGGACGTCGTCAAATCGCTCGACGAGGCGATGCTGTCGCTCGATGGGGCGCAGTCGGGCGTTGAAGCAGCCCTTCGCGCCACCGAATATGATCCGCAACGGCTGGAGAAGGCCGAAGAGCGGCTGTTTTCGTTGCGCGCCGCCTCGCGCAAACACGCAGTGGCGGTCGACGATCTGGCGCAACTGCGCGACACGATGGTCGCCGACCTTGCCGATCTCGACGCCGGCGAGGAGCGCCTGCACGCGCTGGAAAAGCAGGCCGCTGCAGCGCGCGAGGCCTACGATATTTCCGCCGCACAATTGTCGTCGCTTCGCCATGCGTCGGCGGTCGGACTGACCAAGGCGGTGATGGCCGAACTGCCGGCGTTGAAGCTCGAACGGGCCGAATTCATTGTCGAGATGACGAGCGACGTCGACAACCGCATGGAAGAGGGCATCGACCAGGTCGAGTTCTGGGTGCGCACCAATCCCGGCACACGGCCCGGGCCGATGATGAAGGTGGCGTCCGGCGGCGAGCTTTCGCGCTTCCTTCTGGCGCTGAAGGTGGCGCTTGCCGACCGCGGCTCGGCACCAACCCTGGTCTTCGACGAAATCGACACCGGGGTGGGCGGCGCCGTTGCCGACGCGATCGGCCAGCGGCTGGCGCGGCTGTCGAAGCGCGTGCAGGTGCTTTCGGTCACACATGCACCACAAGTCGCAGCGCGCGCGGCAACGCATTTCCTGATCTCCAAATCCGGCGGCAGCGACCGGGTCGCCACCGGCATTGCCGAGATGGACCGCGCGGCGCGGCAGGAAGAGATCGCCCGCATGCTGGCCGGAGCCACCATCACCGACGAGGCCCGTGCGGCAGCCGAGCGGCTGTTGCGCGAGAACATTGCGGCAGCCTAGGCTGTGCCGATATTCAGGTGAGGCCGGTCTGCGAAGGGCGGCTTCCTGCGCTTCCGGTGCTCACGTACTTCAAGTACGCTCCGCTCCGGTTCTCGGAAGCCGCCATTCTCGACTCAGCCTGACCTGAATCTCGACACATCCTGGGTGCTGGATTCTCCATGCGTGGAATCTGAGTCAGCAGATGGCTGCATCCTGCTGTTCAGGAATGATTTTTCCACAGGCTATCTCCCTCGCGGCAAAACCTGATTTATAGTGGCTCGCTAGAATTCGAGGATCGCAGCGCATGTCTGAAAAACCAGTCGAATCGTTGAGCGAAAGCGAAGCCGCGGATGAGCTCCAGCGGCTGGCCGAGGAAATCGCCGGCCATGATCGCCGCTATCATGCCGAGGATGCGCCGACGATCACCGACGCCGAATACGACGCGCTGCGGCGGCGCAACCTTGCCATCGAAGAGCGCTTCCCCGATCTGGTGCGCGAGGACTCGCCGTCGCGCCGCGTTGGTGCTGCGCCGGCGGAAGGCTTTGCCAAGGTGCGCCATGCGGTGCCGATGCTCAGCCTCGCCAAGGCCTATACCGACGAGGACGTCACCGATTTCCTCGAGCGCGGCCGGCGGTTTTTCGACCGCGACAAGGATCTCGACATCGCCTTCACGGCTGAGCCGAAGATCGACGGGCTGTCGGCGTCGCTGCGCTATGAACGCGGCGTGTTCGTGCAGGGCGCAACCCGCGGCGACGGCGCTGTCGGTGAAGACATCACCGCCAACCTCAAGACGATCGCCGACATCCCGGCGAAGCTGAAAGGCTCGGGCTGGCCCGAGACGATCGAGATACGCGGCGAGGTCTACATGACCTATGCGGAGTTCGAGGCGCTGAAGGCGCGCTCGGCGGCGGTTGGCGGCCAGGACTATGTCAATCCGCGCAACACGGCTGCCGGCTCGCTGCGCCAGAAGGATGCCTCGGTCACCGCCAGCCGCAATCTCAGGTTCTTCGCCTATGCCTGGGGCTACACGACAGAAGATCCGGCGCCGACCCAGTACGAATCCGTGCAGAAATTCAGGGATTGGGGATTCCAGATCAGCCCGCTGATGGTGCGGGCGAGGTCGGTCGAGGATTTGGTCGCGCAGTACCGCCTCATCGAGGCTCAGCGCTCATCGCTTGGCTATGACATCGACGGCGTCGTCTACAAGGTCGACCAGCTGGAATTGCAGCGCAGATGGGGTTTCGTCACCGGCGAACCGCGCTGGGCCATCGCCCACAAATTTCCGGCCGAACAGGCGTCGACGACCGTGCAGAAGATCGACATCCAGGTCGGCCGCACCGGCACGCTGGCGCCGGTTGCACGGCTGGCGCCAGTCACGGTTGGCGGCGTCGTGGTTGAAAACGTGACGCTGCACAATGAGGACTACATCAAGGGCCTCGACAGCACCGGCCAACCGATCCGAGACGGCATCGACGTGCGCATCGGCGACACGGTGGTGATCCAGCGGGCAGGCGACGTCATTCCGCAGATCGTCAGCGTCGTCATCGACAAGCGTCCGGCCGATGCCGTGCCGTACGAATTCCCGCACATTTGTCCGGTCTGCGGCTCGCCGGCGACGCGTGAGATCAACGAGAAGACCGGTAAGGAAGATTCGCGTCGACGCTGCACCGGCGAACTGATCTGCGCCGCGCAGGCCGTGGAAAAATTGCGCCACTTCGTGTCACGCGGCGCCATGGATATCGAGGGCCTGGGCGCCGAGAACATCGATACGTTCTTCAACGCCGGATTGATCAAGACGGCCGCCGATATCTTCACGCTCAGGGACCGCCGTCCGGCCGTCACCAAGGCGCTGGCCGAGCGGCGCGAGGAGCAGGCCAGGCAGCGCGAGGCCGCATCGGGCAAGACGCGCAAGAATGTGCGCAGTGTCGAGGACCGCAACTACGAAGGCCTCGACAAGCTCTTCGCTGCGATCGATTCGCGCCGTGAGCCGGAACTCGACCGCTTCATCTTCGCGCTAGGCATTCGTCACATCGGCGAAACGACTGCCGCCGTGCTTGCCCGGACGTTCTCGACAATCGAGGAGTTGATCCGCGTCGGCAAGGAGACGGCGGCGGCCGCCGATCCACACAGCGTCTTCCCATCGGTCAACGGCATTGGCGACACGGTCATCGATGCGTTGCGCGATTTCTTCGGCAATGAACGCAATGACGACGTGCTTGACGCGCTGCTCGCGCAGGTCAAGCCGAAGCCGTATATCGTCACCGTCTCAGTCGACAGTGAGGTTGCCGGCAAGACGATCGTCTTCACCGGTTCCTTGGAAAAGATGACACGTTCCGAAGCCAAGGCGATGGCCGAACGGCTCGGCGCCAAGGTGGCGGGTTCGGTTTCCGCGAAGACCGATCTGTTGGTGGCCGGGCCTGGTGCAGGCTCCAAACTGAAACTTGCCAGTGAACTCGGCGTCGAAGTCATCGACGAGGACACTTGGTTGCAACGGGTCGGCAAGGCGTGATGGCTGGCACGTTCAACGGCTTCGGTCCAAAAGCCATCCCTTTTCTGAAGGCGCTGGATTTTCATCAAAGCCGGGAGTGGTTTCTGGAGAACCGCGACCTCTTCGAACGCGAATTGCGCGACCCCTTCGGCGATCTGGTCGAGACGCTGACGGAGCGCTTCGCAGCGGCAGGGCTCGGCCTGCGCGGCGATCGCAAGAAGTCGCTGTTCCGCATCAACCGCGATGTGCGTTTCGCCAAGGACAAGCGGCCTTACAACCGGCATCTGTCGGCGATCTTGTCGCCTGACGGCACCAAGATGGAGCAGGGCGTGTTCTTCGTGCATATCGGGCTTGAGCGCTGCTTTGCCGGCATTGCCTGGTGGCAACCAAGCCCGGAGCTGCTGCTGGCGATGCGCAAGGCCATCGCGACCCGGCCCGCCGAATTCCGCGCCCTGCTTGCGGCACTGAAGAAAAACGGCCTCGAACTCGACACCGAAGACCGCATGAAGCGCACGCCACGCGGTTTCGAGCATGTCACCGAGGCCGACCTTGTGGCTGCCATCCGCAACCGCCATTTCGCCGTCCGCCACGCGATCGATCCGGCGGGAATCCATGGACCGGCACTGGTCGAC
Source organism: Mesorhizobium sp. P3_B5 (assembly GCF_056402815.1). Taxonomy (NCBI): domain Bacteria; kingdom Pseudomonadati; phylum Pseudomonadota; class Alphaproteobacteria; order Hyphomicrobiales; family Phyllobacteriaceae; genus Mesorhizobium; species Mesorhizobium sp. P3_B5. The sequence continues at coordinate 111,438 of NZ_JBFUGR010000004.1, read as the reverse complement.
GAACTCGTCGATTTCACCCTGCGCGCCAAGCCGTTGCTCGACTGGGGCAGGGCGATCCAGGGCAAGGTGTCGGGCCGTTAGTTTCCGCGCGTCAGGAAGCCGATATTCCGGCTACATCCGCATCAAAAGCCCACCGTCGACGGCGAGCTCAATTCCGGTGATGTAGTTTGCTGCATCCGAGAGCAGGAAAAGTGCTGCATTGGCCATATCCTGTGGTGTGCCGATCCGGCCGAGCGGTGTGTAATCAGCGACGGCGGCACGCTTCTCCTCGGTATCCCAGCGCGCCTGCAAGGGGGTGAGCGCCATACCCGGGCAGATCGCGTTCGAACGGATGCCGTCGCCGGCAAGTTGCATGGCCAGCGACTTCGAAAGCGCGCAGACGCCGGCCTTCGATGCCTGGTAGGCGTCCTGCGGTTTCGGATCGCCGCGATACCACTGGATGGTCGAGAAATGGACCATGGCGCCGCCGCGCCCGCCCGCGCGCATGACGGGAACGACGGAGCGCGCTGTGTGCACGAAGGATTTCAGGTTGATGGCGAAAACCTGGTCCCAGATATCGAGATCCATCTCCAGTGCAGATCTGTCGCGGCCGAACCAGAGCACGCCGGCGACATTGGCGAGATAGTCGATGCCGCCGCGCTCACGCCCCGCCGTGCTCACGACCTGTTCGACAAAAGCAGCGTCGGTGAGGTCGCCCTGGGCAAAGGTCAGTCTGTCGCCGTGGGAGGACAGGGAGGCCGGACAGGCCTTGAGGTCGATGGCGGTGACCGATGCGCCGGCTTCGAGCAGCGCAAGCGCAATCGCCTCGCCCATGCCGCCGCCGGCCCCGGTGACGACCGCATGCCTGCCGGTGAAATCATAAACGATCATCTCGCAATCCCTCAGTGCTTTGGCGACTCGTGACATCAGTTTCGCTGATCTGTTGGCTCAAACGAATTCGTCTGACTTTTCAGCCGCCCGAACCTACATATCAGCGCGACTCAGGAATGTGACATGTCGGCAGAGACCTTAACCGAAAATTCCGCAGCCAGCGATTTCTGGAACGGTGTGCGGCTCTCGATGCCGGTCGTCGTCGCGTCGGCGCCGTTTGCGCTGCTGTTCGGGGCGGTTGCCGTCGACAACGGATTTTCCGTGCTCGAGGCTTTTCTGATGAGCGCCCTGATCTTCGGCGGCGCCAGCCAGATGGTTGGCATTGAGCTGTTCGGCCAACACGTCGCGCCATGGCTGATCGTGCTGTCGATCTTCGCCGTCAATTTCCGCCACGTGCTCTATTCCGCCGGCATCGGCCGGCGCATCGCGCATTGGCCTGTCATCCAGCAGGCCATGGGTTTTTTCGTGCTCACCGATCCGCAATTCGCGGTGGCCGAGGCCAAGGCGCAATCCGGCGAGACGGTCGGCTTCGCCTGGTATATGGGGCTCGGCTTGCCGGTCTATGTGTTCTGGGTGATCGAAAGCGCGCTCGGCGCGGTGTTCGGCAAGCTTATCCCAGACACCCATGCGCTGGGCATCGATTTCCTGCTGCCGATCTATTTCCTCGGCCTGGTCATGGGCTTTCGCAAGCGGCCGCTGTGGCTGCCGGTGGTCATCGCCAGTGCCGTCGCCTCGATCATCGCCTACAAGACGGTGGGGTCGCCATGGCACGTTTCCATCGGTGCGATTGCCGGCGTGCTGCTAGCCGTCATCCTGCCGCCGCACCATAGTGGCGTGGAGGCGCGGCCATGAGCGCGACCTTCTGGATCATCATCGCCGGCGCGGTCGCCACCTATCTCACCCGCATCGGCGGCCACTTGGTCATCTCGCGCTTCGACAACATCCACCCACGCGTCGAGGCCGGGCTGAACGCCGTGCCGGCGGCGGTGCTGACCACACTGGTGGCGCCAGCCGCGCTTGGCGCCGGGCCGGCCGAATGGGCGGCGCTCATCGTTGCCGGCCTAGTCTCGCTGCGCGGCGGCCTGATGGTGATGTTTTTGGCTGGCGCGGCGGTGTTGATCCTGGCGCGGCAGTTCGTCGGATAGACTTCAGATCTTGGCGTCGTGCGGCAGCGGCGCGGTTGCTTTTTCCAGCCAGGCGAGCGTCTCGCCGTCGAGCATCGGTCCGATCTCGGCCAGCACGCGCGCATGGTATTGGTCGAGCCAATGCAATTCGTCGCGCGTCAACAGGTCGGTGCGGATCAACCTGACGTCGATCGGCGCCAGCGTCAGCGTCTCGAAGCCGTGCATGGCGATGTCGCCGCCTTCGACCGCCTCAGTCGGCGTCACCAGGACGAGATTCTCGATGCGGATGCCGTAGGAGCCTTCCTTGTAGTAGCCAGGCTCGTTGGAGAGCATCATGCCGGCGAGCAGCTTTTCGGTGCCGGTGCGGGCAATGCGCTGCGGCCCTTCATGCACGGCGAGATAGGAGCCGACGCCATGGCCGGTGCCATGCGCGAAGTCGCAGCCATGCTTCCACAGCGCCATCCGCGCCACAGCGTCGATTTCGGAGCCACGCGTGCCCGGGGGAAAGCGCAGCATGGAAATGCCGATCATGCCTTTCAGCACCAGAGTGAAGCGCTCGCGCATCTCTTCGGTCGGCTTGCCGATCGGTACGGTGCGGGTGATGTCGGTGGTGCCGTCCTGGTATTGCCCACCGGAATCGAGCAGGAACAGTTCGCCATTCGCCAGTTTGCGGCTGGTGGCGCGCGACACGCGGTAGTGCATGATGGCGCCGTTGGGGCCGGCGCCGGAAATGGTATCGAAGGAGATGTCGCGCAGCGGCATCTGCGTTTCCTCGCCGGTGGTACGGCGGGTTTCCTCCAGCCTGGTGACGACTGATATCTCGTCGAGCTTGCCGGGCTTTTGGCGCTCCAGCCAGCAGAGCAGCTTTGCGACGGCCGCGCCATCGCGGCGGTGGGCGGCGCGGCTGCCGGCGATTTCGGCAGGGTTTTTGGTGGCGCGCGGGACGCGGGCGGGGTCGGCCGCTGATATGACGGTGCCGCCATTGTCCTCGACGAGCATTCTCAGCTTTTCTGCCGCCAGCACCGGGTCGAGCGCGATTTTTGCGCCGCTCTTGGCAAGGGCAACGATCGCCGCTTCGAATTCGCCGGGCTCATGCAGATCGGCGAGCTGGGTGAGATAGGCGGCGACGGTGCGCGAAAACTTGCGCTGGTCCATGAAAATCTGGTGCTTGCCGTCGGCGGCGAGCACGGCGAAGCCAAGCGCCAGCGGTGTGTGCGGCACGTCACCGCCGCGGATGTTGAACGCCCAAGCGATGGAAGAGGGGTCGGTCAGCACGGCGTGGGTGGCGCCATCCTTGGCGATCGCCGCTGCCAGCCGCGTCAGCTTGTCCTTAGCCAGCTCGCCGGCAAAGCCGATCGGGTGAATCTCGACCGGCGCCAGCGGCGGTCCGGGCTGATCCTTCCAGATGATGTCGATCGGGTTCCTGTCGAGCGGCACCAGGGTTGCGCCCGATTGTTCGGCCGCAGCTTTCAGCGCCTTGACCTCGCCCAGCGTGTGCAGCCACGGATCGAAACCCAGCCGCGCGCCCTTGCCGAGATTATCCTTGATCCAGCTGGCCGGCGGATTGTCGACGAGGCTTTCGATCGAAAAGATGTCGAGGTCGACCTCGTGGCGCACCTGCAGCGTGTAGCGGCCATCGACAAACATGAAGGCGCGGTCGGCAAGCACGATGGCGACGCCGGCCGAACCGCTGAAGCCGGTCAGCCATTTCAGCCGCGCCGAGCGGTCGGCGACGTATTCGCCCTGGTGCTCGTCGGCGCGCGGCACGATGAACCCGTCCAGCCCGTTGGCCGCCAGCCATTGCCGCAGCAGCGCCACATGCGGCTTGCCCACTGCGGGGTCGCCGGCGGAATCGAAGGTCTGGAACATGGTGGCCTCCTCGGGTGCTTGGGGCCAAGCGTAGCGCATGAGCCCGTAAACCGGAATCGATTTCCGGACGTTCCAGACCGGCAATCCATAGGTCTGATTTGGTCCAGGTCAGTGCTTGAGGTGGATCGTCACCCAGCCCTCGCGGTGCGTGGTCCTGACATGGCGAAACTGCTGGCCGACATAGGCCGAGACAACGGCGTCACGCTGGCGGTCGAGGATGCCCGACAGCACGATCGAGCCGCCGAGCGAAATATGCCTGGCCATCTCAGGCGCCAGCCGCATCAGCGGTCGCGCCAGTATGTTGGCGACGATGAGGTCGAATGGCGCGCGCGCAGCAAAGATCGGGTGATGGAAGCCCGGCGCCGTCACCGTTTCAACCAGCGCCTTGACGTGGTTGAGCCGCGCGTTGGCGGCGGCGACCTTGACGGCGATCGGATCGATGTCGGTTGCCAGCACCGGAATATGCGCCAGCTTGGCAACGGCGATCGCCAGCACCGCGCTGCCGGTGCCAAGGTCGAGCGCGTTGCGCGGGTGCTCGCGCCGCACGACTTGCTCCAGCATTTCAAGGCAGCCGGCGGTGGTGCCGTGGTGGCCGGTGCCGAAGGCAAGCCCCGCCTCGATCTCGATGGCGAGTTCGCCGCTGTGGCGCTTCCTGCGGTCATGCCCGCCATGGACGAAGAAGCGGCCGGCGCGCACCGGCTTCAACCCCTCCAGCGAGTGCGCCACCCAGTCGATGTCGGGCAAGGATTCGCGCTCGACCGGCTTCGACAAAGCGAGGCCGGCGAGAATGTCGTTGACGCGCGCCTCGACGGCATCGACATCATCGTCGGCGTAGAGCGAGACTTCGTGGATGTCGCGGTCTTCGTCGACCTCGAGCACGGCGATCGGCAGGCCGTCATCCTCGAAGGCCGTCTCAAGGGCGGCAAAGATGCGGTCAGCGTCGATCTTGCCGGCGGTGAAGTGGAGACGTGTCTGGGTCATTGACTGTGTGTCAGCCTTCCGCCGCCAGCCGCTTCAGCTTGGCGATGGCGGCGTCCGGGCTTTCGCCATAGGCGATGGTGCCGGAGAACTCACCCTTGCCGTTGAGCAGCAACACCGAGGCCGTATGGTCCATCGTATAATCGCCGTCGCTCGTCTCGACCTTTTTCCAATAGATGCCGAAAGACTTGGCCATGGCGTGGACCTTGTCCGGATCGCCGCTGATGCCGACAATGCGGTCGGAGAAATTGCTGACATAGGTGTTCATGAGTTCGGGCGTGTCGCGCTCCGGATCGACCGAAACGAAATAGGCATGCAGGGTCTTGCCGTCGTCGCCCATCGTCTTCAGCCAGCCGGCGAGTTCGAACAGCGTGGTCGGGCAGACTTCCGGGCAATGGGTGAAGCCGAAGAAGACGACGCTGGGATGGCCTCGGAAGGCGGCTTCGGTGATCGGCGCGCCCTTCTGGTCGACCAGCGTGAAGGCGCTGCCGTATGGCTCGCCGCCATAGTGTCCGCGGTACCAGTCGAAGGTGAGCCAGCCAATGCCCGCCGCCATCAGGACGAGAATGCCGACCAGAATTGAACGCATCATCAGTAAATGTCCGTCGTGATTTTCACTGGGTGCTGGATCAGCACCATTCGGCGAACACTCTTAGCGGGTTGGCCGCGCGCACGCAAAGATGTCGCGTTGCCGCAACCGGTCTTCGATACCGCCTTACCAAATCGTAATTTGAACGGTTCGGACCCCCGCCTATTTTGATAGTCTGCGCTTTTGCAGTGGAACCAGCCAATGCCGGATACGCCTGTTGCCTCCTATTCTAAGACCCAGATCTGGCTGCACTGGAGCATTGCCGCGCTGATCCTGGTGCAATTCCTCGCCCATGACGGCATGGAGCATGTCTGGCGTGCCTTGCGCCGGGGCCAGGAGGCGTCGCCCGGTGACCTGCCGCTGGCCTATTTGCATGTCGTGATCGGCCTCGCTGTGCTGGTTCTGGCCAGCTGGCGGCTCTGGCTCAGGGCCACGCGCGGCGTTCCGGCGGTTTCGGGGATGGAACACAAGGCGCTGCGGCTGCTGGCCAAGGCCACGCATTTTGTCATCTATGGGCTTATCTTCATCGTGCCGCTGTCGGGCGCCGCCGCCTGGTTCCTGGGCGTGCCCGGGGCAGGGCTGGTGCATGTGCTGGGCAAGAACATCCTGCTCTATGTCGTGCTGTTGCACACTGCCGGCGCGCTGGTTCAGCATTTTGTCCTTAGGAGCGACGTGCTGCGGCGGATGCTCGCGTTCGGCCAGGCCTAGCTTGTAAACGGGGCGAGCTTATCCCACCTGATGTCGGCAACTCGAACCCGCAGGAGGCTCCCTTGCAGAAACTGATCGGCGGCGCTTTGGCCGCATGCCTTGTCGTAGGCTCTGGTGCAGCGGTCGCCGAGGAAGTCGGCAAGGTCGGCGTCGACTGGCTCGGCAACGACATCATCGTCGAGGCGATCAAGGATCCCAAGGTCGAGGGCGTCACCTGCCACGTCTCCTATTTCGATCGCGGCGTCATCGACCGCCTGCAGAAAGGCAACTGGTTCGAAGACCCTTCCGATTCCTCGATCTCCTGCCGCCAGACCGGGCCGATCACCATCGGTGATATCGACATGAGCGAGGCCGGTGAGGAGGTGTTCAAGCAAGGCATCAGCCTGATCTGGAAGAAGCAGGTGGTGAACCGCATCTACGACAAGACCAACGAGACGCTGATCTACCTGTCGCATTCACGCCAGGTGCAGGATGGCTCGGCCAAAATGTCGGTCACCACCGTTCCGCTCTACGGCCAGAACGTGGTGTGGACCAGCGGCAAGCCGAAATAAAGGTTGGCAACAGCTGACGGACGATTGGTCCCGCTTGCGGGACCAATCGCTCGGGCGTAAATCGCCCGCATGGACCGTCCGGAAAATCTTGTCCTGAAAGACCCCGAACCGCGCATTCATCCGACCGCGGAGCTGAAGGCGTGCAAGCTTGGGCGCTACGCCTCTATCGGCGAGCGCGTCGTGCTGCGCGAAGTGACGGTCGGCGATTTCTCCTATTTCGAGCGCCATTCGGAAGCGATCTACACGACGATCGGCAAATTCTGCTCGATCGCCGCCAACAGCCGCATCAATGCGCTGGAGCATCCGATCGAACGGGTGACCCAGCACAAGGTCAGCTACCGGCCGAACGAATATTTCCGCTGGCTGGGTGTCGACACCGCGTTCAAGGCGCGGCGGCAGGCCAAGGCGGTCACCATCGGCCACGATGTCTGGATCGGTCATGGCGCGGTGATCATGCCGGGCGTCAGCATCGGCAATGGCGCGATCGTCGGCGCCAATGCGGTGGTGACGCGCGATGTGCCAGCTTATGCGATTGTCGCCGGCGTGCCCGCCAAGCCGCTCCGGCCGCGTTTCACCAGCGGGATTGTGGCGCGGATCGAAAGCCTCGCCTGGTGGGACTGGACGCCGGAAAAACTGGCCAAAGCCGTCCCCGATATGCAGGCGATGCCGATCGAGGCTTTCCTCGACCGCTGGGAAAACGACGCTTCCTGAGCTCGTCAGACGTGCATGCGATTGTTCACGAAATCCTTTTCGGCAGGGAACCCGGAGCGGCCGCCGGTTGTTTCTCCCCGGCGCGAGATGATCTCGTCCGGGGTCATCTCGTCGCCGCCATTTTGGGATTTTTCAGATGTTCGAGAAACTTTTTACGAAGGTCGCCAACGAGGTCGCGCACCTTGCCGGCCTGCCGCTGACTTTTGCCGCCTGTTGCCTGATCATCGTGGTCTGGGCGGGAAGCGGGCCGCTCTTCGGCTTTTCCGATACCTGGCAGCTGGTCATCAACACCGGCACGACGATCATCACCTTCCTGATGGTGTTTCTGATCCAGAACACGCAGAACCGCGATGGTGCGGCGATCCAGGCCAAGCTCGACGAGCTGATCCGGGTCAGCAAAGGCCACAATCATTTCATCGGCATCGAGCACCTGACCGAATCCGAAGTCGAGGAAATCCGCGACCGCTGCGAACGCGCGGCCAAGCGGCATGACCGGGAGATCGCCGATATGGCCGCCAAGAAGGCCGTGGCGCAGAAGCGCGGCGCGAAGAAGCAGGCGGCTTGAGCGTCAGCCTTTCATGAAAGCTGCGAAAGCATCCTTGTGGTCGGGGTGCCAGCGCGACAGAGCAGGGCGGTTTTCGATGATGTCGCCGATCGCCCAGGCCATGCGCTTTTCGTCCATCGGCCGCGCTGCCTCGTTGTCGGGGCACAGAATATAGAAATCGCCACGCAGCAGCGACGCCAGCATGAAGTCGATGACCTGCTCGCCGGTCCAGGCGCCGGCCGGCTTTTCAGTCGCCCCCTCGGTCAGGCCGGTAAAGGTGAAGCCCGGGATCAGCAGATGTGCGCTGATCCTGGCGCCCGGCTCGTTGCGCAATGCATGCGCCAGGCCCTCGGTGAACGTTTTGACGCCTGATTTGGAGACGTTGTAGGCGAGGTTGCCGGGTGGCGTGGTGATGCCTTGCTTGGAGCCGGTGTTGACGATCAGGCCAGCTTTTCCCGATGCCAGCATGCGCGGGGCAAAGGCCTCGACACCGTGGACGACGCCCCAGAAATTGATGTCCAGCAGCCGCTTCCAGGCGTCGCGGTTCTCCCAGGGCTTTCCCGGATTGTTGCCGACGCCGGCATTGTTCATCAGCAGCGACACGTCGCCGAAGGCGGCGAACGTCTTTTCGGCCAGCCGGTCGAGGTCGTCGGCCTTCGCAACGTCGGTGGCGATGGCGAGAACCCCATCGTTGCCGGCAATCGCGGCAACAGTGCGGGTGGCTTCGTCGAGGCGCGCACCAGCGATGTCGGCGAGCACGATCTTCATGCCCATCGCCGCCAGCCGCTTGGCAGCGGCAAGACCGATGCCGCTGGCGCCGCCGGTGATGACGGCGACGTTGCCTGGGCTAAGGGCGGGCAGAGCGGTCTGGATCTCGGCATCGGTGGTCATGATTTCTTCCTTGTCTTGGGTTGCGCCGAACTTAGCGCGGGATGCGCTTCGTGCAAGGCCGTCCAGCGTGTTCGGGTTGACCGCGTCCGCGACGGCTGCGCATGTTGCGGCTGAACAGGGAGACTGCGGATTGGCCGACTGGATCGAGATCCTTAGAGAACAGACCGCCACAGGCGACCAGATGGGTCGCGAGGTGCCGCAAATGCTGGCCAATCCTGATATCAGCGAGGCGCAGGTGAAGACGCTGTTTTCGGCGCTCGAAAAGCAGGCCGAGTTCGTCGAGAAACTGCGCATGGCGCTGGAGAAATTCGGCCATGATTTTTCAATCATCAAGGCGGCCGAGCGGCTGGAGGAGCGCTATGCCGATCTCGCCGCTTCGGTCGCCGAAAAGCTGAAGGCGATGCGCAAGTAGGAGCGGCAGGCGCTACTTTTCGAGCACCCGGGAAAAACGCCGATCCGGCACGAACCAGATCGCGGCCACCAGCACGAAGATCGCAACGCCGATCCATTGGTTGACGAAGGCAAGCGGGACGGCGCAGATGTAGAGGGCCACCGAGATCTTGCCCTTGCGGTCACTGCCCAGCGCCTTGGCGAAGGCAGTCTCGTGGCCGTGCAAATGGTGCAGCTTGGTGACGAGAATGGTGTAGGCGATAGCGCACAGCACCAGGTCCACGCCATAGACCGCTACGGGGACCGGCGCGAAATGGTTCTCGCCCATGAAGGCCGTCGTCGCCGGAATCAAGGACAGCCAGAACAATAGGTTGAGGTTTGCCCACAGCACGCCGCCATCGACGCGCTGCACGGTGTGAAACATGTTGTGCAGATTGTTCCAGTAGATGCCGACATTGATGAAGGACAGGACATAGCAGAGGAAGATCGGCCACAGCGGTTCCAGGGCTGAAAGATCCTCGCCATGCGGCACTTTCAGCTCCAGCACCATGATGGTGATGATGATGGCGACGACGCCATCGGTGAATGCCTCGACCCGGCCTTTGCCCATGATTCCCCCTCTCTATAGGGTGAAATCTACGCGATGGCGGAACGTGCGGCTACCGGCCAAATGGCTGGGGGAACCGGCTGGGGCGCCAACCATTCACCCGTTCGGTGTCTCGGGCATCATGTTGGCGCGCTGGCGCGGCACGCCGAGGCCGGTGTCCGGCGGCTCACCGGCGGCAGGCCTGTCCTCGATCATGTGCATGGTGCGCCAGCGGCCGAAGCGGTAGTAGGCGGCGGCGAGCAGCAGCGAGGTGATCGATCCCGCGGGAAAGCTCCACCACAGCGCTTCCTCGCCGATCACGCTACGCATGAAGTAGGCAAAGCCGGTGCGCACGATCAGTACCGAGATCACCAGGATGATCAGCGGCGGCATCACCGCACCGGTGGCGCGCACGGTGGCGAACAGCACGATGGTGATGCCGAACAGGATGAACGACCAGGAGGCGACCTTGTTGATGTGGGCGGCGATGTCGATCGCGGTGCTGTCGCTGGAGAGGAACAGGCTGAGCACCGAACGGTCGAAGACGAACAGCACGGCGACCAGGGCGCCGGTCAAAACCAGATTGAAGCCGACGCCGGACGCGGCGATGCGGCCGATCCGGTCCCAGCGGCCGGCGCCGACATTTTGCGCCGCCATCGAGGACACCGCCGCGCCGATGGCCAGCGCCGGCATCTGGATATAGGTCCACAGCTGCGCGGCGATGCCGTAGGCGGCGGCGACCTGCGAGCCATAGGAGTTGACCATGCCCATCACGGTCAGCGCTGCCGCCGAGATGACGATCATCTGCAGGCCCATCGGCACGCCCTTGAAGACGACGATGCGCAGCAGCGCCGGGTCCGGCCGCAGCAAGGCCAGGTTGGCGCCGGCGAGCCTGAGCGGGTGCTTGCGCGCATAGAGCACGACGAGGATGGCAATCACGCTCACCGTCTGGCCGATCAGTGTCGAGGTGGCCGAGCCGGCAATGCCGAGCTCGGGGAAGGGGCCGATGCCGCGGATGAGCAGCGGGTTCAAGACGATGTCGAGCACGACCGCGAGCGCCATGAAGAAAAACGGCGTGCGCGAATCGCCGGCGCCGCGCAGCACCGTCATGACGAAGGACAACAGGTTCATCATCGGCACGGCAACGAAGATGATGCGCAGATAGGAGCGGGCCAACGGCAGCGCGTCGGCCGGCGTGCCCAGCGTGTTGAGGATGGCATCAACCCAGATCCAGCCGCAGACCGCGAACACCACCGAGACGATGAAGAAAAAAGTGGCGCTGGTGCCGACGATGCGCCGCGCCTCCGGCAGATCACGCGCGCCGACCGATTGCGCCACCAGGATGGTCGCCGCCATGCCGATGCCGAACACCGTGCCGAGGATCAGGAACAGCACCAGATTGGCATTGGACGTCGCGGTCAGCGCCGATTCGCCGAGGAAGCGGCCGACCCAGACGGCGTTGATCGAGCCGTTAAGCGACTGCAGCACGTTGGAGCCGAGCACCGGCAGCGCGAACAGCAGCAGCGTGCGCGGGATCGGGCCGCTGGTCAGGTCGCCGGTGCGCCGGCGCGCGAGTATCTTTTCGTCCATGGTGGGCTGCTCGGCGCTGTCTCAGTCCGGTCGCAATGATCGCCGATTTAACGGACAAGGTCGATGCGGCATCGGAACATTCCGCTTTGCGCGCCTGCGCCAATCAGGTTCTCAAAGCATTCGGAATGGGATATGGATCGTCGCCGCGTGGGGCGCAATATCATGTCCGACAATCCGCTTTTTTCTGAGCGCCTGAACCGGCGCGCGTTTCTGGGGGCATCCGCCTTGGGTGCTGCATCCGTGGCGCTTTCGGCCTGCACAACGACGGACGTGGCGCCGCCGCCGGTGGTAGCGCCGCCGCCGCCAAGCGATTCGGCTTTCGGCGCTGCCGAAAGCATGTACGCGGCACGTGTCGACGAGGGCTACCAACTGCCGGCGATCCCGATATCCAAGCTCGATCCGAAGTTCGTGCGCCAGATCGTGGACGATCCGACCGGAGAAAAGCCCGGCACCATCGTCGTCGATACGTCGGAGCACTTCCTCTATCTGGTGCGCGACGGCGGCAAGGCCATCCGCTACGGCGTCAGCCTCGGCAAGGCCGGTTTCGGCTGGACCGGCACCGCTGTCGTTCAGGCGCGCAAGAAGTGGCCGGTGTGGACGCCACCGCCAGAAATGATCCAGCGCCGGCCGGAACTGGCGAAATACAAGGACGGCATGCCGCCGGGACCGCAGAGCCCGCTCGGCGCCCGTGCGCTCTATCTGTTCCGTGACGGCAAGGACACGATGTACCGGCTGCACGGCACTCCAGAGTGGGATTCCATTGGCAAGAACGCATCGTCGGGCTGCGTGCGCTTCATGAACCAGGACATCATCGACCTGTACAGCCGGGTCAACGGCGTAACCCAGGTCCATGTGCGCGAGACCTTCTCGGTCGCCGGGGAGAACTCCGCCGTGTCGAACAGGACCGCCGAGCCGATCGATGCCGGCGTGCCAAGGGACGCGGAGATTCTGAAGTAAGTTTCTCAGCGGTATCGCTGATCGCCGATAAAAAAGCGGACTCGCCCGGCGCGTCCGCTTTTTTCCATTGTATCCGACTACTTCTTGGCGAGGCCCGGAAGCGTGACCTGATAGACCAGGAACATGGTGTCGACATCGGCGCCGTCCTCGGCCTTGTAGGGCGCGCCGACCTGGAAGCCGTCCTGTGTGAGGAAGTCGTTGTCGTTGGCGACGAACAGGAAATAGTCGTCGGGCAACGCCGGATCGAGCACGCTGACCACCGACATCGCTTCCCACTTCTCGGAGAGGTTGTTCTTGTCGTTGGGCGCACCATTGTGCAGGCCGAAGCGGCCGAGCTCACCCTTGTCGTTGATGTCGATGAACGGCGTCAGCTTGGCCGGCGTCACCGAGGGGTCAAGCACGCCCTTGGGCGCGACCGACTTGTCGGCAGCGTCGAAGGCGCCGTTGGCAATGTCGGTCGCCGCGGAGAGATCGACGATGTTGATCAGGCGCAGAAGCGAGGTGTCGCCTTTCAGCCCCTGGCCGTTGTTGCTGTCGCGCGTGATCATCAGAAACGTCTGGTCGGACAGCGCCACGATCTCGCTTTGCGCGGCGATCTTGGTCTTGCCCGTGGCGTCGGTGAACACCGGCAGCGGCACGATATATTCATGCGCCAGTTTGAGGTGGGCGAGGTCGGAGGCGTCATAGACCAGCGCGCGGGTGTTCTGGCGCGTCGAGCCAGAATCGCCGCCATCCTGCCGCGGCGCCGATTGCAGGACGGCGATGAGGAACTTGCCGTCCGGTGTCAGCGCCATGCCTTCGAGGCCCTGGTTGTTCTGACGGCCGGTGTCGGGATCCTTCGGATCGGGCTCGGCCGCACCCGGGCCCGGATTGTCGGACGCGAAATTCGGCGCGCCATGGCGCATCGGCACCAGGGCGGCCGGCGGCTGCGTGGCCGACAGCAAATGGCCGTCGGCCGAGAAGCGGTAGATGTTGGGGCCGTATTCGTCGGAGATGAACATGGTGCCGTCGGGCAGCCGCGCGATCGCCTCGTTGTCGAGCGCCAGCTTGCCGTTGACCTCGGGCAGGATCGGCAGGTCGCCGCTTGCCGCGCGAACGCCGTTGAGCGGGTCGAGGCCGGTGGCGTCAGCACCCTTGTCGTCGGTCAAAAGCATGGTGTCGGCGAGCGTCGCCTTGACGCCCGTCTGTTCCTGTCCGGCCGCAGCAGCGGCACCGGGTGCCACCGGCGTGAACTCGATGCCGATCGTGTTGAGGCGCGGCCGGTAGTCGGTGGTGCCGACGACGTTGTAGCCGCGGTCCGGCAGCAGCCACAGCGAGCCCCTGTAGCCGTCGGCGTCATGCGTCCAGCCAGCGGTGTCGATCGACATGCCGGAGCCGGAGCCGAAGGTCTCGCCGAACTTGTCCTTCAGGTTGGCCGGGATGCGGCCGACGCCGACCAGCCCCTTGTTGACGAGGCCGCCGATGGTGGCGGTGCCGTCGGCCAGCGTCGGCGTCACGGCGCCGAACAGCGCCAGCGCGACGCCGAGCGACAGGGTTAGGTGCGAGTTCTTCATGATTATCCTCTTTGCGACAAAGCTGGAGCGGCCAAAACCCGAAAGGACTCCACGTCGCATCGGACGATGCCGCGAGCCCTTTTCCCGGAAGCGGTCTAGGACGCGAACATGATACTGGCGTGACAGGGGCGGGCTCGCCGGCAGCCGGAACCATTCTCCATTCTGATCCGTTGCAACGAAGCCTGATGCCGCTTCGCTTGATCGGCCGGGCTATGGGATCAGGAAGGGACAGAAATGGGTTTCGATCAGTATCACGAGCCGCCGGAAGAACTGTCGCAGAAGGTGCGAACCTTTGCCCGCATGATCACCTCGCTGATCGAGGAGGCGGAGGCGATCGGCTGGTACGAACAGCGCATGTCGGTGGAAAAAGACCCTCAGGCCAAGGCGATCATGAAGAACGCGCAAGGCGAGGAATTCAAGCATTTCGGCATGGATCTGGAATTCCTGCTGCGTCAGAAGACGGACTGGCGGGCGGAATTGAAGGAGATCCTGTTCACCACTGGCGATATCGTCAAGGCAGGCGAGAGGGGCGAGAAGAAGGTGGATTGAGCTACCGGCCTTAGCCACCAGCCGCTGCTCCAGATCAATCGCTGTCGCGCGCGACCAACTCCAGCGGCCAGACCTCGCGGATGAGGCGCGGGCCGTCCGGGCCGGCGAAGGCCGGGATCGAGGCCAGCAGAATCTCGGCGAGCCTTTGGCCCATCGGCTCCAGCGCCGGGCGGAAGGCGGTCAGCGCCGGTGAGAAGTAGCGGCAGAGCGGCGTGTCGACGATGACGGTCACCGCCATGTCGTGACCGGGCTTGATGCCCATCTCGGCCAACGCCTTGCAGCCGCCAAGCGCCATCGCGTCATTGTTGAAGATGATGGCGGTCGGCTTGGCCTGCATGACCTGCGGTGTCACCTCGTAGCCGCCGGCCTCGTTGATGAAGCCGGAGGCAATCAGGGCGGGGTCGACCTCGATGCCATGCCGCCGCAGGGCCTTGCGATAGCCGTCGAGAAACAGATAGCCGAAATTGAGGTCAAGCGACGGACGGATGGCGGCGATGCGGCGGTGGCCGCGCGCCACCAACCGGTCGACCGCGTCGGCACCGGCCTTTTCGAAGTCAAGGTCGAGGCTGGGATAGGATTTGGCGCCGGAGCGGCTGCGGCCCAGCGTGGCGAAAGGGAAGCCGGCCTGGGTCAGATAATCGATGCGCTCGTCTTCGCGCCGCGTCCAGGCAAGCACCACGGCGTCGGCGCGGCGCGTCTCGACGACACGGCGCAGACGTTCCGACTGATAGTCGCCGGGCGCGCCCATGACCACGGTGAGGTCGAGCCCGCTCTCAGCCAGTTTAGCCTGGAGTCCGATCAGGAACGGAATGAAGAACGGCTCGCCATATTGCTGGTCACCCGGATGCGGCTGCAGCATGAAGGCGATCGAATGGGTGGCGCCCTGGCGCAGACTGCGACCGGACTGGTTCGGCGAATAGTTCAGCGTCTTGGCCGCCGCCAGCACGCGCTGACGCGTATCGGCATTGACGTCGGCGCGTCCATTCAGCGCCCGCGACACGGTGCCGATCGAAATGTTCAGGTGACGTGCAAGGTCGTGAATGCTGGACGCCAAAGGACAGTTCTCCCCCAACCCTCGCTATCACCGGCGGCTGCTCAGGCCAAGGCGACAAGACGATTTTTTACAAGCAGGCGATTGACATTCTACCTCATCGGGTGTGTTCTCGTAAACGTTTACGGAAAAACGTTTACGATCAAGCCGTGAATGCCGTGACGACCGGTCTGGAGGGACCGAGAGGGAGGAGTGCTGGATGATCAACGTCGTCCTGGTCGGTTGCGGAGCGATGAGCAAGGCCTGGCTTGATGCAGCCAGGCAGGTTGCCGGGCTCGCCATTGTCGGCCTTGTCGACCTTGACGCCGACAGGGCGAAGGCGAGGGCGCGCGAATACGAGCTCACCGGCGCCGTCATCGGCACCAGCCTCGACGCGGTGCTCGACCAGACCCGGCCCGATGCCGTTTTCGACGTCGTTGTTCCCGCCGCGCGGCGCGACGTTGCGTTCTCGGCCTTTGCCCATGATTGCCATCTGCTGACCGAAAAGCCGCTCGCCGACAGTCCCAGGAATGCGCGCGCCATCGTCGAGGCGGCGCGCAGTGCCGGGCGTATCCATGCCGTCGTGCAGAACCGGCGCTATGTCGCCAATGTCAGGCGCATCAGGCGCTTTCTCGATTCCGGCGCCATCGGCGCGCCAACCAGCATCCATGCCGACTTCTTCGTCGCGCCGCATTTCGGCGGTTTTCGCGAAGAGATGGCGCATGTGCTGCTGCTCGACATGGCGATCCACACATTTGATGCCGCCCGCTACATGGTCGCCGGCGAACCGGCCGGTGTCTACTGCCAGGAATGGGAGCCGGCCAATTCCTGGTATCGGCAGGGATCGTCGGCAAGCGCCGTCTTCGATCTCGGCGGCGGCAAGCGTTTCACCTACGCCGGCAGCTGGTGCGCCGCCGGCTTCCGCACCAGCTGGGAAAGCACGTGGCGCATCATCGCCGAGAACGGCAGCCTGGTCTGGGACGGCGAGGAGGGGCTGAAGGCGGAAGTTGTTCTGTCGGTCCGCGACGGCCTGTTCGACCTGACCCAGCCGATCATCGTGCCGCCGCTCGATCCCGCCGACCGCATTGGCGGCCATCTCGGCATCATCCAGGATTTCATGCGCGCCATCGAGACCGGCACCGAGCCGGAAACGCGCGGATCCGACAACATCAAGAGCCTGGCCATGGTTTTTGGCGCCATCGAGAGCGCCGAGACCGGGCGCCGGGTGGCGATCGCTTCACAGGAACAACAATGATGCCAAACCCGCTTCTCGACATCAGGATCGGCACCATGGTGCGGGCCAATCTTGAAGACCCAGCCGCCTATATCAAGGCGATCCTGCCGCTCGGCTTCGAGAGCGTCCAGCCCTTCTTCTGGCAGACGCTGGGCGGCAAGGACCTGCCGCGCCTCGCCGGTGAGATTCGCGAGGCGATCGGCGATGCCGACGTCACGGTCTCCTCGCTTGGCGTGTTCGGCAATCCGCTGGAGAGCGGCGATGTCGATCGCGGTGTGCTCAAGGCCTGGGAAACGGTGATCGACAACGCGCATCTGTTCGGCGCCTCCACGGTCAGCGGTTTCACCGGCCGCCTTCGCGGCAAGCCGCTGCCGGAAAGCCTGCCGCGCTTCAAGGAGGTTTGGGGGCCCCTGGCCAGGCGCGCCGCCGACAAGGGTGTGCGCATCGCCTTCGAGAACTGCGCCATGGACGGCAACTGGGCGGCGGGCGACTGGAACATCGCCCACAATCCGGATGCCTGGGAGATGATGTTCAACGAATTGCCTGACGATAATCTCGGCCTGGAATGGGAGCCCTGCCACCAGCTCGTCTATTTGATCGACCCGATGCCGCAGATCCGCAAATGGGCGCCGCGCATCTTCCACGTGCACGGCAAGGACGCGACGGTGCGCTGGGACGTGATCCGCGAGCATGGCGTGTTCGGCCGTCTGCCCTTCGTGCAGATGCGCACGCCGGGCTTCGGCGACAGCGACTGGACGCGGGTGATCAGCGAATTGCGGCTGGCCGGCTACAAGGGCGCCATCGACATCGAGGGCTGGCACGACCCGGTCTATCGCGACGATCTCGAAATCACCGGCCAGGTGCGGGCGCTGGACTATCTCAAGCAATGCCGGGGAGGTGCCAGCTTCTTGCCGAATCCGGTGTGAGTGCGGGCCGGCGGGAAGGTGCCGGCCAGCCAAGATTGCGGCGTATTGCCGATCGTCGAAACCCCTCGGCTTGCGAGGGAACAAAGGGAGGATAAGTGCATGAGCATGACGATGAGAAGGACACTTCTGCGCTCGACCGTCGTGGCCGCCGCCACCGCGCTCGCCGCTGCGATCTCGACCTTGCCCGCGCAGGCGCTCGACGCCAAATGGTGCAAGGACGTCCACATCCGCTTCTTCGTCGGCGGCGCCGAGGGCGACGCCTTCGGCACCATCGTCTATAATGGCGCCAAGCAGGCCGAGGCCGATCTCGGGCCGAAGGTCGATTACATCTTCTCCGGCTGGGACGTCGAAAAGATGGTGCAGCAATTGCGCGAGGCGGTCGCGGTCAAGCCCGCCGGCATCGCCATGATGGGCCATCCGGGCGACGCCGCGATCATGCCGCTCGCCGAGCAGGCGCATAAGGACGGCATCAAGATGATGTACCAGAACGTGCCTGTGCCGACGGTGACGGCGGCGTTCGGCGGCGGCTATGTCGGCGCCCAGCAGGAACAGCAGGGCCGTGCGCTCGGCGCCGAGGCGTTCAAGCTGGCCGGGCTGAAATCCGGCGACAAGGCGATCATGATCGGCCCGTTCGACAATGAGAGCCGGGGCGCACGCGAGCGTGGGACGGTGGCCGCGCTGAAAGAGGCCGGCATCGATGTCATTCAAATCAATTCTGTACCCGAATGGGCTGCAGATCCGAATCTCGCGATCCCGGTGATCACCGCCGCGTTGCTCAACAACCCCACCGTCAAGGCGGTCGGCTATCCCGGCGGACAGATGCTCGGCAATGTGCCGACCTACATGCAGGCCGCGGGCAGGAAGGCCGGTGACATCTTCAACTTCGGCTTCGACACCAGCCCGCAGATCGTCGAGGCCTTCAAGGGCGGCTGGGTGCAGCTGACGGCCGACCAGCAGCCGTTCATGCAAGGTTATCTGCCGATCCTCAGCCTCTGCCAGCAAGTGGTGCTTGGGCTGGCGCCAATGAATGTCGACACCGGCGCCGGCTTCGTCACGCCGCAGAACTACGAGATCGTTTCCGAGTTGGCCAAGCAGGCGCTGCGCTGACCTCCCAAGGCTGCCGGCCGGGATTTCGCCCGGCCGGCGGGACCGCCGGCAAAGAGGCTGGCAAGCGACAATCAAGCGAGGATACGATGGCCGAACGCATCATCGAACTGCGCGACATCAGCAAGTCCTATGGCCAGGTCTATGCGCTGGGCGGGGTCAATCTCAGCGTCGACCGCGGCGAGGTGGTCGGCCTGATCGGCGACAATGGCGCCGGCAAGTCGACGCTGATCAAGATCCTGTCGGGCGTGGTCAAGCCGACCAGCGGCGAGATTCTCGTGCGCGGCAAGCCGGTGACGGGATGGAGTGCGGCACGATCGCGCGACGCCGGCATCGAGACGGTGTTCCAGGACCGGGCGCTCGCCGTGCAGCAGACCATCGTGCGCAACATCTTCATGGGCCGCGAACTCACTGGCTTCATGGGCTGGCTGAAGGTCAACAAGGAGATCGAGGAGGCGAGCCGGCTGATGCGCGAGATCGGCTTCACTTCGAAAGTGTTCACGCCACAGTCGATCGTCGGCCAGCTCTCCGGCGGCGAGCGCCAGGGCGTGGCGATCGCACGCGCCATCTACAAGCAGGCGGAGCTGATCATCCTCGACGAGCCGACGACGGCACTGTCGCTGACCGAGACCGCCAAGGTGTTCCATTTCGTGCGCCAGGTACGGGCGAGCGGCCGCTCGATCCTGTTCATCGGCCACAACATCCATCACGTCTTCGACATTGCCGACCGCTTCGTGGTGATGGACCGCGGCAAGGTCGCGCTGACCGCCGACCGCAGCGAGGTCAAGTCGGCTGAAGACCTCATCAACTTCATGGAAGACGTCGCGCATCCGGGCGGGTTGCCCGGGCTGCACGATGCCGGCGACGCGGAGCACGCAACACGATGAGCAAGACCATGGAACCTGATCTGCACCCCGCCGGCATTCCCCGCCCCAGCCCCCAGAAGGAGTGGAAGCACCCATCCGATCACTGGATGCGCGGCTTCATCCTCGACAACCGGGCTTCGCTCGGCACGCTCGGCGTGTTCGTGGTGATGATGGCGGTGTTCATGATCGCCAACCCGACCGTGTTCACCACCTGGTATCTCTACAGTTCGGTGCTGACCACGCTGCCGGTGGCGCTGTTCGTGGTGGTGCCGCTGGTCTTCGTCGTCACCTGCGGCGAGATCGACCTGTCGTTTCCGGCGACGATGGGCTTTGCCTCATGGGTCTTCGCGCTGGTCGTGCAGGCCGGCTACGATCCATTTCTAGGCATCGCCGCCGCACTCGTCACCGGCATGCTGCTCGGCTTCCTGGTCGGCTCCCTGGTGGTCTATGGCGGGCTGTCGTCGCTGATCGCCACGCTCGGCATGAATTTCCTGCTGCGCGGCCTGATCCAGATCATCAACGAGGGCAAGTCGATGGCGCTGACCGGCCTTGCCGACAGCTGGGCCTACAAGATCTTCTCCAGCCAGCTCTACGGCATTCCGGTGCAGATCTTCTGGGCCATCGCCTTCGTCGTATTGTCGGCGATGCTCTACAACCGCCATCGCTTCGGCGCGCAGGTGAGGGTGGTCGGCGACAACCCTGACAGCGCCCAGCAGATGGGCATCGACGTCAAGCGCGTGCGGGTGAAAGTGTTCGTCTTCGTCGGCATCGGTGCCGCGATCGCCGGCACCTTTTCGGTGATGATCAACTTCACATGGTGGCCGACCGCAGGCGACGGCTATCTGCTGCCGGTGCTTGCCTCGGTGTTCGTTGGCGGAACGCCGACCTGGGGCGGCATCGGCACCGTCGTCGGGGGAGCCATCGGCGCCGTCACCGTGTCGTTCATCCAGACCGGCGTCGTGGCGGCGGGCCTCAGCGGCTTCTACGTCCAGTTCTTCAACGGCCTGATCATCATCCTGTCGCTGCTCGGGCATAAATGGAACCAGGCGCGGTATCGGTGACAGTAGGCTCTTTGTAGCCGAGAGGCGTCACACAGCCGCGACGAACCCGTCCAGAACGCGCTTCTGGCCGGCCTTGTCGAAGTCGATGGTCAGCTTGTTGCCTTCGATGGCCGAAATGTTGCCGTTGCCGAATTTCTGGTGGAAGACGCGGTCGCCGACGCTGAAGGCCGACGGCGTGTCGGCGACGGATTTGGCGACCAGCTCGCCGTCGATGGTGCGGCCTTTGACGCTGGTGCGGCCAGCGCCATAGCCACTGTCCGTCTCGCCATAGCCGATGCGCTCGACCTGATGGCCGGAGCGCGAGCCCCAGTTGCGGTCGGTTGCCTCGGTTCGGTTGGCTTGCGCGCGCTGCCAGCCCGGTGTCGCATAGGTGTTGGAGAAGGCGCCGGATTTTTCCGCGCTGCCGGTGTTGGCGCCGACATTGTCGAAGCGTGAGGCGCCATACGGATTCTGCCTGCCACCACGTCCGGAGGCAAAAGAACCGCCGCCATAGGAATTGCCGTAGCCGCCATAGGAGTTGCCGCTTTCGGCGACCTCGACATGGGCGTTCGGCAACTCTTCGAGGAAACGCGACGGGATGGTCGACTGCCAGAGCCCGTGGATGCGGCGGTTGGAGACGAACCAGATGTGCAGGTTCTTCTTGGCGCGGGTCAGGCCGACATAGGCGAGGCGGCGCTCTTCCTCCAGCCCGGAGCGGCCACCTTCATCGAGCGCGCGCTGATGCGGAAACAGGCCTTCCTCCCAGCCGGGGAGAAAAACAGTTTCGAATTCGAGGCCTTTGGCCGAATGCAGCGTCATGATGTTGACGGCGTCGAGCTCGGCATTCTGCTCGGCATCCATGACCAGCGCGACATGCTCGAGGAAGGAGCGCAGCGATTCATACTCCTCCATCGAGCGGATCAATTCCTTCAGATTCTCCAGCCGGCCAGGGGCTTCGACCGAGCGGTCGTTCTTCCACATATCGGTGTAGCCGCTCTCCTCCAGAATGGTCTCGGCGAGCTCGGCATGCGGGGTGGTTTCCAGCGCCTTTTGCCAGCGCTCGAAATTGGCCGACACCTCGCGCAATGCCGCGCGCGGCTTCGGCTTCAGCTCGTCGCTTTCGGCAAGTTTCGACGCCGCCTCCAGCATCGGGATGCGCAGTGCGCGCGCGGTGTCGTGGATCTGGCGGATGGTGGCTTCGCCGAGGCCGCGCTTGGGCACATTGACGATGCGCTCGAAGGCGAGATCGTCGGCGCCTTGCGCGACGACGCGGAAGAAGGCCAGCGCGTCGCGGATTTCGAGGCGCTCGTAAAAGCGCGGGCCGCCGATGACGCGGTAGTTGAGGCCGAGCGTGACGAAGCGGTCCTCGAACTCACGCATCTGGAAGGAGGCGCGCACCAGGATCGCCATGTCGTTGAGATTGTGCTTTGCGCGCTGGTAGGTCTCGATGGTCTCGCCGACGGCACGGGCCTCCTCCTCGGAATCCCAGGCGGCATGGACATGCACCTTCTCGTCGTCCTCGGCGATTTTTTCGGTGAAAAGCGTCTTACCGAAGCGGCCTTCATTGTGGGCGATGAGGTGGGAGGCGGTGCCGAGGATGTGCGCGGTGGAGCGATAGTTGCGCTCCAGCCGGATGATGGTAGCGCCGGGGAAATCCTTGTCGAAGCGCAGGATGTTGTCGACCTCGGCGCCGCGCCAGCCATAGATCGACTGGTCGTCGTCGCCGACACAGCAGATGTTTACGGTGGCGCGGGTTTCGGCCGAAGAGCGCCCAATCTCCCCCCTTGTGGGGGAGATGTCGGCGGAGCCGACAGAGGGGGGCGCTGTCCCGCCGGCATCTCCGCTGTGGGCATTGGAGGCGCCGCGATCCTTCGCGCCCCCCTCTGTCCTGCCGGACATCTCCCCCACATGGGGGGAGATCGGCTTGCCGCCGGCGTTCGCGCTTTTTCCCACACCTTCCGGCCTTTGCGCCAGCAGGCGCAGCCACATGTACTGGGCGGTGTTGGTGTCCTGATACTCGTCGACGAGGATGTATTTGAAGCGCTTGTGGTATTCCTTCAGCACATCCGGATTGGCGCGGAAGATACGGATCGGGTGGCATAAAAGGTCGCCGAAGTCGCAGGCGTTCAGCGTCTTCAGTCGCTCCTGATAGGCCTTGTAGAGTTCGCGGCCCTTGCCGTTGGCGAAGGCGCGAGCGTCGCCCTCCGGAATGTCGGCGGGGCCAAGGCCCTTGTTCTTCCAGCCGTCGATCATCTGCGCGAACTGCTTGGCCGGCCAGCGCTTGTCGTCCAGCCCTTCGGCCTGGATCAACTGCTTGATCAGGCGCACGACATCGTCGGTGTCGAGGATGGTGAAATCGGATCTGAGCCCGGCAAGCTCGGCGTGCCGGCGCAAAAGCTTGACGCCGATCGAGTGGAAGGTGCCGAGCCAGGGCATGCCTTCCACTGCTTCACCGACCAGCAGGCCAATGCGTTGCTTCATCTCGCGCGCGGCCTTGTTGGTAAAGGTGACGGCGAGGATCTGCGAAGGGAAGGCTTTTCCGGTGGCAAGAATGTGTGCGATGCGGGTGGTCAGAACGCGCGTCTTGCCGGTGCCGGCGCCGGCCAGCACCAGAACCGGACCTTCGGTGGTTTCCACCGCCAGCCGCTGCTCGGGGTTGAGGCCGTTCAGATAATCGGGGGCATTGTTGTGGCCGCTGCGGGCCGCCATGGCGCGCGCGGCTATGCCCGACGGGGCCGTAGGCCGCGCGTTCGGTTCGTCAAAAAAAGGCATGTCTTCCGAAAAGCCGGACATCGCCCCCGAATGTAGTGATTCGGTGGCGAAAGGCCAGAAGTGTCTACGTTTTGTTCTGGTTTGGAAGCCAGATTCCCGGGCGCCGTGCGAATATTGTCGCCGCAGCACCCGGCAAGCTGTGCAAAACCTTCTCGCCCGGCCTTACCCGGCGGCCGCCCGCATCCGATCGCTGATCTTGTCTGCGACATACCCGGCATCGCGTGCCGCGCCATGGATCATCGTCGAGGATGTGGAGTGCTGGAAGTGCAGGCCGCAGACATAGAGGCCGGTTTCGCCCTCCACAGCGCCGCGATACTGTTTCACCCGGCCGCTGTCGTCGAAGATCGGCAGCTTGATCCAATCCAGTCCGGCCCGAAACCCGGTGCACCAGATGACGTTCGAAACGTCAAGAAGCTGGCCGTCGTCGAGCAGCGGTTTGCCGTCGCGGACCCCGGCAACGCGGGCGACCCGGCGGACGCCGGCGGCATCCAGATCCCGAGGCTTGACCCGGATCAGCGGCAGGCCATGGGCGAGCTGCCCGGGTTTTGCCTTGCGGCCCATTGGCGTATCGACGGTGAGCAATCGATGGAAAACGAAGCGGAAGACGACAGGCAGGATCAGGCGCATCGCGAGATAGCCATTGTAGGCGACCGGGATGTGGCCTGGATGCCTGCCGGCCAGCCAGACCTTGTGCGTAGGCACGAGATCCATGGCGATTTCCGCGCCGGAATTGCTGGCGCCGACCAGCAGCACGCTGCCCGGCTTGAGTTGCTCGGGGTTCTTGTAGGCGACCGAATGGAATTGCCGGATCGACGGATCGAGCGAGGCCGCGAATTCCGGGATCTTCGGCTTCTGGTAGCTCGAGGCCGCGACCACGACATGATTGGCGATGTACCGCGTCCGGCCAGCCGTCACGACATAGCGGCCGTCGATGCGGGTCACCTCGTCGACCTTGACGCCGGTGCGCACGGGCAAGGAAAATTTTCCAGCATAGGTCTCCAGATAGTCGGCCATGTCGTCCTTGGTCGGGAAGGAATAACGACCAGCGGGGAAGGGCATGCCGATCAGCCCGTCAAAACGCGCTGGTGTGAACAGGCGCAGCGAATCCCAGCGCGAACGCCAGATGTCACCGACGCGTTCGCGGGCCTCCAGCATGACGAATTTCACGCCCCGGTGGGCGAGGTGATAGCCGACGGAAAGGCCATTCTGTCCGGCGCCGATGACGACGACATCGACATGTTCTTCCCTCGGCACTGGTCGCGTTTCGTCGCCGATCGGCGCCTGGCTGCCAACTGCCTGCAGTGTGCCGGCCTCCAGTTGCATGAACGCCACGCCTTGTTCCAGCAGCGCGCCGGCACGCGCCCTGGTCTCGGCGATGCCGACACGGCTGCTGCGGGGCTTAATTCCATGCGTTGAGATTGGGCCGGATGTCGAAGTCGGGGTCATGATCGTCTCCATGCGGTTCGTCAGTCATGGATCAAAGATAGCGAACCGGCTCGGCGGCGCTTCGGGGAGATACCCCAGACGACAAAAGAAACGGCATGGGGATTTCCCCCCATGCCGTAGCGTCAGAGCAGGCCGTTCTGGAAGGCGTAAGCGGTCGCTCCGGCGCGCGAGTTGACCGCGAGCTTGTCGAATATGTTGCTCAGATGCCGGTCGACGGTCTTTTCGCTGAGGCCCAATTCGGTTGCTATCAGCCTGTTGGTCTTGCCGGTGGCGACAAGGCCGAGCACTTCGATCTCGCGCCGGGTCAGGCCGTGCGGACGC
This sequence comes from Mesorhizobium sp. P3_B5, assembly GCF_056402815.1. NCBI lineage: Bacteria > Pseudomonadati > Pseudomonadota > Alphaproteobacteria > Hyphomicrobiales > Phyllobacteriaceae > Mesorhizobium > Mesorhizobium sp. P3_B5. The sequence goes on along the minus strand of NZ_JBFUGR010000004.1, from coordinate 86,239 downwards.
GAATTGGTTGGTCCAGTCAGAGCAGTGACGCGGGCGAGGTCGGGCGCGGCGCCAAGTTCGGCGAAGATCGCCCGGGCGGCGTCGAATTCAAGCCCGGCACTGTCCTCGTCGCCAAGGCTGCGGCAGGCCTGCCCGGCCAGGACGCGCAGACGCGCCTCCAGATAGGGCGCGCCGGCCCGCTGCCAGGTCGTCAGCGCGGCGCGGAAATGGCCGAGCGCTGCTGCCGGGTTGTCTTCGACCAGTTCGATTTCGCCTTTCGCCTGCGCGGCCATCGCGGCCAGAATGTCGGTGGCGAAGCGGTGGGAGATCGCCTGCAATTCCTGGCAGGCGTCGCGCGCCTCCACTTTGGCCCCGGCGGCGATCATGATCTCGACCAGCGCCGGCAGCAGGCGGGCCCGGCTCAGCGGGGCCTTGGTCGTGGCCAGCACGCGGCGAATGGTTGCCGCTGCCTGTTCAGCCCGGCCCTGCATGAGACGCAGCAGGGCCATGCCGGGCTGCGGCTCGAGCCCGAGCCGGCTGGCGGAACGGTAGAGCTTCTCGGCGGCGGTGACTTCGCCGCGCAGCCTGTGGATTTCGGCCTCCTGATAGGCTGCTCCGGCCTCCATCTCGTTGCCGATCGCGTGGGCCAGCGACAGCGTCGCGCGCCGCGCCTCGGCAATGGCTTCCTGCCAGGCGCCGTTCAACTCCAGGATCTCGGCGCGGTGCAGCATGCAGATGCCGTGGAACTGAACCAGCTGCGGCTGTGCTCCGCACCAGTCCGACAGCGCATCGGTCCATTCGCGCGAGCGGTCGAGCGCATAGACCTGCCGGCACGCAGCGATGAGGTTGCAGTAGATGAGGCCGGTGACGATGGGCGAGAGCTTGCCTTCGGCAGCCGGAAGCATGGCTTCGTCGAGCAAGGCGATGCCTTCCTCGATACGGCCCTGCCGCACCAGGGCACGGCCGAGATAGCATCTGGCGAAGGCGATCAGGTCGATGTCGCAACAGCGTTCGCCGACCGCCAGCGCCTGTCTTGCCAGCATCTCAGATGCCGGGTCATTGCCGGTCATGAGCTCCTTTTGCGCGGCCAGCAACACCAGGTAGCCATGCGCCGCACACTCGCGGCCGAAGCCATCCGCAAGGCGTTGCGCCTGCTGGATCATGGCCGTTGCGTGGCCTTCCTCGCCCAATGCGAAAAGACGGAAGCCACGGAAGAATGCCCAGTAGGCCGCGAGGTCGTCACGTCCGGCTTCGATATGCATGTCGTAGAGACGCGCGCCGGCGGCGAAGACGTCCTCATCGCGGTCCAGCATGCCTCCCGACCAGAGCAGCCGTTCCAGGTCTTCCGGGCCCAGCGGCGCGATCTCATCCGTCGCCCGCAAAAGCTCGAATGCATCTGCCCATGCCCGCCGTCCATAGGCGTTGCGGGCCTGTTCGAGCAGCGAGGCGGCATCGGCTTTCATCGGCAAAGCATAGCATTGCCCAGCGGGCGGCAGAAGAATAGCGAATGCCACGCCCCGTCATATCGACGTGAGCGGCGACACAACCAGAAGATAGGCAAAGCAAGTCCGGGCTTCAAAGGATGTTGTTCTGCTAATTTGACACCGGGCGCAGGCGGGCGGAAAACTGCGGCCGCGGATGAAATAGAATTGGAAGCGGGGTACGTTTCCATTTCATGGTGGCGGTTTGGGCCGCTCGCCTGTTGCGCCCGAAGGAGTGTCGTCATGGCAACCGTCCTTACCGCCCTGGTTCTGGCTGTTATCGGACTGGTGATTGGCGGCGGCGGCATCCGGTTGGCGATGCTGGGCGGCAGCTGGTACTACCTCATCACAGGCATCGCCTTCCTGGTCGCAGCCTGGCTGCTCTACAGGCGCAAATCCACGGCGCTGTGGCTCTATGCGGCGATCGTCATCGGGACGCTGTGCTGGGCGGTCTGGGAAATCGGCTTCGACTGGTGGGAACTCGGCCCGCGCGGCGGCGTCATCGTGCTTCTGGCGCTGTGGCTGTTGACGCCGTGGGCGCGGCGCGGCCTGACCGGCCCCGACGCGCGGGCCCCGCTGATCCTGGCGGTGCTGGCCTCGCTCGCCGTCGCCGGCTATTCGATGACCGCCGATCCAAAGGACATTGCCGGCGAACTCAGCAGCGACAAGGTGACGCCGACCGCCGATCTCGGCGGCAATGTGCCTGCAGGCGAATGGCACTTCTATGGCCGCACGCAGTATGGCCAGCGCTATTCGCCGCTCGACCAGATCACATCGGACAATGTCGCCACGCTGCAGCCGGCCTGGACCTATCGTACCGGCGACGTGAAGGGTCCCGACGACATTGGCGAGACGACCTACCAGGTGACGCCGCTGAAGATCGGCGACGCGCTCTACATCTGCACGCCGCACAATTTCGCCATCGCCATCGATGCCGCAACCGGCAAGGAGAAATGGCGCTTCGATCCCAAGATCAAGCTGGACAAGGATCGCCAGCACCAGACCTGCCGCGGCGTGTCCTATTATGCCGACGCCAAGATCGCCTCCGGCCAGCCCTGTGCGACGCGCGTCTATCTACCGACGTCCGACGCGCGGCTGATCGCGCTCGACGCCGCCAACGGTCAGGTGTGCCCGTCCTTTGCCGAAGCCGGGACGCTGAACCTGCTCGCCAACATGCCATACCCGAAGTCGGGCTATTATTATTCGACCTCTGCGCCGCTGATATCGGGCGGCAAGATCATCGTCGGCGGTGCGGTCAACGACAATTATTCGACGCAGGAACCGTCCGGCGTCATCCGCGCCTTCGACGTCGACACCGGCGCCCTGGTGTGGAACTGGGATTCCGGCAATCCGGGTGAGACGACGCCGCTGGCGGCGGGCCAGACCTACACCAACAACTCACCCAATATGTGGTCGACGGCGAGCGCCGACGAGAAGCTCGGCCTGCTCTATGTGCCGCTCGGCAACCAGACCCCTGACCAACTCGGCGCCGGGCGCAGCGCCAATGTCGAGAAGTTTTCCTCCTCGATCACGGCGCTCGATCTCGCCACCGGGCAGTTGCGCTGGGTGCGGCAGACCGTGCACCACGACCTCTGGGACATGGACGTGCCGGCGCAGCCGACGCTGGTCGACATCACCACCGCCAGCGGCGTGGTGCCGGCGCTGGTCGGGCCGACCAAGCAGGGCGACCTCTATGTGCTCGACCGGCGCACGGGCGAGCCGATCGTTCCGGTCAAGGAAGTACCGGCGCCAGGCGGCGCGATCGAAGGCGATCACACCTCGCCGACACAGCCGGCTTCGGACCTCAGCTTCAATCCGAAGCCGCTGACCGGCGCCGACATGTGGGGCATCACCATGTTCGACCAGCTGGCCTGCCGGATCGAACTCAAGAAATTGCGCTATGAGGGCCGCTACACGCCGCCGTCCGTGCAGGGCTCGCTGATCTATCCCGGCAATTTCGGCACCTTCAACTGGGGTGGCGTGGCGGTCGATCCGGTGCGGCAGGTGATGTTCGGCATGCCGACCTATCTGGCGTTCACGTCGAGGCTTGTGCCGCGCGCGGAGGTGCCGCCGCCCAGCGACACCAAGGGCAGCGAGCAGGGGCTCAACCGCAACGAGGGCGCGCCTTATGCAGTGGTGATGGGACCATTCCTGTCGCCGCTCGGCATTCCCTGTCAGGCGCCGCCCTGGGGCTATGTGGCGGGCGCCGATCTCAGGACCGGAAAGATCATCTACAAGCACCGCAACGGCACCGTCTACGACATGACGCCGTTGCCGCTGCCGCTCAAGGTCGGCGTGCCGGGCATTGGCGGGCCGATGATCACCGCCGGTGGCGTCGCCTTCCTGGGAGCCGCTGTCGACGACTATTTCCGTGCCTATGACCTGACATCGGGCAAGCAGCTCTGGCAGGCCCGTTTGCCGGCCGGCGGCCAGTCGACGCCGATGACGTACACGGTCGCCGATGGGCGCCAGTTCGTGGTCATCGTTGCCGGCGGCCACGGTTCGGTCGGCACCAAGCCGGGCGACTATGTGATGGCCTACACGCTGCCGAAATAGGTGCGCTGATATTCAGGTGATGCCGGCCTGCGAACGGCTGATACCTGCGCTTCCGGCCTTCGCCGACCGAAGCCATTTATGAGAGTTGCGTGTCAGCTAAGGCTACGGCCGGGTACTGCGTCAGTTTGAATTCTCGTGCCTGAAGACGCGGGTCGCTCCTTCTTCGGGCTCGATCACCAGCACGACGTTTTCTGGGTTTTGCCAAGGCAGCGACATCACGTAGGCCGCAAAGTCGTCTTCAGGGAAATGGTTGAAGCCGCCGCCGGCCACAAACATTTGCGGGTGCTTGCTGCCGCCAAAGCTATCCTCGACGCTGTTAAGTTGTTGGAAGGGGCCGGCGCGCTCCGCCAGCCATTCCTGTATGCGCTCAAAGAGAACGGGCTGACCGTTCGGGCTCGAACAGTCTTCGGCAGAGGATGTACAAAGCACCACACCGCTCACGACACTCACTTTTGTTCCTCCGGGAATAACCGCGCTTGCAACTTACACGTGGCCTGCCACAAATCGACTCGGGTTGCGAGTGGAAACTGACGCACTACCTACGGCCGGCGTAGGCCGGTTCTCGGCCCCACCTTTCTCGACTCGGCCTGACCTGAATCTTGGCGCGCTGTTGCCTAGGCAACAGCCTGGTGGACTGGCATTTCGGCGCCGGCGACTTCGTCGTGATGCATAAGAGCGAAGATCTCGGCGAACGGTGCTGGGCGGCCGAGCAGGAAGCCTTGTGCCTCGTTGCAGCCTTCAGCGCGTAGGATCGACAGTTGGCTGTGCGTCTCGACGCCTTCGGCTAGGACCGAGATATCGAGGCTCTGGCCAAGCGCCAGCATCGCGCGGATGATGGCTTTGGCCTGCGGGCTGGTTTCGACCTCCGACATGAACCACATAGGCGAGAGGGGTAGCTGCCTCCAAAACACGGTTGCCGATAGTTCAACCGTGACCGTGGAGTTCAACCTCTAATAGGTGATTAATTGCCTAGTCGAGCGCTCGTGGCGTCTCAATGCATGGTTTCCAGAAAGTGTAGGTTTTTCTCATAAAACACTAAATATCGATATTTTGGCAGACAGCAGATCGTCAGCTTCAGAGCGACCTGCCAGACTTCAACGGTCGCTCAGGCCGCGACGGGCCGCGCGGCCGACCAAAGCGCCGGCGCGATACGCTAGATTGTAGAGAGAGAGGGAAGGCGGGATCAGAGCCCGAGATGGCTCTTCAGGCTGGGCACCGAGCTGAGCACCTGGCCAGTCAGGTCGGGGCCGGCAGCGGCTTCCGCCTGCTGGATCAGGGTCGTGCCAGCCTTCTGGATCTGTGTCATGTCGAGGCCGGACGCCTTGAGCGCGGCGACGCCGTTGATCAGCGCGCCGGCCTTTTCGCCAAGCACACCGCCGAGCGCACCTTGCAGCGACGACAGCAAGCCGCCGCCGCTGGTGCCGCCGGCCGCGCCGGCAGCCATGACGTCGTATTTCTGGGCGAGGGCGTCGGCCCCGGGAATCTTGGCGAAGAACGAGGAGACGCTGGTGCCTTCCGCCTCATGCTCGAGCACCGAAAAAATGGTGCCGACGACCTTCTCCGTCGTTGCCTGATTGAGACCGGCCTTCTGGGAGACGGTGTTCACGATGTCCTGGGCGTCCATGGTCTTCCCTCAGGCTTGGGTTTCAGTCGTTGGTTTTCGAGCGGCCAGCGGGCCGGGGCCGGTTGCTGCGGACCTTGACCATCGATCGCTTCGTCGCAGCCAAGGCAGCGGACCGCAGCGCCAGCAAGGCGGCGCCGGCAAGCATGAACGCGCCGGCGAGGATCGGAGTGGGGAAGGTCATGGGCGTTGTTCCTTCTTGGTCGGAATGAGCACAACTGCAGGGTAGGGACGAGACCGCCACCGGCAGCTTCCCTTTATATTGTGGCGGCAGCATCAAGATTGTCGGAAATGACCAAAATGTGATTAAGGCCTTCGCGTCAGGGCTTTTTTGCCGACACCAGCAAGTAGGCCTTGCTGACCGCGCCAAAATAACCCGCGATCAGCCGGCAGACGGCGGCCGTGCCGAGGGCGGACTTCAGGCTCATGGCGCCGTTTCTTCGTTCCGACGCCGGCCAGGCGACGAGGCTGCGGCGGAAGCCGCCGAGGCAATCGTCGGTTGCGTCTTCCACCTCGACGTCCTGAAAGCCGCCAGCGGCGAAAAGCGCCCGATAGGCCGCAATATCGGGCACGAGATTGGCTTTCGGAACGCCCAGCCGATCCGAGATCGATGATGTGAAGCCGCGAAACAGAATATCGGAGAGAACCAGCGCGCCGCCCGGCTTGAGAACGCGAAACGCTTCCGCGAGGAATGCTGCGCGCGTATCGAAATGGAAAGCTGCTTCCACGCAGATCACCGCGTCAAAACTTGCATCGGCAAAGGCGAGCTTGACCGCATCCATCTGGAGCACCGTTGCGCCCGGCGCGTTCTGGCGCGCTGTAGCGACCTGGGCGTCGGAGATGTTGATGGCGGTGACCGCCTCCGGCGGATAGCTGAGCAGCAAGCGCTTCGTCGACGCGCCGAGCCCGCAGGCGACATCGAGAATGCTGCCCGTCTTCTTTGGCAGCCGCGCCAGCAATGTGTCGACAAGGGCTTCGCTGGCTTCGCGCTGCGATGTGGCGCCCGTCGCCCAATAGCCGAAATTGTAGAAGCCGCTGCCGCCATAGTAGCGGCGCTGCTTGCTGCTTTTCATGACCCGATCGTAGATGCGGACCATTTTCTGCTGCGCGGTCATCGGCAGTCCTTATGTCAATGCGGGGAGGTCGACCAGTTCGAGAAAGCGGCCGACAGCCCGTCCCGGGCGAACGGACTGGCCGCGCTGGCGCATGATCACCTCGACGTTGCCGATCGGCGCCAGCGTCACACGGGTTCGATAGGCGATCCGCGCCTTTGGCGCCAGTTCCACGGTACGTGTCGACAGGATGGTCGCGAGCGCGATCTTCATCATCTGCATGCCAAAGGTGACGCCCGGGCACATGTGGCCGCCGGCGCCGAACACCGTATATTGAAACGGCGATGGCTTGATCGTCGCCCAGCGTCCGGGCTGAAAACTGTCCGGGTTGGGGTAGAGTTCGGGGTCGCGATTGATCGCCATGGCGCTGATCAGCACAAGTTCGCCCTTGGCGACCTGCTCATCGCCCAAATTCGTCGGGCGTGTCGCCTTGCGCATTTGCAGCGGCACCGGCGGAAACAGCCGCATGGCCTCGCGGATCGTGGCATCGAGCACAGGCAGCATGCCGATCCGGTCCATGGTCGCGGGATGGCCGCCGGTGGCGGCGTCGATTTCGGCGACAAGCTCCGCCATCGCGTCCGGATGCTGGGTCAGCAGGATCAACGTCCAGGCCAGCGCGTTCTGGCAGGTGTCGTAAGCGGCGCCGAAGACGAAGCTGACGATGCCGCCGATCAATTCGACAGCGGGCGGATTGCCCTTTTCATCGGTGTTGTTGACCAGGATCGAGAGGATGTCCTGTGCGTCCTTGTTGCCGCGTTTCTCTTCGGCCCATGACAGGATGGCGCGTTCCTGGCCTTCGGCCTCCCGCAACCAGCGGAAGTAGGCCGGGGTGGGAAGGATCCAGCTTGCCTGCATGGCGCGCGCGATCATCTCGGCAATCGGCATGGCGCGCGCATGGTCGTCGCCAAAGAGAAGGCCGATTGCCAGGTGCTTGGCCATCGTCTTGGCGGCTTCGGTCAACGCGAAGGGCGTACCGATGGGCCAGGTTGAAACCTGCTCGGCGGCGATCCTCGCCATTTCGGGGCTCATCGCCATGACGGCGGGGCGTTTCAACGGCAGTGCGAACAGTTTGCGGTAATGCTCATGGCGCTCGCCGCGCAGCCGCGTCATGCCGTAGGAAAGCCGGTTCGAGGCGCCGGATCGCTTGCTGGTCGCACTGATCTGGACGTTGCGCCAGGTGTCTGTGTCGGACAGCATGGTCCGATACAGCCCGGCATCGGCGATCATGAAGACACGCCTTGGCTTTGCCGTCGTCGAATGGGGGTATTCGGCGCGAATAAAAGGGCCGAAAACACGGTGTGCGTCGCGCGCTGCGGTCAGCGGTTCAGCCGCGAAACGGGCCATCAGCCCGAGTGTGCGCCATTTACCCACCTTGCGTGCAAGCATGCCACCCCGACGCCCATATCAGCGCAAATTCGCCTGTTCCTCGAAGCGTCACCTTACGGATATCCCTTCATCGGTCCATAGGCTTGTGCAAGATCGGCAAAAAGGGCAACGCGCCGATTTCTTCACGCGGCGTCTCACTCACCCGTGACTGGACCATGCGGACCTCGCCCCTATCTTGCGCAGCAGACATTTCCGAAGTCGAGGAGCGTATGATGACCAAGGCCGCCAGCACCGAGCCTGCCATTACCCAGGCGATGATCGATGCCTATGACGAATACACGCATCTGACGCTCGACCGCCGCCGCTTCATGGAACAGCTGACCAGGCTGGCCGGATCGGGTGCCGCGGCCGCAGCGATTGCACCGCTGCTCGCCGCCAATTCGGCGCAGGCGGCGATTGTCGCCGACGACGACCCGCGGGTGAAGGGGGAGGACATCACCTATCCCGGCAGCAGCGGTGAGATGAAGGGCTATCTGGTCAAACCGGCGGCGCAGACCGGCAAGCTCGGCACGGTCATCGTCGTGCATGAAAACAGGGGGCTCAACCCGCATATTCGCGACGTGGCGCGGCGCGTGGCGCTGGAAGGGTTCGTGGCGCTTGCGCCGGATTTTCTGTCGCCGCTCGGCGGCACGCCAGGAGATGAGGACAAGGCGCGCGACATGTTCACCAAGCTCGACGCCAGCCAGGTCACGGCCGATGGCGTGGCGACTATCGCCTACCTCAAGGGCGAGAAGGAAGGCAACGGCAAGGTCGGCGCGGTCGGCTTCTGCTGGGGCGGCGGCACGGTCAACACGCTGGCCGTCAACGCGCCCGATCTCGCAGCCGGCGTCGCCTATTACGGAATGCAGCCGAAGGCCGAGGATGTAGCGAAGATCAAGGCAGCGCTTTTGTTGCACTATGCCGGCCTGGACGAGCGCATCGACGCCGGCATCGATGCCTACAAGAAGGCGCTCGACGCCGCCCATGTTGAATACACCGTCTATGTCTATGACGGCGTCAACCACGCCTTCAACAACGACACATCGGCCGCGCGCTATGACAAGAAGGCAGCGGATCTCGCCTGGGGGCGGACGATCGCCTTTCTCAAGGAGAAGCTGGCGTAAGGCGTGTTGATACTCAGGTGATGCCGGCCTGCAAACGATGGCTTCCTGCGCTTCCGGTGCTCACGTACGAAAAGTACGCTCCGCTCCGGTTCTCGGAACCCACCATTCTCGGCTCGGCCTGACCTGAATCTCAACACACTTTAAACCGCGCCACAGACTACTCCGGCGCCGGCTTGTGACAGGCGACGCCGGCGACGACCAGCGCGATGCCCAGACAATCGCGGATGCTCGGGATCTGGCCGAGCACGACGATGCCGATCAGCGTTGCGGTGACCGGCAGCAGCGACAGCATCAGGGCGAAGCTCGAGCGCGGCAGGCGCGACATGGCGAGCTGGTCGCAGATATAGGGAATGACGGACGAGCAGATGCCGACGCCGATGGCGGCAAGCAGCAGCGGCGGTGAGAAGAAGGCTGGCAGCGCGTCGGTGAAGCCGACCGGCAGCACGATGAGGAAGGCGACCGCCATCGCCGCACCCAGGCCGGCTATGCCGTCGCCGGCACCGGCACCGGCAACGCGGTGGCCGAGCACGATGTAACCAACGAACAGCGCGCCATTGAGAAAGGCCCAGGACAGGCCGACCGGGTCGCTTGCCCATTTGACGTCGATGAGCAGCAAGGTGCCGGTAACGGCGACGGCAAGGGCGGCGAGATTCCGCGGGCTTTTTAGGCCGATCAGCGCGACGCCGATGGTGCCGACGAATTCGATGGCCGCCACCAGCGAGATCGGCAAGCGGTCGAGCGCGAGGTAGAAGGAACAGTTCATCACCGCCAGGCAAGCGCCGAAAGCCAGAAGCAGCGGCCGCGTGTGCCGGTCGGCGCGGGCGAATGTTTTCCAAGGCTTGGTCAGCGGCGCAAAGACAAGGGCGGCGGTGGCGATGCGCAGCCATGCCATGCCAAGCACGCCGACATGCGGAAACAGCAGCACGGCGAAAGCCGGCCCGAGATAATGGAATACGGCGCTGACGCCGAACCAGACATGCGGTGGTAGCGAGGTCGCCAGGTTTGCATGGACAGAGCGGGTGGGGTTGGCGATGGGTGCTTGCGTTCGATCATCCATGCGATCAGTATCGCAGGCGATTTCCGCGATTTATATGGGTGATGGTTAGTCGAAACGGCTAAAATATATCTGAATGCAAGGAGGTTGTCGTGAAACGCCTTAGAAATGAAATTCCAGATCTGGATGCAGCGGATCTGAAGATCCTGCGCCTGCTGGAAAAGGATGCGCGCACCAGCACGGCTGAATTGGCGCGGGCGGTCGGCCTTTCTGCGCCAAGTGTGGCCGAGCGTATCAAGCGGCTGCAGGAGAGCGGCGTCATCGAGGCCTATATGGTCAGGCTCAATCCGGCTGCGCTCGGGATGAAGCTGTCGGCATGGCTGCGGATCAGGCCGGTGCCGGGGCAACTGGCGGTCGTAGCCGAGATCATCCGCGACCTCCCGGAAATCGCGCAATGCGACCGGGTGACCGGGGAGGATTGTTTCATCGCGCTGGCGCATGTCGGCTCGGTGGGCGAGCTCGAACGGGTGATCGACCGCATCATCCCCTATGCCATGACCAATACGGCGATCATCCAGTCGTCACCAGTGGTGGCACGCTCGCCGCTGGAAGCCGTGGTGAGAGGGCGGTGATTCTAAGGGCGGTGATTCTCAGGCGCGGCCGCGCTTCATGCGCGCCTGTTTCAGGATGGCGCGCCAGCGGATCATGTCGAAAGGAATCGGCTCGTTGCTGTTGGCGATGTGAAAGATCTCGTTGTTGACGTTCTTCAACGAGCGCCAGAAATCATAGTCGGTAATGCGCGGATCGGCGACCAACCTGTCGACCTCGACCTTGATGTCGGTTTTCATGCACTTCCCCCGAACCAGCTTCCGCCCCCGCCCCCCGTATCGCAAACCCGATACGAACGGTTTCTACCGCCGCGCTGAGTCGTTCAACGCCTCAATTCGCTTGTTCACGTTAAAACCCCGGTAAGGTTAACGGCGGCGGGCTTCAGGTTCAAGATGTCTTGCGGCGAATACCGATCGAGCGGCCGGCGCGCTCCGGCATTGGCAGCACGGAATGGGCGGCGCGCATGGCCTCCACCTTGGCCAGCACATCGGCAGGAAAGGGCGCTACCTTGGGGCCTGACATGTCGACATGCAGCGACAGCGTTTCGGAGGTTGCGGCGAGCCAGCCATCGACGTGGCGGATTTCCTGATAGGCCCTGAGCCGCTTCTCATCATGGTCGATGAGCTGGAAGGAGACGACGACCTTGTGGTCGAGATGCAGCTCCTGCACGTAGCAGACATGGACTTCGGCCGTGTAGATGGTCAGCCGCCGCTCTTTCACATAGTCCAGCCCCATGCCCATCGCCTCGAAGGCTTCGTCCGAGCAGCGGTCGAACAGCACGTTGTAATAGGCCATGTTGAGATGGCCGTTGTAGTCGATCCAGTCCTTCTCGATGTCCATGGGTTTGGAGACGAAGGGGGCGGGGATGGACATGGAAGAGCTTCCTTTTCGTCTTTGCTGGACAGAGCGTGGCTGGTGCGAGTCTTTTGGTCTGACGGAATCCCCAAGGGAAAGCGCTGTTCGCTTTTCCCGGGAAAACCGCTTCACACTTTTCCTGGAATTGCTTTAGGCATGATCCATAATCGCATAACAAGCGTGGACGCTGGTCCATTCGCGGAGGAATTCATGGCTCTGAGCGACCTCAACCCGGTCGAGCGCAACGAAGAAGGCATCGCGGCCGTGCTTGGCATTCTCAAGCAGCAGCTGGGCGAGCGCTTCCAGACCGGCCAGGCGATCCGCGCCCAGCATGCGCATACCACCACCTATATCCCGACGCAGGCGCCAGACGGCGTCGCCTTTCCGGAGACGACTGAAGAGGTGCAGGAGATCGTGCGGGCCTGCGCCGCGCATCGCGTGCCGGTGATCGCGTTTGGCGTCGGCTCCTCGCTCGAGGGGCACACCAATGCGCCGGGCGGCGGCATCTCGGTCGATACGTCGCGGATGAACCGCATCCTTGCGGTCAATCCGCAAGATCTCGACTGCACCGTCGAGCCCGGCGTGACGCGCGAGGATTTGAACCGGCATCTGCGCGACACCGGCTTGTTTTTCCCGATCGATCCGGGCGCCAACGCTTCGCTCGGCGGTATGGCGGCGACGCGGGCGTCCGGCACCAATGCAGTGCGCTATGGCACCATGCGCGAGAACGTTTTGTCGCTGACGGCCGTGATGGCCGACGGCGAGACGGTGACCACCGGCAAGCGGGCGAAAAAGAGCTCGGCCGGCTATGATCTTACCCGGCTTTTGGTCGGCTCGGAAGGCACGCTCGGCGTCATCACCTCGCTGACCCTGAAGCTGCAGGGGATACCACAGGCGATCTCCGGTGGTGTGTGCCCGTTTCCGAGCCTCGAGGCGGCCTGCAACGCGGTCATCGCAACCATCCAGATGGGCATCCCGGTGGCGCGCATCGAACTGGTCAACGCGCTGCAGATGCGGGCGATGAAGAATTATTCGAAGCTCGATTATCCCGAGAGCCCGTGCCTGTTCGTCGAATTCCACGGCAGCGACGCCGGTGTTGCCGAGCAGGCCGAGACGTTCGGCATGATTGCAGAAGAAAATGGCGGCGGACCATTCCTGTGGACCAGCGTCGCCGAGGAGAGGACGAAACTGTGGAAGGCCAGGCATGACGCCTATTGGTCGTCGCTGACGCTGCGGCCCGGCGCCAAGGGCCTGTCGACCGATGTCTGCGTGCCGATCTCGCGCTTTGCCGAATGCGTCACCGAGACCGAGGCCGACATTGCCGAGATGGGGCTGATCGCGCCAATCGTCGGCCATGCCGGCGACGGCAATTTCCACGTGCTGGTGCTGATGGATGTCGAAGACCCCAAGGAAATCGCGCTGTCGGAAAAATTCGTCGCGCGGCTGAACATGCGGGCGATCGCCATGGATGGCACCTGCACCGGCGAACACGGCATCGGCCAGGGCAAGGTCGGCTTCCTGCGCCATGAGCTCGGCCATGGCGTCGACATCATGCGCACCATCAAAAAAGCGCTCGACCCGCAAGACATCATGAACCCTGGCAAGATATTACCTGCATAGCCGAAATGTGAGGAGCGGCAATGCGATACGGGAGAGAGACTATTGAGCCCCTGGTCATAAGCGCATCGCGCGGCAAGACACTGTTGTTGTTGTCGGCCAGTCTCGCCTTTGTCCTGGCCTGCGCTTTCCTGATCCATGTCTCCAAGGACGGCGACACCGCCGGCCTTTGGTGGTGCATGGCCTTCTTCGGACTGGGCGCGTTGGTGTTTGCCTGGCAACTTGCGCGCCCGCAGATTCTGATGCTGAACGTACAAGGTTTCAGTCTCGGCGGAGGTCTTGTCCGATCGCCCAAGCTGGTCCCCTGGAAGGATATCGAAGGCTTCTACGTCGTCCATCGTCGGCGCAGAATCGGCGATATGATCGGGTACGATTTCGCACCGGGGGTCAAGGAAAGCTCCGTCGTGCGCAGCGTCACCAAAAGCCTGGGCGCCGAAGCCGCATTGCCTCAGGGCTGGACATTGTCGCCCGAAGAGATGGTCGTGTTGCTGAACGAATATCGCCGAAGGGCCATGGCGGGATAGGCTGCGTATAGGCGGGCACGCAATCACCGGCTGCCGAGAACCTCCGATCTTCCAGATGCATCAGAGATCAAGCGTCTCTGGATGAATTGCCTCTTTATAGACACGCTGATGCGGGTAGAGTGCGGCTGGCTTTCAACCAACCCAATCGGAGCTGATGCTCGCACGCCTGTTCGTGATCTTCGGTGGCCTTTTCGTGCTGGTGCTGTGTGCGGCGCTGGTGGTGCCGTATTTTGTCGACTGGACGGGCTACCGCGCCGAGTTCGAACGCGAGGCAAGTGCCGTTCTGGGCCGCAAGGTCACCGTCGAGGGTGATGCGACGGCGAGGCTGTTGCCGTTTCCCTCGGTGACGTTTTCGGACGTCACCGTCGCCGGGGGGCCGGGCGGCCAGCCGGCAATGACCGTCGAGACTTTTTCGATGGATGCCGAACTCGCGCCCTTCCTGCGCGGTGAGGTGCTGATCTTCGACATGCGGCTGGTGCGGCCGAAGGCGACGATCGACATTGCCGCCGACGGCACCGTCGACTGGGCGATGCGGCCGTCCTCGCCCTTCGACCTCAACCAGATTTCGATCGAGAAGCTGACAGTGACGGAGGGAGAGATCGCGTTGAGCCACGCCGCCGGCGGGCGCAGCCATCTCATTTCTGAGATCAATTCAACCATTTCGGCCAAGTCGCTGGCCGGGCCATGGCGGATGGATGGATCGCTGCGGCTCGACGGGTTGCGCACCGCGATCACCGCTTCCACCGGCAAGGCCGAGGGCACCGGCCAGATGCGGCTCCGACTCAAGGCCGATCCGGATGCCTATCCCGTGGTCATCGAGAGCGACGGCAATGCCGGTATCGTCAAGGGGGCCGCGGTCTATTCGGGCCAGTTCAAGATCTCTGGTGCCGACAAGAATTCGGCCGAGCTGCGCGGCACCGACGGCGAGACGGTCAAGGTCAGCACCGGCAAGCTGGACCCTGGGTTCCGGCTGAACGGCAAGTTTTCCCTCGACCACCAGAAACTCGGTATCGATGAGTTCCGCTTCGAGACCGGGCCGATCGACAATCCCTACACCGCCGATGGCAAGGCAAGCGTCGACCTTGGGCTGAAGCCACGCTTTTCCATCGAGGCCAATGGCGCGCAGGTGCAGTTCGACGAAGCTGTCGGAGCCGCGGCCGGCGCCGGGCTGACGCTTTCCAAGCGCATCGCAGCACTGGAGCAGGCGCTGCTCGACCTGCCGAAGCCGACCATACCCGGCACGGTCGAGGTCAAGCTGCCGGCGGTGGTGGCCGGCGACACCACGGTTCGCGACGTGCATCTTTCCGCCGAACCGACCGATGGCGGCTGGTCGGTGAAGTCGCTGGCCGCGACGCTGCCCGGCCGCGCCACGCTGGAAGCCAACGGCCTGCTCAGCGTCGAGGAAAACTTCAACTTCACCGGTTCGCTGCTGCTGGCCGTGGCGCAGCCTTCCGGCTTTGCCGCCTGGCTGTCGAAGGATGTCGACAAGGCAATCCGGCTGCTGCCCGCCGCCGGCTTCAAGGCCAAGGTCGATCTCTCGGAGAAGCGCCAGGCCTTCACCGATCTCGAACTCATCCTCGGCAAGGCGAAATTTTCCGGCCGCATCGATTCCAGCCAGCCGGACGATGCCAAACCGTCGGTGTTGATGCGGCTGCAAGGCGGCGAGCTCGACGTCGATGGGCTTGCAGCTTTCGCCTCGATCTTTGTCAGCGACAAGGGCGCCAACCGTTTTTCCGACCGCGACCTCGATTTCCAGATCAAGGCGGGGCCGGTCAGTGCCGGCGGGCTGACCGCCGATACGGTCGATACGGCGCTGAGGCTGCGTGATGGGCTGGTCGAAATCGACCGGCTGTCGCTCGGCGGGCTGGCCGGTGCATCGATCAGCGCCACCGGCCGCATCAAGGATTTTCCGGAGAGCCCGACCGGCAAGCTCGACGCGTCGGTGGTCGCTGTCGACCTCAAGCCGTTGATCGATGTTGCCGCACAACACTATCCCGACAACGTGGTGCTGAAAGGGCTCTCGGCACGCGCAGCGGCCTATCCCGACCTGTTCCAGGACGCGCGCATCGATTTGGTGGCAAGTGCCGCCGACAATGGCGACGGCACCACGGGGCTCGCGGTCAGCGGGCAAGGCAAGGCCGGCGGCTCGGCCTTTTCAGCGTCGCTGTCCGGCAAGGGGGCGCCCGACCGGCCTCTCGATGCGCCGATGGCGCTGACCTTCAATGCGAGAAATCCTGACGCCACGGCGCTGCTGGCGCTCTATGGTTTTCCGGCGCTGCCGCTCGGCATGCTCGGCCAGGCAACCACTGACGTCTCGGCGAAAGGCACGCTTGGCGGCGGCCTGGCAACGAGCGTCAGCCTTGCCGCCGACGACTTCAAGGCTGGCTTTGACGGGACGTTCGCCGACACGCCGCAAGGGGCGACCGCCAAGGGCAAGGTCAGCCTCGAGGCCACCGACATCGAGCCATGGCTGATGACGGCTGGGGTCGGGCTACCGGGCATGGGGGCAGGGATGTCGACATCGCTCGCGGCCGACGCCGATTTCGGCAACGGCCTGCTGGTGCTCAGCGGGCTCAGCGGCGCCATCAACGAAGCGGCGGTTGCCGGCGACCTCAACATCGATGTGAAGGACGGGCTGCCGCATCTTGCCGGCGCGCTGACGCTCGACGAACTGGACCTCGACTCGATGGCGGTAACGCTGTTCGGTGACCAGGCCTTCCTTGGTGAGGGCGGGGCCTGGCCGACGGCGCCTTTCAGCCAGAAGTCCAGCCTGCCGTTTACCGCCGACCTCGACCTGACCACGGCGGCCCTTGCCGCCGGCTCGTTCGCCACAGCCTACGACGCAGGCTTTACGCTGAAGCTCGACCAGGAAGGGATTCGCGTTTCGGACCTCAAGGCCAAGCTCCTGGGTGGTGCGCTGACCGGGCTGTTCGAATTGAAGAACACCGACGGCACCGGGCTTTTCACCGGTCAGATGAAACTGTCGAGCGCCGATCTGGCCACCGTGCTGCCGGACGCCGGAATGACTGGAAAGGGTGATTTCTCCACGTCGCTTTCGACCAGCGGCAAATCGGTCGACGGAATGGTCGCGGCGTTGTCCGGCTCCGGCACGGCAGCGCTGAAAGGCCTGACCATTGCCGGCGTCAATCCTGACGCCTTTGGCGCCTTCATTGCCAAGGCCGACACGATCGGGCGCGATATCGATGCCGCCAAGACCGCCGACTTCGCGCCGCAGATTGCCGCCGATGGCAGTTTTCCGGCGCAGGACACGGATGTTGCCTTCGCGATTGCCGGCGGCACGTTGCGGGCACCGCCGGTCAAGCTTGAGAATCCGCAGGCGACACTGTCCGCCGGCATCACGGCGGACCTGAATGCCGGCACTGTCGCTGCAGCGGGATCGATCGCCTACAGACCAGGCGACGAGGCGCTGGTCGGCTCCGAGCCGACGATGAATGTCAGCGTCGACGGGCCGTTCGGTGCGGCGAAGCGGCAGTTCGACAGCGAACCGTTGGCGCAGTTCCTGACCCAGCGCGCGCTGGAGAAGGAACAGCAACGGGTCGAGGCGATGCAGGCGGCACTGCTTGAAAAACAGCGGCTGCGGCGCGAGGTCCGCTATTACGCGGCGCTGCAGACCGAACGCGACAACGCGGCCGAGGAATTGCGCAAGCAGGAGGAGGCGGCGCGGTTGCAGGCTGAAGCGGACGCCAAGGCGAAAGCGGAAGCCGACGCCAGGGCTCAGGCCGAGGCGGACGCAAAAGCCAAGGCCGACGCCGCGGCAAAAGCTGCAGCGGATGCGGAAGCCCAGGCGGAAGCCGACGCAAAGGCCAAGGCAGATGCCGACGCAAAGGCTCAGGCCGAGCAGCAGGCTGCCGAGGAAGCAGCGAAGGCTGAGGAGCAGCAGCGCAAGAAGGCGGAAGACGCGATGCGCATCGCGTCGCAGGAAAAAGCTAGGCTCGAAGCCGAGCGCAAGGCTGCGGAGCAGGCGCCAAAAGTCGACCGATCGCTCCCTGGCGTCAACGACAATCCACCGCCGGCCCCGCCGAAGCCGAAGGCCAACCCGTTCTCGGTAGACAATCTGCTGAAGTCGCTAGGCGGCGGCTAGAGCCTGTTCCATCCCGATGGAATCGGGATGGGGCTCTATCTCTTTGTTTGAGCATGATCTTTTCCGAAAACCGGTTCCCACTTTTCGGGATCATGCTCTAGGCTCCCATCCCGCGCTTTGCCCAGTCCAGCACGTAGAGCCTGAGCGCCGAGGACAAGTTGGCGTCGCGCGGACGGGTTTCGTCGATTTCGGCGACCAGCGCCGCCAATGTCAGTTTTCGCGCAGCCGCGATGACGCTGAGGTCGTCGTAAAACGGCTTTTCGAGCGAATAGCTGGTGCGGTGGCCGCGAATGGTGACCGAGCGTTTTTCGACCGGGCTCACGTCGTCTCGCCCTATTCCGGGTCGGACTTGTCGCGATGATGGCCGGCGACGAACTTTTCGGCCTTGTCGGCGGTCAGGCGATCGTGCTCGCGCTCGCCTTTGGTGCGGCCATGCAGCGCCCGGTTCTGGCTGGCCAGACGGTCCTTCTCAATCCGTGCCTTCTGCTTGCGGGCCTGGCGGAGATTGACGATGTCGGCCATTTTTTCGCGAAGACCTGTCGGGCTCACTTCTTGCGGAAGGCGTCGAGCGAGACGACATCGGCGCTCTTGCCGGCGGCGGCGTCGGCCACGGCAGGCTTCTTTTCGGCCTCGGCGGCAGCCTTCTTCTCCGCCTTCGGCTTTTTCTCGGTGACGATGGCCAGCGGTTCGGGAGCAGGCTTTGCCGTTGGTTCGTCCTCTGCGGGCGTGTCCGTCTTGACGTCGAATTCGAGTTCGAAGTTGACGGACGGGTCGTAAAAGCCGCGCACGGCCGAGAATGGGATTTCCAGCTTTTCCGGCACGTCGGAGAAGGACAGTCCGACTTCGAAGCCGGTGTCGGTCACTTTCAGGTCCCAGTACTGGAACTGGATGACGATGGTCATCTGTTCGGGATAGCGCTCGCGCAGCCTTGAGGACACGCGCACGCCCGGTGCGCCGGTGAGGAAGGTGATGAAGAAATGGTGGTTGCCTGGCAGGCCGGTGCGCGCGACCTCGGCCAGAACCTTGCGCATGACGCCGCGCAACGCCTCCTGGGCCAGAATGTCGTAGCGGATGTGGTCGTCGGCCATGTGGCGGTCGGGTTCCGTTGAATCGTCCGCATAGCTGTAATCAAGCTTGAGGGCGGCGTAAACCTGATATAGCGCCCGACTTCGCAGATGCGAGGGGCGATACCCGCGATTTGGTCGTTCAGGCGCTGGCGAGGGCGTTGTGTTTGTCGGCGCGAACCGCCTGCCGCTTGCCGAAAGCGCGCAGGAAAGTGCGCACGCCATGGGTTGCGGATTGCAGCACCTCATCATCGCCGGGCGAGCCGCCGAGCATGAAGGTTGTCTGCAGTTCGGCATTGGCAAGGGCCAGGAACTGGCGCGCCGCCACATCGGGATCCTCGATCGTCAGGTGCCCGGCATGGGCGAGGCGGGCGAAACGGGCGGCAAGTGCGGGCCATGTCCGGCCTGGCCCCTGGTCGCGCCACTCGGCAAAAAGCTCGGGATAGCGCTCGCCTTCGGTCTGGATCAGCTTGCGCAGGAATTTTCCATCGCGATTGCAGATGCAATTGCGGTTCATGCGCACCGCAAAGCCGATCAGGTCGGCCTCGAGATCCCTGGGTTGGTCGGGGAAGCTGGCGAAGGTGGCAAAGATGCCGGCATTGCAGCGCTCGGTGAGGTCACGCACCACGGCAACGAACAGCCTCTCCTTGTCGCCATGATGGTTGTAGACGGTCTGGCGCGACACGCCGGCCTCGACCGCGATCAGGTCGATGTTGGCGCCGGCAAAGCCTTCCCGGCAAAACACCGAGGCTGCAGCATCAATGATCGATATGCGCTTGGCCTCATGGCCGCGTGGCGGGAAAATGTCAGGAGAGACGTGCAGCTTCATGAAAATCTATATAGAGGTGATTGACGAATTAGACAAGACTGTCTAAATTTGTGGACATAACGCAAAGAGATTTCGCTCCAGAGAGACGAATAGATTCGCTCTGGAGTCGGGATTTCACGGGATGGAACGTCCTAGGGGTAGACGCCGCTTTGCGGCGGCAACCAGAATTCGAAAGAAGCCATTATCATGAGTCCCAAATTCCTCCGCATTGCGGTCGTGCTCGGCCTGTTGTCCGCCATCGGCCCGTTCGCCATCGACATGTATCTTCCCGCGCTGCCCTCGATCGGCGAGGATCTGCACGCCGGCACTGCTGCCGTGCAGATGAGCCTGTTGATCTTTTTCCTGTCGATGGGCTTCGGCCAGATCGTCGTCGGGCCGATCTCCGACATGGTCGGCCGCAAGCTGCCGCTCTATGGCGGCCTCGTGCTGTTCATGATCGGCGGCGTCGGCTCGGCGCTGGCGCCGACCATCGAATGGCTGATCGCTTTCCGCTTCCTGCAGGGTCTTGGCGCAAGCGCCGGCATGGCGGTGCCGCGGGCGATCGTGCGCGATCTGCACACCGGCACTGAAGCGGCCAAGCTGATGTCCTTGTTGATGCTGGTGTTTTCGGTGTCGCCGATCCTGGCGCCGCTGACCGGCAGCCAGATCATCGAGAATTTCGGCTGGCGCGCGGTGTTCTGGACGGTGACGGGTGCGGCACTGCTCGCCACCATCCTTTTGGCGACCTCGCTCAAGGAGACACGGCCGGTCGAAGACCGCGTCGGTTCTTCCTTCGGCACCGCGCTCTCAGGCTACCGCTTGCTGATGGGTGACCGCAACTTCCTCGGCCTGGTGGCCATCGCAGGCTTCGGCATTGCCAGCTTCTTCGTCTATCTCTCCAGCTCGTCCTTCATCCTGATCGACCATTACGGGCTGTCGCCTTCGGTCTACAGCGTGTTCTTCTCGATCAACGCGGTTGCCTTCATCGGCATGTCGCAGCTGACCGGATTGCTAGCCGAGCGGTTTGGGCTGCGGCGCGTAGTGCGTGTCGCGGTGACCGGCTATGCGACGACCATGGTGGTGCTGTTTGCGGTGATGGCAACCGGCGTCGACCGGCTCGACGTGATGGCCGCATTGCTGTTCGTCGGCTACGGCTTCCTCGGTCTCGTCATCCCGACCACGTCGGTGCTGGCCATGGAAGAGCATGGCGAGATCGCCGGAACGGCCTCGGCGCTGATGGGCACGCTGCACTTCGCCATCGGCGCAGTCGCCATGGGTGTCGCCGGTGTGTTCTTCGACGGCACGCCGCTGCCGATGGTGGCCGGCATCACGCTTTGCGCGGTGATCTCGTTCACACTGGCGAAGGTGACGCTTGGCCGTTCGCGCGACGCGGTCGAAGCGCCGGCAGAATAAGCAACACCACCGAGATCGAAAAAGGCCGGGTCAGTGCCGGCCTTTTTCATGAGCGCATTTCAGCCCTGCATCGCCCGTTCAAGCGCCGAGAAGATGCGCGGATCCGATGATTGCGCAACGTTGAAACGCAGATACCCGGTGGCGGATTGCACGAGGCTGAAGGCATTTCCCGGCGCCAGCACGATGTTTTCAGCCAGTGCGCGGCGCGCAATATCGGCCGCGTCCAGGCCCTCAGGCAGCGTGCACCACAGGAACATGCCGCTCCTTGGCTCGATCCATGGCTTGATGCCCATGACCTTCAACCGCGCGCCGGTTTCCGCCATGGCGCGGGACAGGCGATCGTGCAGGCTGTTGATGTGCTTGCGATAGGTTCCATCCCTGAGAATGCCGAGCACAAGCTCGGCGGCAATCGGGCTGCCGCCGAATGAGGTGGCGATCTTCAGGTCGATCAGCCCATCCGTCCAATCGCGTCGGGCGGCGATGAACCCACACCGCGTCGCTGCCGACAGCGTCTTGGAAAAACTGCCGATGTGGATGACCCGGTCGAGCCCGTCAAACGCGGCCAGGCGCGGCGCGGGCTCGTGTTCGAAGTCGGCGAAAATATCGTCCTCGATGATGGTCAGCCCCGATTGCTCGGCGAGCTTCAGCAGCCGGTGTGCAACGACAGGCGAGAGCGTCGCCCCGGTCGGATTGTGGATCGCCGAATTGGTGATGTAGAGGCGCGGCCGATGCTCGCTCAGCGCTTGCCCGAACAGCTCCATGTCGGGGCCGGATTGCGTGTAGGGAACACTGACGACCTTGGCGCGATGCGCACGCAACAAGGCAAGAAAATTGAAATAGCAGGGGTCGTCGACAAGCACCGTGTCACCCGGCTCGAGCAGGAACCGGCACAGGATGTCGATCGCCTGCGTGCCGGATTCCGTCAGCATGATCTGGTCGGGTGCTGCCTCGATGCCACGCTCCGCCATGCGCCGGGACAGAAGCTGGCGCAGCGGCAAAAGGCCAAGTGGCGTGCCGTAGTCGGTCAATACAGCGCCATCGGCGCGGGCAAGGCCGCGCAGCGACCGGCGCAAATCGGCTTGCGGCATCCATGAAGCGGGCAGCCATCCGCAGCCCGGCTTCATTGTGTCGCCGCCGGCTTCCAGCGATTGTCGCGACACCCAGAACGGATCCACGGCGCGATCCAGCCGCGGGCCGATTTCGGCGAGAGCCAAAGGCGGCAGGTGGCCGGCGACATAGAAGCCCGAGCCGCGCCGCGACTGGACGACGCCCTCGGCGACGAGCCGGTCATAGGCTTCGACCACGGTCGACTTCGAAACGTCCATGACTTTGGCAAAGCCGCGGATGGAGGGCAGTTTCGCACCGGGCGCGAGCGTTCGTCCGACGATGCGTTGTCGTATCGCCGCCATGACGCGGCCGACAAGTGTGCCGGTATCGCTCTCCAGCCTGATGTCCATCCGTACTGCTCCTGCAGCCATGACAGTTTGCCGAAACTGTCGTGCACTGTCTCTTAGAAATTGGCTCGACGCAACCGATACTGGCGACGAAACAGGACAGGTGTGATGGACAAGGCGACCAGCGGCTGGATCAACGGCTTTCTCGGGGTGCTGATCTTCAGCGGATCGCTGCCGGCGACACGGGTGGCGGTGGCCGCGTTTGACCCGGTGTTCCTCACTGCCGCCCGCGCGGGAATCGCCGGTGTGCTGGCGCTCTGTCTATTGCTGGCTTTTCGCGAGAAGCGGCCGGGAGCGACCGATATCGTTTCGCTGATCGTCGTCGCCCTTGGCGTCGTCGTCGGGTTCCCCTTGCTGACGGCGCTGGCGCTCAAGCATGTTACGTCCGCGCATTCCATTGTCTTCATCGGCCTGCTGCCGCTGGCGACAGCGATTTTCGGGGTCATACGCGGCGGCGAACGACCACGCCCGGCCTTCTGGCTGTTCTCCTGCCTTGGCAGCAGCCTCGTTGCCGGATTTGCGATGACGCAGAGCTCTTCCGTTTCGCCGGTCTGTGACATGCTGATGCTCGCGGCCGTCGTCGTTTGCGGCCTTGGCTATGCCGAGGGTGCAAAACTGTCGCGAACGCTCGGCGGCTGGCAGGTAATTTCCTGGGCGCTGGTTATCTCGTTGCCGATCATGGCAACGCTGGCCGTCGTCATCATGCCGGCGTCTTTTGCCGGAACGGGGCAGGCGGCCTGGATCGGTCTCGCCTACGTCTCGCTGTTCAGCATGCTGATCGGCTTCATCTTCTGGTACCGGGGGCTCGCCCAGGGCGGCATCGCCGCCGTCGGGCAATTGCAGCTGCTGCAGCCGTTTTTCGGGCTGACCCTGGCCGCGACCTTGCTGCACGAAGCCGTAAGCTGGGCCATGGTCGCCGTTACCGCCGCCGTGGTTCTCTGTGTCGCCGGCGCCAAACGCTTCGCCAAATGATGCGTGCCGCTTGAAGATAGCTTCAGGCTGCAGCGAAACAGGCATGGTGAGGGGAGAAGTGGAGGTTTCTGTTGCCAGGTACCTCCGAACCCCGCCTAGAAGTGCGAACCTCTAGGACTTGAATTGAAGCTATCGCACCGCTTACGCGGCGAGACGTGCTTCCGCATAGTTGTCATTTGCAACTACAGGTTTAGCCCGATGACGGTGGTACCATGCCGGGCAAAAGTACGATCTTTACACCTTCGTCGATCCTATTTCGCCCCCATCAACAGCCGCCCTGAATGACAGAGCGGTTCTTGGTGGAGGCGCCGGGTACCGCCCCCGGGTCCGAACGGCTTATTTCATCGCCCATTTATCGCCATAGTCGGTCAAGCCGACAAAACGAATATAGGGGGCCATCGCAAAAAATGAAAGGCCGCATTGATGCTTTGTCCCCGCGTCGAAGTGTGTGGCAAACGGTGACGCAAAGGGTTGACTTGCAAACGGTCTCAACCGAAGCTTTGCGGTGGTGAGGAGTTAACGACCTAGCGCACAGGTTGCGGCAGCGCGCCACAGCCCTCATCGATCGGATCCGTGGCGCCGACGTGGGGAATTTTGATGGCCGACTATCTCGCAGACGTGAAGAAATACGACGCCGCGGCAAGCGCCGATGCGGTCGCCAAGATCGTCAAGCATCTCGGCATCGCGCTGAGGAACCGCGATTCCTCGCTGGTGTCGTGCACCGATCCCAAGGAACTCGATCGGGTCAAGGCGGGCTGGGTTTCCAAGAAGCTAGGCATCACCGACGGCAGCAAGGCCGATGCCTCGATCGAAAAGGTATGCAAGGCGATGGCGGCCGACAACACCAAGAGCCGTGTGACCTTCTACTATCTGGTCGCCAAGGACCTGGGCAAACTCGGCTCCCTCTGAGACCTTTTTGATAATTCTACTCTGGCGGCCGACTGGCGCGGTTTTCTGCGCTTCCGGTGCTCACGTACCTTAAGTACGCTCCGCTCCGGTTCTCGAAAACCACGCCATTCGACTCGCCAGAGCGAATTCTGAAAAAGGTCTCCACCGCATCAGCCTGCCAGGATGGGTAAGATTTCAGACAGGCGTGGCGTCAGGGCATACTTGCGCTATGATTGGTGAGACCCCGAATCGAGGCGAACCGATGCGCCAATATCTCGACCTTTTGAAGCATGTGCTGGAAAACGGCACCGATCGCGGCGACCGCACCGGCACCGGCACGCGCGGGGTGTTCGGCTACCAGATGCGCTTCGATCTGGCGCGCGGCTTTCCGGTCACCACCACCAAGAAGCTGCACCTGAAGTCGATCGTGCATGAGCTCCTGTGGTTCCTGGCCGGCGACACCAACATAAAGTATCTCAACGACCACGGCGTCTCCATCTGGGATGAATGGGCCGACGAGAACGGCGACCTCGGCCCGGTCTATGGCAAGCAATGGCGCTCGTGGCCGGATGGCCATGGCGGCGGGATCGACCAGATTGCAAATCTTCTCAAGGAGATACGCAAGAACCCTAATTCGCGGCGGCTGATCGTTTCAGCGTGGAACCCGGCCGAGGTGGAAGCCATGGCGCTGCCGCCCTGCCACTGCCTGTTCCAGTTCTATGTTTCGGAGGGCAAGCTCTCCTGCCAACTCTACCAGCGCTCCGCCGACATCTTTCTCGGCGTGCCGTTCAACATCGCGTCCTACGCGCTGCTGACGCTGATGGTGGCGCAAGTCACCGGGCTGAAGCCGGGTGACTTCATCCATACGCTTGGCGACGCGCATCTCTATTCGAACCATTTCGAGCAGGCGCGCGAACAGTTGCGGCGCACGCCCAAGGCGCTGCCGACGCTGTGGATCAATCCCGAGGTGAACGATCTTTTTGCTTTCCGCTTCGAGGATTTCAGGCTCGAGAACTACCTCGCCGATGCCACGATCAAGGCGCCGATCGCGGTCTAAGGCGTGCCGATATTCAGGTGAGGCCGGCCTGCAAATGGCTGATACCTGCGCTTCCGGTGCTCACGTACTTAAGTACGCTCCGCTCCGGTTCTCGGTATCAGCCATTTTCGACTCGGCCTGACCTGAACACACCTTAGGTTCAATGTCGGAATTTGCAGGACGTCTGCCCGACCATCGCTGTCAATCGATGCCGACCATGACGTCCGAGGCCTTGATCACGGCATAGGCCTGCTTGCCCTTTTCAAGCTTGAGGTCGGCGACGGCCTCGTTGGTGATCGAGGCGGTGATGACCGAACCGCCAATGTCGATACGAACGTGCGAGGTTGTGGCGCCTTTGACGATTTCGACGATTGTTCCCTTGAGGATGTTGCGGGCACTGATTTTCAAAATACGTCTCCTTCGATCTTTATTTCGCTGTATCCGATCGAAACCATCGTAGGCTGCGATAGCCTCGAGGCACAATGGTGGCGTAGAGCAAAAGCCTTCCCTTGTTATGTTCATCCGGATATATCGGTCGGCAGGCTGCGAGCCGAGCGAATTTCAAACCCAGGGAGAATTTCATGCTGACGCGCAAAGGTTTTGGATTGAGGGCGATTGCGATCGGTGGTTTTGCGGCGGCGCTGATGGCTGCCGTGCCGGCGGCGCATGCCGAAGACAAGGTCGTGGTTTTTGCCGCGGCGAGCCTCAAGGACGGCCTTGACGCCGTGAACAAGGCCTGCGAGGCCGATGTCGGCGAAGCCGCGACCATTTCCTACGCGGCAAGCTCGGCGCTGGCCAAGCAGATCGAGGGCGGCGCGCCGGCCGATGTCTTCATCTCGGCCGATCTCGACTGGATGAAATACCTTTCCGACAAGAAGCTGACCAAGCCCGACACGCAAGTGAAGCTGCTCGGCAACCAGATCGTGCTGGTGGCGCCGAAGGATTCGAAGGCCGAGACCAAGATCGAGAAGGGTTTCGACCTCGCCAAGCTTATCGGCGACGGCAAGCTCGCCATGGGCGATTTCAAGGCGGTGCCGGCCGGCAAATACGGCAAGGCCGCACTTGAATCGCTCGGCGTCTGGTCCTCGGTCGAGGGCAAGGTGGCGCAGGCCGAGAATGTGCGCGCAGCGCTCAAGCTGGTCTCGACCGGGGAAGCGGCGCTCGGCATCGTCTACGCCACCGACGCGCATGCCGACAAAGCTGTGAAGGTGGTCGGCACCTTCCCCGAGGATTCGCACCCGCCGATCATCTATCCGGTTGCCCAGACGGCCGATTCCAAGGACAAGGATACGCCGGCTTTCCTGAAGTGTCTTGAGTCTGCCAAGGCGGCGGAACTGTTCAAGGCACAAGGCTTCACGATCCTGGCGCCGAGCAACTAAGGCAACGCCTGACGCATGAACTGGCTGCTGGACCTCACTCCCGACGAATGGAATGCGGTCCGGCTGTCCATCAAGGTAGCGACGGTGGCGATGCTCGCCAGCCTGCCACCGGGCATATTGATCGCACTGGTGCTTGCCCGAGGCCAATTCTGGGGCAAGACGCTGCTCAACGGGCTGGTGCATCTGCCGTTGATCCTGCCACCGGTGGTGACCGGCTATTTGCTGCTGCTGACCTTCGGCAAGCGCGGCCCGGCCGGCGCCTTTCTTGCCGAGCATTTCGGCATTGTTTTCTCCTTTCGCTGGACGGGCGCGGCACTGGCCTGTGGCGTCATGGGCTTTCCCCTGATGGTGCGGGCGATCCGGCTGTCGATCGAGGCGGTGGATCGCAAGCTGGAAGCGGCGGCGGGAACGCTTGGCGCCAATCCTGTGTGGGTGTTCGCCACCATCACGCTGCCGTTGATCCTGCCTGGCCTGATTGCCGGCGCCATCCTGTCGTTTGCCAAGGCGATGGGCGAATTCGGCGCGACCATTACCTTCGTTTCCAACATCCCGAACGAGACGCAGACGCTGCCGTCGGCGATTTATACTTTTACGCAGGTGCCGGGCGGCGATGAAGGCGCGCTGCGGCTGACGCTGATCTCGATCGTCATCTCGATGGCGGCGCTGGTCGCCTCGGAAGTGCTGGCGCGGCGCGTCGGCCGGCGGATGGACATCGAATGAGTGTTCTCGTCGACATTAGCCATCGCCTCGGCGATTTCGGCATCGACGCCCGCTTCGAGAGCGACGGGCGGCTGACCGCGCTGTTCGGGCCCTCCGGCTCCGGCAAGACGACGCTGATCAATTTGATCGCCGGGCTGATCCGGCCCGACAAGGGGCGGATCGAAGTCGACGGCCGTGTGCTGGTCGATACCGATGCCGGCCTGTTCATGCCGAAGCACAAAAGGCGAATCGGCATGGTGTTCCAGGACGCGCGGCTGTTTCCGCATCTGAGCGTCGCCGGCAACCTTCGTTATGGCCACTGGTTTACGCCGACGGCGGAGCGCTACGCGGATTTCAATGCGGTGGTCGACTTGCTTGGCATCGCTCATCTGCTCGACCGGCGGCCGGCAAAGCTTTCCGGCGGCGAAAAACAGCGCGTGGCGATCGGCCGGGCGCTGCTGGCCAGTCCGAAACTGCTTTTGATGGACGAGCCGCTGGCTTCGCTCGACGAAGCCCGCAAGGCCGAGATCCTGCCCTATGTCGAGCGGCTGCGCGACGAGACGAAAATCCCGATCGTCTATGTCAGCCATTCCGTCGCCGAGGTGGCGCGGCTGGCAAGC
The DNA here is from genome assembly GCF_056402815.1 of Mesorhizobium sp. P3_B5. Taxonomy (NCBI): domain Bacteria; kingdom Pseudomonadati; phylum Pseudomonadota; class Alphaproteobacteria; order Hyphomicrobiales; family Phyllobacteriaceae; genus Mesorhizobium; species Mesorhizobium sp. P3_B5. The sequence continues at coordinate 57,967 of NZ_JBFUGR010000004.1, read as the reverse complement.
GACGTGGTGGTGCTGTCGCAAGGCCAGGTAGCCGCTTTCGGCCCGACCGGGGCGATCATGCAGCGGCTCGACCTTCTGCCGGCGGAAGAGCGCGGAGAAGGCGGCGCGGTGCTGGACACCAGCGTGCTGCGCCACGACGAGGCGTTCGGCATGACCGTGCTTGGCTCGGCAGCGGGCGAGATCCGTGTGCCGCGGCTGGCAATGGCGGCCGGTGCCCCGGTGCGCATCCGTATTCGCGCCCGCGACGTGATGATCGCCACCGAGCAGCCGGCGGGGCTCAGTGCACTCAACATTTTGCCAGGCACGATCATCGCGATAAAGCCGGGCGAGGGACCCTCGGTCGAAATCGGCATCGACTGCAGCGGCGCCATCGTGCTTGCCCGCATCACCGAGCAGTCGCGGCAGACGCTGAAATTGCGGCTCGGCGGAAAAGTCTTCGCGGTGGTCAAGACGGTGAGCTTCGATCGGGCGAATACCGGCGCCGGCCTGCCTGCCGAGGCGCATGGATAGTCGCGAACGATGTCGTTATATCGATTTGGAATACCGGTGAGCGCGTTGAGGGCCTAATGTGGGTAAGGACGTGACTGCGGAGGACCGGAAATGCCATCGCTGAGCTTGCGCATAAACCTCGATCCGGACGGGCGCATCGGACCCGGCAAGATCGAGCTTCTCGAGCAGATCGCCGCCTTCGGCTCGATCTCGGCCGCGGCGCGCGGCATGGAGATGTCCTACAAGCACGCCTGGGATCTGGTTGAGGACATGAACCGGGTGTTCGGCAAGCCGCTGGTCGCAGCGCAGACCGGTGGCAGAAAAGGCGGCGGCGCCCAATTGACGTCTGTAGGGCTCGCCGTGGTCAGCCGCTTTCGCGCCATAGAACGGGCGGCGACGTCCGCGGCAGCGACGCATATGGAGGCACTGCAGGCGGAGATTGATGCGGGGTGAGGGAATAGGCAGTAGTGAGTAGGCAGTAGGCAGTAGGCAGTAGGGAACGACGCCGGCTTCACCGCTCACTATCGACTACTCCCTATTCCTGCTTGCGCAGCAGATACGTGTCCATGATCCAGCCCTTCATCCGGCGGGCTTCTTCGCGAGTTTTCTCGATCGCGGCGCCGACATCACCAAGGCGGCCGGCGATCAGGATCTCGTCGGGCGTGCCGAGATAGGCGCCCCAGTGGATGATGAGATCCTTGTCGGCCAGCGTGTTGAAGGCGCATTTGCCGTCGAGCATGACGACTGTGCTGCCGGCATTTTCGGCCATGCCTTCCTCGGTGAGGCGGCGACCGGTGGTGACCAGGATGGAATCGCCGATGTGGTTCAGCGCCATTTTGTGGCCGGCGGCGAGCGCCTGGACGGCGGTGATGCCGGGAATGACTTCCAGCTCGAACCCGACATTGCCTCTGAGCCCCACCCGCTCGAGGATGCGCAGCGCGCTGTCATAGAGCGACGGGTCGCCCCAGATCAGGAAGGCGCCGCAGCCGTCGTCTGCAAGCTCGTCGCGGATCAGGCCTTCGTAAATCGCCGCGATCGCCTCATGCCAGTCATCGACGGTCGAGCGATAAGAGGGCGCCGGTTCGGCGCGCACCGGCACGTCGAACTCGACTCGACGCGATTTCGGATTGGTGACGAAACGGTCGCAGATATGGCGGCGCAATTCGGCAAGGTCGTTCTTTTTCGTGCCCTTGTCGGGGATAAACAGGACGTCCGCCCGGTTCAGGCCGTCGATGGCCTGGACCGTCATGTGGTCGGGATTGCCGGCGCCGATGCCGATGACGAGAAGCTTGCGCATGGGCGAACTCCTGCCCGATCGCAACGTCGGTGTCCAGACGGCCATGACATGTGCGCAAGCCTTGCCGGGCATGTTGAAGGGCTTTGAAACGCCACATTGAAACGTCTAGTGTCGCCGCGGCATTCTTGCCGAGGGGGCTTCCATGTTTCGTACCATCCTGATCGCAGCGCTGGCGCTTTCTGCCGCACCTGCATTGGCCAATGATTCGGTCGCCGAACTCGGCACCGGCGGGCTGATCCTGTCGCGCAGCGATGCGGTGTCGATGCAAAGCGAGGATCTCTTTATCTCGCCGGAAAAGGTGACGGTCGACTACGTCTTCCACAACAACACCGACAAGGATGTCGATGCCATCGTCGCCTTCCCGTTGCCTGACATCGAAGGTAACCCGGAGGAAATGCCGGCGATCCCTGAAAATCAGAGCGACAATTTCCTTGGCTTCGAGGTGACGATCGATGGCGTTGCGGCAAAGCCGCAGCTCGAGCAGAAGGTGTTTGCGCTCGGCATCGACATCGGCGCCGATCTGAAGGCGCAGAACGTGCCGTTCAATCCATTCGGCGATGCGGCAAAGGCGGCCCTGGCGAAGCTGCCGAAGGCGGTAGCCGAGGATTGGGAGAACCGTGGCATCATCATCGAGGATACGGGAAGCGACGGTACTGAGGCGAACAAGGTCTATACGCCGTGGTGGCAGTTGCGCTCGACCTATTGGTGGCACTCGACCTTTCCGGCCAACAAGGATGTCCATGTCTCGCACCGCTACAAGCCCAGCGTCGGCGGCACGTCATCCGTCAGCTTCTTCTATGACGGCAAGTTCCAGGGTAGCCAGTATGCTCCCTACAAGACCCGCTATTGCCTGGACAACGATTTCGAGAATGCGGTGAGCAAGGCGGCCAAGGAAGATCCGGACGGTTATCCCAAATTCTACGAGAAACGCATCTCCTATATCCTGACCACCGGCGGCAACTGGGCGAACGGCAGCATCGGCAAGTTCAAGTTGACCGTCGACAAGGGCAATCCGAAAGCGCTGATCTCGTTCTGCGGTGACAATGTCAAAAAGGTCGGGCCGACGACCTTCGAGACGACGGCGAAGGATTTCTATCCCGAGCACAACATCGACCTATTGCTTTTGGAGCCGTCGGATGACGACGCCGGGGAAGCCAACTGATGGACCTCGCGATCTATGTTGCCATTGCCGAGAATGGCGTGATCGGACGCGATGGCGGCTTGCCATGGCGGCTTTCCACCGATCTCAAGCGCTTCAAGGCCGATACGATGGGCAAGCCGATCATCATGGGCCGCAAGACCTATGAAGGCATCGGCCGGCCCTTGCCGGGCAGGCTGAATATTGTGGTGACCCGCGACAAGGCCTGGCGCGCCGAGGGCATCGAAATCGCGCATTCGCTCGACGAGGCCATCAAACTGGCGACCGTGCGTGGGCGCTGCATGGCCGGCGCCGACGAAATCTGCGTCGTCGGCGGCGGCGAGATCTATGCTCAGGCGCTGCCGCTGGCCGACCGTCTGCACGTCACCCATGTGCTGGCCAGTGTCGATGGCGACGCGCATTTCCCTGACATCGACCCGGATTTGTGGCGGCTTGTCAGTTCGCAGGATATCCCAGCTGGTGAAAAGGACAGCCATGCGACGCGCTATTCGGTTTACGAGCGCCGCCGGCCAATGACACAGGTATTTACATGACGGTCAGCATGCATCGGCCGCTCGGTGCTTTCATGGATTTGCTCAGTATGGAGATCCGCTCACGCATGGGAAATGATCCGGCGCGCGATGCTGCCCATAGGCGGATTTTCGGCGACATGGCACTTGAGGCGCCGCAGGCGAGCCATGAGCGGCCCCAACGCCAGCCGGCCTGCCGTCATCTTGCGGCGTGCTTTGCCGATCTTGAAAAGCTCGGCGGCAATCTCGGCAAGCTCGCTGTCGCGTTGCGTGAGATCGAACCCAATCTCCGCTGGAACAACCAAAGCGAGCGTCGCAAGTCGGCGGTGTTGGCTGAGAACTACGCCGATTCCTTCATTGTCGGTCCGCGCGGCTTCGTCCAGAGCAGCGCAATCGAGATCGGAGTCTCGGTGATGGCGCCGCACACGACGTATCCCGACCATAGGCATCCACCGGAAGAGCTCTATCTTGTCTTGTCGCAGGGCGAGTGGCGGCAGAATGCCGACGCGTGGCACGAGCCGGGCGTCGGCGGAGTCGTCTACAATCCGGCTAACATCGTCCATGCCATGCGTGCCAACGCGAAGCCACTTTTTGCTATTTGGTGCCTGCCCTTAGACAATGGGCCGCATTCATAGGGCGACTTATTGGAATTTGCCGCTTTCGCCGGCTCAAATCGGACAATGCAGTGTCGGATCGCGTTGAAAGCGCGCCCGGGCATCCCTATAGAAGAACAACTGGATTTCGCGCCGCAACGCCGGCGCCGAGGGAATTCCAAGCGAAAGGACATTCATGCCCTGGAACGATAAAAGCGGCGGTGGCGGCGGCCCATGGGGCGGCGGCGGCGGCAACAATCAGGGGCCCTGGGGGCAGGGACCAAAGGGACCGAGCGGTCCGCAAGGCTCGCCTCCCGATCTTGAAGACATCATCCGGCGCGGCCAGGACAGGCTCCGGCGCGCGCTGCCCGGCGGTGGCGGCGCCAGCCCCGCCGTCTTCGCACTGATCGCGGCCGCACTGGTCGTGCTGTGGGCATTCAAGGCGGTCTACACCGTGCAACCCGATGAGGTTGCGGTGGAGTTGCGCTTCGGCAAGCCGAAGGCCGAACTCTCGCAACCCGGCCTGCATTTCCATTGGTGGCCGATCGAAACGGTCGAGACGGCCAACATCGCAGAGCAGCTCGTCGATATCGGTGGCGGCAACACCAGCGGCAACGGCCTGATGCTTTCCGGCGACCAGAACATCGTCAACGTGCAGTTCTCGGTGGCCTATCAGGTTTCCGATCCGCGGGCCTATCTGTTCGACGTCTCCGATCCCGAAGGCATGCTGCAGCAGGTCGCCGAAAGCGCCATGCGCGAAGCCGTCGGCCGGCGACCGGCCCAGGACATCTTCCGCGACGACCGCCAGGGTATTGCAGCGTCGGTGCGCGAAATCATCCAGACGACCCTGGACGGCTACAAGGCCGGCCTGAACGTCAATGCGGTTTCGATCGAGGACGCGGCGCCGCCGCGCGATGTCGCCGACGCGTTCGACGAAGTGCAGCGCGCCGAGCAGGACGAGGACAAGTTCGTCGAGCAGGCCAACCAGTATTCCAACCAGAAGTTGGGCCAGGCGCGCGGCGCGGCGGCACAGGTCCGCGAGGATGCGGCCGCTTACAAGAACCGTGTCGTGCAGGAGGCCGAAGGCGAGGCGCAGCGCTTCATCTCGGTCTATGACGAATACGCCAAGGCGCCGGATGTGACGCGCAAGCGGCTTTATCTGGAAACCATGGAGAAGGTCCTGAAAGACTCAAACAAGGTCATCGTCGAACAGGGCAACGGGCAAGGGGTCGTTCCCTATCTGCCGCTGCCGGCACTGCAGCAGAAGGCGCCGGCGCCTTCTGCGCTGGGTACGACCACGGGAGTAGCCCAGTGATGGCCAACCGTCTCCCCATCCTCGCGGTCGTCGCCGCGGTCATCCTGTTCCTGATCTATTCGTCTGTCTTCGTCGTCAACGCACGCCAGCAGGCGCTGGTGCTGCGCTTCGGCGAGATCGTCGACGTCAAGAATGAGCCCGGCATCTATTTCAAGGCGCCTTTCGCCTTCTTCGATGCCGACAGCGTGCAATTGATCGAAAACCGGGTGCTGCGCTTCGATCTCGATAACATCCGCGTCCAGGTTTCGGGCGGCAAGTTCTATGAGGTCGACGCTTTCATCGCCTATCGCATCTCGGATCCGCGCGTGTTCCGCGCCGCCGTATCCGGTCAGATCGGACTGGCCGAGGCACGGCTACGGACGCGTCTCGATGCGGCGCTGCGCCGTGTCTACGGTCTGCGCGACTTCGAGGCAGCACTCTCTGAGGAGCGTGCCGTGATGATGCGCGAAGTGCGCGATCAGCTCAGGCCCGACGCCACCTCGCTCGGCCTGCAGATCGAGGACGTGCGCATCCGCCGGACCGACCTGACGGCCGAGGTTTCGCAGCAGACGTTCGACCGCATGAAGGCTGAACGTCTGGCCGAGGCCGAGCGGCTCAGGGCGCGCGGCAAAGAGGCGGCGCAGCGCATCACCGCCCGCGCCGACCGTGAAGTGGTGGAGATCGTCGCCGAAGCACAGAAGGAATCGGAGATACTGCGCGGTGAGGGCGAAGCCCAGCGCAGCGCCACCTTCGCCGATGCCTACAAACGCGATCCGGCCTTCTTCGATTTCTACCGGTCGATGAGCGCCTATGGCACGGCGCTGGACAATAGCGGCACGACGATGGTGCTGTCGCCGAACTCGGAGTTCTTCCGCTTCTTCCGCGACCCCGACGGCAAGGCTCCGCCGGCAGCACCCGCTGCACCGGCTACACAGCCGAGCACCGGCCAGTAACGGCCGGTGCAGGATTTCCTGGCGGCAATAGGCCTGGTCCTCGTCATCGAGGGCCTGGTCTATGGCGGCTTTCCGAACCTCGCCAAAAAACTTGCCGGGGAGGTGCTGTCGATGCCGGAGAATGCGCTGCGCATTGCCGGGTTGGCTGCGATCGCCATCGGTGTCGGCATCGTCTGGCTGGTGCGCGGTTGGCTGTAACGGAGGATTTATCCTCTGCCGGTAGTCATAGCCGCAAACGTGCCGTATTTTTTGCCAACATGGCGCGACGCGGCATTTTGCCAAAGCGCTTTTCTTTTTCTTAAAACACCGGGAGGCTTCTCGATGACATCCAACACCCTTCTGCGCGCAGCGAGGCGGACGTTCATCGCCGGCGCAGCGGCACTTCTCGTCGGCGCCGTTGCCGTCCCGTCCTTCGTGACGCCGACGGTGGCCGCGGACGGGCCGGCTTCGGTCGCCGACCTTGCCGAGGGCCTGCTTGGCGCGGTGGTCAACATCTCGACCTCGCAGACGGTGAAGGGCACGGAAGGTCCGGGCGCGGTGCCGATGCCGCAGCTTCCGGAAGGTTCGCCCTTCCAGGATTTCTTCGACGATTTCTTCAAGAACCGTGGCGGCGACAAGGATGGCGGCGCGCAGAAAGTGCAGTCGCTGGGTTCCGGCTTCGTGGTCGACGCCGAGCAGGGCATCGTCGTCACCAACAACCACGTCATTGCCGACGCCGATGATATCGAGGTGAATTTCTCCGATGGCATCACGCTGAAGGCGACGCTGGTCGGCACCGACACCAAGACCGATGTTGCCGTGCTGAAGGTCGACCCGAAAGGGCACAAGCTGACAGCGGTCAAGTTCGGCGATTCCAACAAGATGCGTGTCGGCGACTGGGTGATGGCGATCGGCAATCCGTTCGGCCTCGGCGGCACGGTGACGGTCGGCATCGTTTCGGCCCGCAACCGCGACATCAATTCCGGCCCCTATGACGACTTCATCCAGACCGATGCCGCCATCAACCGCGGCAATTCCGGTGGACCGCTGTTCAACAGCGTGGGCGAGGTCATCGGCATCAACACCGCGATCATCTCGCCGTCAGGCGGCTCTATCGGCATCGGCTTCTCGATCCCCTCGCAGCTCGCCTCGGGCGTCGTCGACCAACTTCGCCAGTTCGGCGAGACGCGGCGCGGCTGGCTTGGCGTGCGCATCCAGCCGGTGACCGACGACATCGCCGAAAGCCTCGGCATGGCGACAGCCAAGGGCGCGTTGGTCGCCGGTGTCATCAAGGGTGGACCGGTCGACAACGGCACCATCCTGGCCGGCGACGTCATCATCAAGTTCGACGGCAAGGACATCCATGAAATGCGCGACCTGCCGCGCGTCGTGGCGGAAAGCCCGGTCGGCAAGGCGGTCGACGTGATCATCGTGCGCAAGGGCGTCGAGCAGACGGTGAAGGTGACGCTCGGCCGGCTCGAGGATGGTGAAAAGCTCGCCAGCGGCGAAGACGGCACTGCCGACGAGGACAAGGGCGGCGACAAGGCGCCGGCGGTTTCAACGGCTTCGGTGCTCGGCATGACCGTCGGCGAACTCAACGACGAGACGCGGACCAAGTTCGGCATCGCCGCCGACGTTTCCGGCGTCGTCATCACCGACGTCACCAAGGATTCGGCCGCGGCCGAACGCGGCATCCAGGCCGGCGAGGTGATCACCGAGATCGCGCAGGAATCGGTTGCCACGCCCAAGGACGTCATGGACCGGATCGGCGCGCTGAAGGAGCAGGGGCGCAAGAACGCGCTGTTGATGCTGGCGTCCAAGACCGGCGAATTGCGGTTCGTTACGATCCGCATGGATTGAATCCGGAAGGGCCGATAACGCTCTGATCCTGATATGAAAAAGGCGGCTACTTAGCCGCCTTTTTTCTTGCCTGCCAGTCCTGCCGCGAAAGCCGGTAGAGGACGTGCCTCTTGAGATGAGGGTGGCTGTCGGGAATCTCTGGATGATCGAAGTCTCTCGATGGATCGGCGGTCATGCCGAGACGCTCCATGACGGCCGTCGAGCGGCGGTTGGCCGCGACGGCGAAGGAGACGATTTCGTCGCGATCAAGCGTTTCGAAGCCAAAGGCGAGCCAGGCTTCGGAGGCCTCGGTGACATAGCCCTTGCCCCAGAATTCGGGCGCCAGCCGCCAGCCGATCTCGATCGTATCTGAAGGCATGGACGGCACGTGATCGGTCTCCAAGAGGCCGACAAAGCCAATGCATTCGCCCGTCGCGGCAATCGCGGCGGCGGCAAAACCAAAGCCGTCCTCGGCGATCCAGCCCCGAAATTCGTCCATCTTGGCATCCGTCTCGGCACGCTCGCGGCGGAACGGAAAGAATTCCATCACCCGCTCGTCCGAATTGATGCGATGAAAGAGTTCGCGATCGCGGTCTTCCCAGTTGCGCAGGATCAGGCGCTCGGTGCGCATAGGTTTCATCCGGCAAACTCCTCCTGGTGATAGCCCTGGAGATAGAGCAGCGCCGTCAGATCGCCATGGTCGATGCGAACCTTGGCTTGCGCGGCCACAGTCGGCTTGGCGTGCAGCGCAACACCGGTGCCGGCCAGCCGGATCATGTCGAGGTCGTTGGCGCCGTCGCCGACGGCAATGGCGTCGGCCGCAGTCAGGCCCAGGCGGGCCGAAATCTCGTTCAGGGCATCGGCCTTGGCGGCGCGGCCGAGGATCGGCTCGGCGACCAGGCCGGCAAAGCGCCTGTTTTCCTCGATCAGGCGGTTGGCGCGGTTTTCCTGAAAGCCGAGCATGCCCGCGATGCGGCTGGTAAAGACGTCGAAGCCGCCGGAGACGAGTGCCGTCCAGGCGCCGTTCTTCCGCATCGTCTGCACCAGAGCGCGGCCGCCGGAGGCCAGCGTCAGCCGATTGGCGATGATGCGGTCGACCACGGCAGTGTCGAGGCCTTTCAACAACGCCACCCGCTCGCGCAGGGCCGGTTCGAACGCGATCTCGCCATTCATCGAGCGCGCCGTGATGGCGGCGACACGATCCTTGACGCCGATCTCGTCGGCAAGCTCGTCGATGCACTCCTGGTCTATCATGGTCGAATCCATATCGGCGATGAGGATCTTTTTTCGCCTGCCGTCAGATGGCTGGACGATCACGTCGAGCGGTTCGGACGCCAGCGCGATGCGCAGGCTGGCGGTCGTCTCCGTGGCTTTGGCGGCCTCGGGCAGGACAAGATCGCAAGCGATGCCTTCGGCCAGCCAGCGAACAGCGCTTGCGCCGACCGACCGTGACGCCATATTCGCAAGCGAGGCCGACAATGCGTGGCCGGCGGGATGGGACACAAGCGTGGCGATGAGCGGCATTGAAAATTCCGACGAGCAGGCGGGCGAGGGCCGCGTGAAGAACGCGATCCTGATAGCCGGGCCGACCGCCAGCGGCAAGTCGGCGCTGGCGCTCGATCTCGCCGAGCGCAAGGGCGGTGTCATCGTCAACACCGATTCCATGCAGTGCTATTCGGTGCTCGACGTGCTGACGGCGCGGCCGCGTGCGGCCGAGCTCGCCCGCGCGCCGCATTTCCTCTACGGCCACGTTCCTCCGTCGACTGCCTATTCCACCGGCGCGTGGTTGCGCGACGTGATGAAGCTGATCGACGACGGCACGCTTTCCGGGCGACCTGACGGCACGTTCTTCGAACGGCCAGTGATTTTCGTCGGCGGCACCGGGCTTTACTTCCGGGCGCTGGCGGAAGGCATTTCGGAAATGCCCGACATTCCGCAGCCGATCCGCGACCGCTGGCGCTATGAACTCAAGGAGCAGGGGTCGGAAAAGCTGCACCGCATCCTGCTGCATGAGGATTCGGCGGTTGCCATGTCGCTGAAGCCGACAGACAGCCAGCGCATCGTGCGCGCGCTCGAAGTGCTCGATGCGTCTGGCCGTTCCATCCGGGAGTGGCAAGCGGCGCGCGGCCGGCCGCTGATCGACCGCGGCAGCGCAAAATTCCTGGTGATCGAGCCGGACCGCGCGGCCCTGGTGGAACGCATCGAGGCGCGGTTCGACCGCATGCTTGACCAGGGCGCGCTGGAAGAGGTCAAACAGTTGATGGCGCTCGGCCTCGACCCTGATATGCCGGCGATGAAGGCGATCGGCGTGCGCGAACTGCAGGCGGCGATGGCCGGGGACATGAGCTTTCCCGAAGCCATCGAACGGGCCAAGATCGCGACACGGCAATATGCCAAGCGTCAGGCGACCTGGTTCAGGCACCAGCTAGGCCCGCAATGGCGCAGATTGCTGCCCGGCGACATCTCGGAAATCGCCATCTGAGTCGACGCTTCTCAACCAATCTTAAAAGTTGACGTTAATTGTAGATTTCCCGTCGAGGTTGTCCTGGTTAACCCTCCGTAAGGCCCTGCATGCCATAAAGTCTGTGGGCACTTTTCCAACGGGGAGCAGATGCGTTTCCACAAGGCGGAATCCGCATTTTTCGTCTTTATCTTCGTGATCCTCGCCGCGGGCCTGGTGACGCTTCATGCCTATGGACTTCTGCAAGCCTTTGCCGACGAGGTCCACACGCCTTCCAAGACCGAGGAGATCGCCTATCTCAACAAGCTGTTGCTGGCGACCGGCGTGCTTTTGGCGACCGCATTGTTCTTCGGTATTTTCTTCATCTACCCGATGATCCGCAGGCAGGCGGCTGAAGAGGGCAAGCTGCGCGCCATGACGGTCTCGCTCAGCGCCCGTTCGGATTCGCTGGAGCACGCAGCGCTGACCGACGGCCTGACGGGTATGCAGAACCGGCGCTATTTCGACGATGCGTTGAAGGAATATCTCGAGGAATTCCGCCGCATCGAGAAGCCCGTCGGGCTAATGATCCTCGACCTCGACCATTTCAAGCAGGTTAACGACACCCATGGCCACGATGTCGGCGACGAGGTGCTGAGGGCCGTCGCCGGTTGCCTGAAGGGCATCACACGCTATCACGATGTGGTGGCGCGGCTCGGCGGCGAGGAGTTCGCCGTGGTTACGCCCAATATGGACGCCGAGCTTCTGGCCAAATTTGCCGAGCGCATCCGCAAGGCGGTCGCCAACATGTCGGTGCTGTCAGGCAATGTCCGCCTGAAGATCACCACCAGTGTCGGCCTGGCCGTCTGGGACCGCAAGGAAACGGCGGAGGATTTTTATCGTCGCGCCGATCGCCAGCTGTATGAAGCCAAGAGGCAGGGACGCAATCGCGTCTCCGCCTAAAATCCCGTCATTAAATTCGTGATGCTGGCCGTTTGATGCCGGCTTCTGCGCTTCCGGCCTTCGCCGGCCGAAGCACTCATGAGTGGTGTGACTGTCAAGGCTACGGCCGGCGTAGGCCGGTGCTCACGGACCCAAAAGTCCGCTCCGCCCCGGTTCTCGAAGTCGACACCAACCGACTCAGCCTGACGAATTTCCTGACGGGATTTACCCAAGCGGGCCAACGAACAAGAGCTTGACGCGGCTTCTCGATCGTTCGGTGGAGTGGGCCTCTCGCCTCAGTCGTTCTGCGGGCGCAGGCCGAAAGTTGCGGGCTTGAGGCCGTAGCGCAAGTCGAAATCGTCGTCCGGCTGGATGCGCGTCGCGGGCGGCTTGCGGTAGTCGGGATCGCCGGCCTGCCGGCCCGAATCGACGACTTCGGCAAAAGCCATCGCAGATTGCGCCTTTGGCACGTTGCGCAGCCGTTCGACGATCGCGGCAAGATCGACATCGCCGCTGGTTTCGGACTCAAGATCGTCGCGCTTGGCGGTGCCGGGGATCAGTTCTTGTGACAGTTTCTCGAATTTGAGCCGCATGGTGGTCGCTACGCCTTCACCGAAGGCGATGGCTTCGCGCTGGCCCATGGACGACAGGAACGCCAGCGTCGAGGCCGAGGAATCGGCGATCGCCGAGCGGATGATCGCCTGGTCCTGTTCATTGGCCAGCCGCATGGCAAAAAAGGTCGAGCACTGCGACAGGATGGTTGGGTCGAGTTCGCCAGGGCGCTGGGTGACGACACCGAGATAGCAGCCATATTTGCGGCCTTCCTTGGCGATGCGCGACAGCGCGTGCCGGGTCGGCGCGAAGCCAAGGCGAGGATCGGCCGGCATGTAGCGGTGCGCTTCCTCGCACAGCAGGAGCAGCTTCAGCCGTCCTTCGCTCCACAGAGCAAGGTCGAAGGCCAGGCGCGCCAGCACCGAACAGACGGAATTGACCACTTCGGACGGCATGCCCGCCATCTCGAAGCAGGTCACCGGGCGGCCATGGTGCGGGACGCGGAAAATGTTGCCGATCGTCTCGTGGATGGTGTCCTCGATCAGGCGCGAATTGAACATGAAGCGGTAGCGCGGATCGGATGCCGCCGATTCGATGCGCGTCTTCAGCGATTTGAGCGTGGGGCGGTCGTTCTTGCTTTCCAGCAGTCCCATGCGCTCGTCGATCTGCTTGATGAGATCGACCATGCGATAGGGCACCGGTGTGTCCGCGGTCAGCGCATCGCTGCCACGCTTGATGTAGGCGCCCGAATTCGGATTGCGGTACAGGTTCTTGGCGGCCGGGATAAGATCGCGCAGGACATCGACTTCTTCCGGAACAGTCTCGCGCCCGCGAAACAGCACTTCGGCGAACTCTTCGAGCCTGAACATCCAGAACGGCAGGTCCAGCGTCTTTGAATCGACCCTGACGCAATATTCGGGCAGCGATGCCGCGAATTCATTGTGCGGATCGAGAATAAGGATACGCAGGTCGGGCCGGGCGGCGATCGACTTGCGCAACAGCAGCGAGACGGCGGTGGATTTGCCGACACCGGTGGTGCCGACAATGGCGAAATGGCGCGCCAGCGTATCGTCGATGGCGATGTTGGCGTCGATCGCCTCGTCCTGCGACAGGGTGCCGATGGTGATCGAATGACGCCCGGCGAGATCGTAGACCGCCTGCAGGTCACGGCTGCGGATGCGGTGGGCAATGGCGCCGATATGCGGATAGGTGGTGATGCCGCGGTCGAAAATCGGTTTGGCGCCAGGCTCGGCGCCGTCGCGGACCTCGCCGATGAGCTCGACGCTGACCTCGATCGGGTTCTGGCCCTCATTGCTCCAGGCACGATCCGACTTGCCGATCTCATAGACCAGACCGACGGTGCGCGACGTGCCGAGATTGATGGAGATCATCTTGCCGACCGTCCACAGGCCGGTGATGGCGCCTTCTATGTCGTCGGCATAGGCGCTGATGGTGGCGCGCGCGCCGTCGCATTGCACGACATTGCCGAGAATGCGCTTGTCGTTCTGCTCCGCGTGGCGGCGCTCCTGCGATGTCGGTTCTCCGACGGAGGCTTCGCGTTCGACAAACATCAATAGCCGTCCCCATTTCCCTGAGCTTCGACCCTACACAGACGGGGTTAAGGCGGGGTGAGGTCGGATGGTGTAGGGGGCGTTAAGCTCCCCGTGAAAATTGACTCGATCAGCCTCTTTTCTCGCCTCAGGAATTCGATATATTGGACGAATGACTGATATAGCGAATGATATCTCCTCGACCATCGGCAGAAGAATACACGCCGAAAGGACTTTGCGGGACTGGTCCCTGGCTGAGCTCGCCGACCGCTCCGACGTGTCGAAAGCCATGCTCAGCACCATAGAACGCGGCAAGACGAGCCCGACTGCAGCGCTGCTGGTGCGCATCGCGGCAGCCTTCGGCATGACGCTTTCCACGCTGATCGCGCGGGCGGAACTGCAAGGCGGTGGCCTGCTTCGCGAAGGCGATCAGCCGTTGTGGCGCGATCCCGCCACGGGCTATGTCCGGCGGCATCTGTCGCCGGTGTCGGACATGCCGCTCGAACTGGTCAGGGTGCAGTTGCCGGCCGGCGCCAAGGTAAGCTTTCCGGCGGCATCCTACGCCTTCATCAAGCAGCAGATGTGGTTGATCTCCGGGCAGCTGGAATTCACCGAGGGCGATGTCGTGCACAATCTCGAGCCTGGCGACTGCCTGGCGCTCGGGGCGCCGTCGGACTGCACCTTCCACGCTGCCGGGCCGGACGCCGCCGACTATCTGGTCGCGCTGGTCAGGGGCTGAACGCATGGCACGCCGTCCCAAACGCTCCGACAATGGAGGGCCGCCGCTCGACGACTACAAGGGGCCGCCATGGGGCAAGGGCGACCCCTACATCTTCCTCGCCTGGCAGGCCGCGCACGCCAAGGCGTGGAAAGCGCCGAGCCGCGAGGTGATGCTGATGCGGATGGAAAAGGCCGAACGGCTGGGCCTGACCTATGAGGAATACACGCTCGAAATCCTCGAACGCGGGCTGCATCTGCAGCCGAAGGACACCGATCGCATTGCCGCGATCAAGGCTGCGCGGAAGCGACGCCGGGTCAGTCGTGTGGATTGAAGACAGCAAGGACACAGGACGCATGGGTTCCATGGAAATCAAAGTTCTGAGCCAGGCTGCCGCGACGCAGGCGATGCTGGTCGACATGCTGATCGAGACGGTCGCGGCCGGCGGATCGGTCAGCTTTATACATCCGTTGTCGAGGCAAGCGGCGGAAGACTTCTGGAACAAGTCGCTGGCGGCCGCGGGGAGGGGCGAAAGAGCGGTGCTCGGCGCATGGGATGGCGAGGTTCTGGTCGGCACCGTCACTGTGCTGCTCGATTGTCCGCCCAACCAGCCGCACCGGGCCGAGATCGCCAAGCTGATGACCCGTGTCGACCATCGCGGCAAAGGCATCGCGACCCGCCTGATGCGAGCCGCCGAGGACCTTGCCGTCGAGAAAGGCCGCAGTTTGCTGGTGCTGGACACCGCCACCGAGGAGGGTGCTGCCGGTCTCTACGAGAGGCTTGGTTTCACGCTCACCGGCGAAATACCGGACTTTGCCTTGAAGCCGCATGGCGGGCTGACCGGCACACTCATTTATTGGAAGCGCATCGGCCAGCCTGGATGAGGCTCCTCTAACTTTTGTGATGGACCTGCTGCAGCCCGTAGACCGGGGTCGCGATGCCCTCATGCCGCGCCTTCAACTGCAGCGACAGGAATTGCGAATAGTGGCGTGACTGGTGCAGGTTGCCGCCGTGGAACCACAGCGCCTCCTGCTGCGTCGGCTTCCACATGTTCCGCAACTCGCCCTCCCACGGGCCCGGATCCTTGGTGGTGTTCGAGCCGAGGCCCCAGCATTTGCCGACCTTGTCGGCGACATCCCTGGAGATCAGGTCGGCCGCCCAGCCATTCATCGAGCCGTAGCCGGTGGCGTAGACGATGAGATCCGCCGGCAGTTCCGAGCCATCGGAGAGCAGCACCGAATGCTCTTTGATCTCCTTTACGTCGACGCCGCTTTTCAGCTTGATCGAACCGTCGATGATCAGGTCGGAGGCGCCGACATCGATGTAGTAGCCTGAGCCGCGCCGGAGATATTTCATGAACAGGCCGGACTCGTCGTCGCCCCAGTCGAGCATGAAGCCGGCCTTCTCCAGGCCCTTGTAGAACTCGGCGTCGCGCTTCTTCATCTCGGCATAGGCCGGGATCTGGAACTCGTGCAGGATCTTGTAGGGCAGGGAGGCAAAGATGAGGTCGGCCTTGGCGGTGGTTATGCCGCTCTGCACCGCCTTCTCCGAATAGAGCGACCCCAGGCCGATTTCCATCAGCGTGTCGGATCTCGAAATATGGGTGGTCGAGCGCTGCACCATGGTGACATCGGCGCCGGCTTCCCAAAGTGCGGCGGCGATGTCGTGGGCGGAATTGTTGGAGCCGATGACAACCGCCTTCTTGCCGGCATAGGCGTCCGGCCCGGGGTGTTTCGAGGAGTGGTGCTGATCGCCCTTGAAGGTTTCCATGCCTTTGAATTTCGGCAGATTGGCCTTGCCGGACTGTCCGGTGGCCAGCACCAGCTGCTTCGGCCTCAGGGTGATGTCCTTGCCGTCGCGGCGCACCACAACGGTCCATTCCTTTTTCTTGTCGTCATAGACGGCGCTCTTCGCCTCCGTCGACGACCAGTAGTTCAGCTCCATGACCTTGGCATACATTTCCAGCCAGTCGCCGATCTTGTCCTTGGGCGCGAAGACCGGCCAGTTCCTGGGGAAATCGATATAGGGCAGATGGTCGTACCAGACCGGATCGTGCAGGCAGAGCGACTTGTAGCGCTTGCGCCAGCTGTCGCCGGCGCGCTCGTTCTTTTCGACGATGATGGTGGGAACGCCGAGCTGCCGCAACCGGGCGCCGAGCGCGATGCCGCCCTGGCCGCCGCCGATGATCAGCGTGTAGGGCTGCGTCTTGAAGCCGAGCTCGGCGGCCTCCTTCTCGCGCTCTTCCTTCCAGGTTGGACGGTTCTTGCCATGACCGTGCTTGGCGCCGAGCGGGCGGTCGAAGCCGGCCGGTTCCTCATGGCCTTTCAGTTCGACCATGGTGGTGAGCAGCGTCCAGATCTTGCCGTCCTTGAGCCGGATGTGGCCGAAGCCGCGCGCCACCTCTGTTTCGAAGCTGATCCAGCCTTCCAGCAGCCCGTCGCTTTCGCTGGCGTCTTCGCCTTTGGCAATTTCCCAATTCGATGGTTTTGTCTTCGCCAACTGGCTCACCAGCATGGCGCGCACCTGGTCGCGGCCTTCCATTGTCTTGATGTTCCAGGTGAAGGTGACGAGGTCGCGCCAGTAGCAATCCTCCTGAAAGCAGGCGACGGCCTTGTCGATATCGCCGGCGGCAAGTGCCGCGCCGAATTTGTCGAGCAGGTCGGAAAGCTTCTTGTTGGGGGCCTTGTCGAGCATCAAATTTCCTCCGCAATTTTTTTCGTGGCCGCTTGGGATGAGCGGAACCTGCCGAAGCTTGATGTCCGGCCTTGCGCAGTATCGCGGCAAACTGGGCGCCGCGTCACGTCGTCAAATAGTTTGGCGCGTTTTCAGCGGCTTATCGGGAAAGTCGGGGAGACTGACCCTGCCGGGATCAATGCGAGGGGTGGTCGCTCATGCGTTGGGCGAACACAGTCGCGAACCATTGACGGACATCGTCTTCCGCGCGGCTGAGATGGGCGCCGGAAGGTGCGGTCAGATAATGGCCGGCGCCGCTCGACAGGGCGAAATCCGACAGCGTCACGAGCGATCCGTCGGCAAGTGCCGCGTTAGCCAGCGGGCGTGAGCCGAGCACCATGCCGGCGCCGTGTTTTGCCGCTTCAAGCGCGGTGACGAAACTGTCGAACTTGTGCGTCGGACCGATCGCCGGCGTCATTCGGGCGGCGGCGAACCATTCGCCCCACATTTCGCGCGCGCCGACGACGCCCAGCATCGGCAGCTGTGTCCAATCCGGGGTTTTGGCGAGGCTGGGCGCCGCCATCGGGATCAATGTCTCGCGGGTCAGGCGATCCGCCTGGCGGCCGGTAAAAGAGCCGTTGCCGAAGCGGATGTCGAGCACGCCGGAGCGTTCGCCATAGTCGGCCGGCGTGTGGATGGTCTCGATCTGCAACTGGACGAAGGGCAGGCTTTTGGCCATTTCAGGCAGGATCGGCGCGATCATCAGCACGGCAAACGAAATCGGCGAGCGTATCGTCACGCTCTGCAGCGTCTTGGGTTCGAACAGCTCCCGCGTGCTGTGGCCGATCACCGCAAAGGCCGATTGCAGATGCGGCAGGTAGGCAGCACCTTCCGGCGTCAATTCGACGCCGCGCGCCAGGCGGATGAACAGCGGCTGCCTGAGCCGATCTTCAAGCGAGCGGACATGTTGGCTGACGGCCGCTTGGGTGAGGCCGAGCTCGGCGGCGGCAGCGGTGAAATTCGACAGCCGCGCGGCGGCCTCGAAACTGCGCAGCCAGTCCAGTGGCGGCATCTTTCCTGCTGACGCACTAGTCATAAAATTTCTATGGCCTTAGGTCGTAAAATGATAACTTGAATTATGCATGCCTAGGGGTCAGGTTGCAATGGTGGAAGCCAGGCAGGGACCCCGATCATGCTGACCAATGTGGAAATCGCCGAGGACGGGCGAACGGTTGAACTGAGCTGGAGCGGCGGCAAGCGTGGCCGCTTTCATGCGATCTGGCTGCGCGACAACGCGCTCGACGACAAGACACGCAGCCCCGGCAACGGCCAGCGGCTGATCACCATTCTCGACATTCCGGCGGAGACCTGGATCGACCAAGCTACGATCGAACACGGCGAGCTGCGGCTGCGTTTCCTGCCCGAAGGCAAGGACGTGACATTCCCGTCGGCGTGGCTGAGCGCAAACAGCTATGATCGCCAGGCGCCAGACACGGCAGGCTGGACCGGCGAGACCATCCGGCGCTGGACCAAGGCGACGATGCAGGACACACTGCCACTTGCCGGCTATGCCGCGGCGGCTCGCCATCCCGCGGTGCTGGCAGGCTGGCTGGCGGCGGTGAGGAGCTATGGCTTTGCCGTGATGGATGGCCTGCCGACCGAATCCGGAGCCCTGTGCAAGGTCGTCGACCTGTTCGGCTACATCAGGGAGACCAATTACGGGCGCTGGTTCGAGGTGCGCGCCGAGGTCAACCCAAGCAATCTCGCCTACACCAATCTCGGCCTGCAGGCGCATACCGACAACCCCTATCGCGATCCGGTGCCGACGCTGCAGGTTTTGGCCTGCATCGAAAACACCGTCGAGGGCGGTGAATCGAGCGTCGTCGACGGTTTTGCGGTTGCCGCCGCGCTGCAAGCCGAAAACCCCGAGGGGTTTCGTCTGTTGAGCTCATGTCCGGCCCGTTTCGAATATGCCGGCTCGTCCGGTGTGCGGCTTCAGTCGAAGCGGCCGATGATCGAGCTCGGCCCGGACGGCGAACTGATCGCCATCCGCTTCAACAACCGCTCGCTTGCCGCCACCACCGACGTGCCGTTCGCCGATATGGAAGCGTACTACGCCGCCTATCGCCGCTTTGCCGAACTGATCGAGGATCCCGCCTTCGAGGTAACCTTCAAGCTCGAACCGGGACAGGCTTTCATCGTCGACAACACCCGCGTCATGCATGCGCGCAAGGCGTTTTCAGGCACCGGCAGGCGCTGGCTGCAAGGATGCTACGCCGACAAGGACGGGCTGCTGTCGACGCTGGCCGCAATCGAACATGGGTTCAAGGAAGCAGCCGAATGAGCAAGCAACAACCGACCGTCGACACCATCGTCGAATTCATCGCCGACATCTTTGAGCGGCGCGGTGCCGAGTCCTATCTTGGCGAGCCGGTGACGATGTCCGAGCACATGCTGCAAGGCGCCTGGCTGGCCGAGCGGGATGGCGCGCCCGACGTCCTGATAGCGGCAGCCCTGCTGCACGATATCGGCCACTACACCAGCGAGTTCGGCACCTATTCGCCCGACGATGTCGAGGACAAGCACCATGACGAAGCCGGCGGTGAGGTGCTGGCGCCGTTCTTCCCGCCGGTCATCGTCGAATGCGTCAGGTTGCACGTGTCCTCCAAGCGCTATCTCTGCGCCACCGACCCAACGTATTTCTCCCGGCTGTCGCCGGCTTCGGTTCACACGCTGTCGCTGCAGGGCGGGCCGATGAACGCCGAGGAAGTCGCCGAGTTCCGTGAGAATCCGTACCATGAAGAAGCGGTGCGAGTCCGCAGATGGGACGACGGCGGCAAGGTCGCCAACATGAAGACGCGGGCGTTCCGCGACTACGTGCCGATGCTGCGGCGGGTTGTTCGCGACTTCAAAAAACGCGCCTGACGGTGACGGATCACCGGTGAGGAGACAGCCCATGTGTTTTTGCTTCGATGGTGAAGGGACGGTGGCTGCATACCGGCCCGCCGACTGCCGGGAACGCCTGCCAGCCACAAGCAGCCCCGCTGCGCTACCAACGTCTCCTCCCGGCAAGTTGATTGAACCTGATATGATCTGCGCGTCCGGACAGGCCGAGGACGTGCACATTCGCCGTTGACATCCGCGCAAAACCAATTCTATTGTCCGCGACCATGAAAAAGGCACTCATTCTCGTAGGAAAGCGCGTGGGCAAGGCGGTGTAACCGCCGGGCGAAATCCCCCCATGCGCACGACACAGGCTCCCTCGGGGGCCTTTTTTATTGCCCTAAACACGACTAAACGACCAGTAACACCCAAATGGCAACGCCCAAACGGCGACAGTACGGGACCAGACCGATGAGCAACGGACAGAACGAACGGCGTGAGATGACGGGCGCCGAAATGGTGGTGCAGGCGCTGAAGGACAATGGCGTCAAGCATATTTTCGGCTATCCCGGCGGCGCTGTGCTTCCGATCTATGACGAGATTTTCCAGCAGGACGAAGTCGAGCACATCCTGGTCCGCCACGAGCAGGGCGCTGGCCATGCGGCGGAAGGTTATGCGCGCTCGACCGGCAAGGCCGGCGTCATGCTGGTGACCTCGGGGCCGGGCGCCACCAATGCGGTGACGCCGCTGCAGGACGCGCTGATGGATTCGATCCCGCTGGTCTGCCTGACCGGGCAGGTGCCGACCTCACTGATCGGCTCCGATGCCTTCCAGGAGTGCGACACCGTCGGCATCACGCGCCCCTGCACCAAGCACAACTGGCTGGTGAAGGACGTCAACGAGCTCGCCGCCACCATCCATGAGGCCTTCCATGTCGCCACCACCGGCCGTCCCGGTCCGGTCGTGGTCGATATTCCGAAGGACGTGCAGTTCGCCAGGGGTATCTACGTGCCGCCGCAGACGGCGCCGCGCACCAGCTACCAGCCGAAGGTCCAGGGCGACCTGGAAAAGATCAAGGCGGCGGTCGAGCTGATGGCCGGTGCCAAAAAGCCGATCATCTATTCGGGCGGCGGCGTCATCAATTCCGGCCCGGAGGCGAGCCATCTGCTGCGCGAGCTGGTCGATCTCACCGGCTTTCCCATCACCTCTACGCTGATGGGGCTCGGCGCCTATCCGGCATCGGGCAAGAACTGGATGGGTATGCTCGGCATGCACGGCACCTATGAAGCCAACATGGCCATGCATGATTGCGACGTCATGATCTGCATCGGCGCGCGCTTCGACGACCGCATCACCGGCAGGCTGACCGCGTTCTCGCCGAACTCGAAGAAGATCCACATCGACATCGATCCGTCGTCGATCAACAAGAACGTCCACACCGAAGTGCCGATCATCGGCGATGTCGGCCGGGTGCTGGAGGATATGGTGCGGCTGTGGCGGGCGTCCGCCAAGACCGACAAGAAGGCGCTGCACCCCTGGTGGGAGCAGATCGCCAAATGGCGGGCGCGGGATTCGCTCGCCTACAAGATGAACCACGACGTGATCATGCCGCAATATGCCGTGCAGCGGCTCTATGAGCTGACCAAGCATATGGACACCTACATCACCACCGAGGTCGGCCAGCACCAGATGTGGGCGGCGCAGCACTATCATTTCGAGAAGCCGAACCGCTGGATGACCTCTGGCGGGCTGGGCACGATGGGCTACGGCCTGCCGGCCGCACTCGGCGTGCAGATCGCGCATCCCGACGCGCTGGTCATCGACATCGCCGGCGACGCCTCGGTGCAGATGACGATGCAGGAGATGAGTGCCGCGGTGCAGCACAATGCACCGATCAAGATCTTCATCCTCAACAACCAGTATATGGGCATGGTGCGGCAGTGGCAGCAGCTGCTGCACGGCAACCGGCTGTCGCATTCCTACACCGAGGCGATGCCGGATTTCGTCAAGCTGGCCGAGGCCTATGGCGGCCACGGCATTCGCTGCGAAAAGCCGGACGAGCTCGACGACGCCATCAAGGAGATGATTGCGGTCAAGAAGCCGGTGATCTTCGACTGCCGCGTGGCGACGCTCGCCAACTGCTTCCCGATGATCCCGTCGGGCAAGGCGCACAACGAGATGCTCCTGCCGGACGAAGCCACCGACGAGGCCGTGGCCAACGCCATCGACGCCAAGGGCAGGGAACTGGTGTAGCCAACAAGCCGAGGCAGGGCTTGTCTAGAGAAGCCGTGCGCAAACAGAGAATTAGCTCAAAAGTTTGAAATCGAGATTCATGTCATGAACGCACAGCTTCAGCCGACCGGCTCGGCCTATTTCATCGCCAAGGAAACGGAAAAGCCGGAGAACCACACGCTCTCCGTGCTGGTCGACAACGAGCCGGGCGTGCTGGCCCGGGTCATCGGCCTGTTTTCCGGGCGCGGCTACAACATCGAGAGCCTGACGGTCTCCGAGACAGAGCATGAGAAACATCTCTCGCGCATCACCATCGTGACGCGCGGCACGCCGCATGTGCTGGAGCAGATCAAGCACCAGCTCGAACGCATCGTGCCGGTGCACCGCGTCGTCGACCTTACCGTGCGCTCGCACGAGCTCGGCCAGGAGCGGCCGCTGGAGCGGGAGTTGGCGCTGGTCAAGGTGGCCGGCACCGGCGAAGCCCGTGTCGAGGCGCTCAGGCTCGCCGACGCTTTCCGCGCCAGCGTCATCGACGCCAACACCGAGCATTTCATCTTCGAGATCACCGGCAAGGGTTCCAAGATCGATCAGTTCATCGCCATCATGAAGCCGCTCGGCCTGGTCGAGATCTGCCGCACCGGCGTGGCGGCATTGAACCGCGGCGCGCAGGGCATGTAGGCATTCATGCGAAATTAAAGTTCAGCAATCACGGTTGGCCAGAGCAGACTGAAAGCCGATCTGAGAATTGGTGGCGCATGACCCCGCGACAAGAGCTTGTGATACATGTGATGATGTACGCTCTGATCGCATTCTCGATCTGGGTGCTTGCCCATGCTTGGGTGACGATGACGGTTCCTGTCGGACGAACCTATAACCTGGTTGCGTATGCGGACAATCCAGCCAGATTCTGGGATGGGATCCTGTTCCACGCCGGATCCATCGTCATCTTCAGTTGGTTTCTTTGGGCGCTGAAATATCGCCGTCGAGATTGATCTCGAGAATTCATCCGGTCAGACGCACCGGGGATATCAGTCGCCGGATCACGGCGGGCACATTGGACCAATCGAATGCCGTTGCGTCCAGCGCTCTGCCGATTTAAGTCAGCACGCCTGACCTTTGTGAGCCGCGATGTCCCTAGACGCCTTCCTCGCCCTGCTGGTCTACGCCTTCGTCACCTCGATCACGCCGGGGCCGAACAACCTGATGCTGCTGACGTCGGGCGTCAATTTCGGCATCGTCAGGACTATTCCGCACATGTTCGGCATCAGCATGGGATTCCTGGTGCTGTTGCTGGCCGTTGGCTTCGGCCTTGGCGCGGTGCTGACGGCGTTTCCGGCCTTGCATACGGGATTGAAGATCGCCGGCGGCGCTTACCTGCTTTATCTCGCTTGGAAGATCGCCATGTCGCGCTCGCTGTCCAGCAAGGGCGAGACGGAAGCGCGGCCGATGCGCTTCATCGAAGCGGCCGCATTCCAGTGGGTCAATGCGAAAGCCTGGGTGATGGCGATCACCGCCATGGCCGTCTATGCCAATCCCGAGCATCCGTTTCTGTCGGTGGCGCTGGTCGCGATCGCCTTCACCGTCGTCAACCTGCCGAGCGTTTCGGTATGGGCCGGTTTCGGCACTGCGCTTCGCGGTTTTCTGTCGGACCCGGTGCGGCTGAAATGGTTCAACATCGCCATGGGTGTGCTGCTGGCGGCGACACTGTGGCCGATGCTGCGCTAAGGTGAATTGATATTCAGGTGATGCCGGCCTGCGAACGGTGGTTTTCTAGGCTTCCGGTGCTCACGTACAAAAAGTACGCTCCGCTCCGGTTCTCGAAAACCACCATTTTCGGCTCAGCCTGACCTGAACCTCAACACACCTTAGTTCGACTGCAGCCTTATTGTGCAGTGCACATTAAATCTTCGTAATGCCGTGTTTTGGCCCTTTTCCGACAAAGGCGCGTCCTATCTATTCGGCGAAATCGCGGCAAGAGCTTGCGAGTTACGCTAGAATGCGACCACCGGCTTCGGCGTGTCGGATGAAGAAGGCATGTTGTCGATGCGTGGAAAGATCGTTCTGGCGGTGGTGGCCGTGGCCTGCGTCGTGGCGGCCTGGCTCTATCTTTCGCCCACCGCCATGGGCAGTCTTCAGCAAATGCTGGCAGGCAAGCAAACGGCGGCGGCGGACAAGCCGGCGGCAGGCGCAAACGCCGCGCGTTCGACCTCGGTGCTTGCCGCCACCGCCTCGACGGCCGATTTCCCGATCCGGCGCTATGCCATCGGATTTGTCTCGTCTCCGGCCGTCGTCAGCATCAACGCCCGGGTTTCCAGCCAGATCGTGTCGATCGCCGTCAAGGACGGGCAGATGGTCAAGGCAGGCGATGTCCTGCTCTCGCTGGACGATCGCGCGCTGAAGGCGCAGCTGGCCAAGGACCAGGCGACGCTGGCCAAGGACCAGGCGCTGCTCGCCAGCACGCAGTCGGATCTTCAGCGCGCCAAGGACCTCGTCGCCAAGCAGGCCGGCACGCAGCAAACCTACGATCAGGCGGTCGCGGCGCAAAAGGCGGCCGCAGCCACCGTCGATGCCGACAAGGCGACGCTCGATGCCGATATGGTGCAGCTCGGCTTTGCCACCATCACGGCGCCGATTTCCGGCAGGCTTGGTGCGGTCAACGTCGCGGTCGGCGATCTCGTCACCACCAGCAACGGCAACAGTAGCACCGCAACGCCGCTGGTCACGATCACCGAAATGGACCCGCTGCAGGTGAACTTCAATCTTCCCGAAAGCGATCTGGCCTTGCTGCACAAGGCGCTGGCGGCACCGCTGGTGGGTGGGGTGACGCTGACCAAGGACGGCAACCCGGCGCCGATCGGCAAGGGCACGCTCGACTTCGTCGATTCCAGCGTCGACACCGCCTCCGGCACCATCGCAACGCGGGCGAGCATACCCAATGCCGATCTGTCGCTGTGGCCCGGGCAGTATGTGAATGTCGTGATCGATGCCGGCACCATGCCGCAGATGACGTCCGTGCCGACGGTTGCGGTCCAGCCCAGCCAGAAGGGGCCGTTCGTCTATGTCATCAAGGCCGACAGCACGGTGGAGATGCGGCCCGTGCAGGTGGCGCTGACCGAAGGCGGCAACAGCGCCATCAGCCAGGGCCTCAAGAGTGGCGAGCGGGTCGTGGTCGAGGGCCAGACCAGGCTGAAGAATGGCGCGGCTGTCCATGAAGGCAAGGCGACTGCCGCCGATGACCAGGCGGCGCCGAAGGTCGCGGAAGCCGACAAAGCCGGTGGCGCCGATAAAGCCGGCGGGGGGCGTCCATGATTTCCGAATTCTGCATACGCAGGCCCGTCGCCACGCTGCTGATGTCGTTCGCCCTGGTTCTGGGCGGGCTGTTTGCCTACAAGTTCCTGCCGGTGGCGGCCCTGCCGAGCGCCGAATTTCCGGTGGTCAATGTCTCGGCGTCACTGCCGGGTGCCTCGCCGGAAACCATGGCGACCTCGGTGGCAACGCCGCTGATCAAGCAGTTCTCCACCATCGCCGGCATCGATTCGATCTCGACCACCAATTCGCTCGGCTCCACCTCGATCGCCATCCAGTTCGTGCTCGACCGCGACATCGATGCCGCGGCGGCGGACGTGCAGGCGGCGATCGCCCGCACGCAGCGGCAATTGCCGCCGGAGATGACCAGCCCGCCGAGCTATCGCAAGGTCAATCCGGCCGATGCACCGATCCTTTTGATGTCGCTGGTCAGCGACACGGTTCCGCTGACCGATCTCGATGCCTTCGCCGAGAACGTGATCTCGCCCTCACTGTCGACGCTCGACGGCGTGGCGCAGGTTTCGATCTTCGGGCAGCAGAAATACGCCGTGCGCATCCAGATCGATCCGACAGCACTTGCCGCGCGCGGCATCTCGATCGACCAGTTGCAGACGGCCATCGCCTCGGCCAACAGCAACACGCCACTCGGCGTGCTGCAGAACGATCAGCAGCAGCTGACGATCACGGCCAACACGCAGCTGACCAATGCCGCGGGCTTTTCCAATCTGATCATCGCCACCAAGAACGGCCATCCGGTGCGGCTCGGCGAGGTGACGCGCGTCATCGATTCGGTGCAGACGACGACGACGGCAAGCTGGTATGACGGCACCCGCGCGGTCATCCTGGCCGTGCAACGCCAGCCCGATGCCAACACCGTCGAGGTGGTCGACCGCGTCAAGGCGATGCTGCCGTCCTTCGAGGAGCAGATGCCCGCGGCGGCCAGCATCAAATTGCTTAACGACCGCTCGACCTCGATCCGTGCCGCTGTCGACGACGTGCAGTTCACGCTGCTGCTCACCATCGCGCTGGTGGTGATGGTGATCTTCCTGTTCCTGCGCCGGGTGACGGCGACGATCATCCCGGCGGTGGCGGTGCCGATCTCGCTCATCGCCACGCTTGGCGTGATGTTCCTGTTCGGCTTTTCCATCGACAACATCTCGCTGATGGGGCTGACGCTGGCGGTTGGCCTGGTCGTCGACGACGCCATCGTCATGCTGGAAAACATCTTCCGCCACATGGAGGAAGACGGGCTCTCGGCCATGGAAGCGGCGCTGAAGGGCGCGCGCGAAATCGGCTTCACCATCATTTCCATCTCGATCTCGCTGGTGGCGGTGTTTATCCCCGTGCTTTTGATGGGCGGGGTGATCGGGCGCATCTTCAACGAGTTCGCCGTGGTGGTGACGGTCGCCATCCTGGCGTCGATGTTCGTGTCGCTGACGCTGACCCCGATGCTGTGCTCGCGGCTGCTGTCGGTGTCGAAGGCCGAGCGCGACGCCGCGCATGGCGAAGGTCGCAAGCATGACTTCGTCACGCGCGCCTATGATTGGCTGCTGACCTTCTGCCTGCGCCACACGTTTCTGGTTTTCCTGGTTTTCATCGGCACGGCGGCAGCGTCGGTCTGGCTGATCCAGATCTCGCCGAAGGGCTTCTTCCCGCAGGAGGATATCGGCCAGATTTCGGTGACGACGATCGCCCGCCAGGACATCTCGTTCGACGCCATGGTCAAGCTGCAGGGCCAGGTGGCGAATGTCTTTTCGCATTCGCCCTATGTCTCGCATGTGGCGTGGTCGGCCGGCAGCGGCGGCAACGCGCTGAACCAGGGCCAGCTCTATGTGCAGTTGAAGGACAAGAGCCAGCGCCCCAATATCGAGAAGGTGCAGTCGGATCTGCGCAAGCAACTGGCCAATGTCCCTGGCATTGAGGCCTATATGCAGCCGGTGCAGAATTTGCGCCTGGGATCGCGGTCTTCCGCCAGTGCCTATCAGCTCGTCGTGCAGGGCCTCGACACCGGCGCGACCGACATCTGGGCGCAAAAACTGTCGGATGCGATGGCCGCGGATCACAGCGCCTTCACCGATGTCACCAACGATCTGCAGAACAACGCTTTGCAGGCGACGCTGGTGGTCGACCGCGACAAGGCGGCAACGCTCGGCATCGACACCGATACGCTGCGCTCCAGCCTCTATGGCGGCTTCGGCACCCAGCAGGTCTCGACCATTTTTGGTTCGGCAGACAGCTATCAGGTGGTCATGGAGCTCGATCCGAAGATCGAGTGGTCGCCCGAGAGAATGCTGGCCATCCAGGTGCGGACGGCCAGCGGCAGCCTGGTGCCGCTCGGCGCCTTTGCGCGTGTCGATCGCACCGCCGGCGCCTTGACCGTCAACCAGCTCGGCCAGCTTCCGGCGGTGACCATCTCCTACAATCTGCCGCAAGGCGTGGCGCTAGGCGACAGCGTCACGCGCATCAATGCGCTGAAGGACAAGATCGGGCTGCCGTCGACGATCTCGACCAGCTTCGCCGGCACGGCCAAGACGTTCCAGGATTCGCTGGCCAACCAGGGCCTGCTGATCGGTGGCGCCATCCTCACCATCTACATCGTGCTCGGCATCCTCTATGAGAGCTTCATCCACCCGCTCACCATCCTGACCGGCTTGCCTTCGGCCGTGCTGGGCGCGCTGGTCGCGCTGCGGCTGGCGGGGATGGACCTGTCGGTGATTGCCGTCATCGGCATCCTGATGCTGATCGGCATCGTCAAGAAGAACGGCATCATGATGATCGACGTCGCGCTGGAGCTGCGACGAGACGGCATGTCACCGATCGAGTCCATCCACAAAGCCTGCATCATGCGATTCCGGCCGATCATGATGACGACGCTGGCAGCCCTTATGGGTACCATCCCGATCGCGCTCGGCACCGGCGCCAGCGCCGAACTGCGCCAGCCGCTCGGCGTGGCGGTCGTCGGCGGTCTTGTCGCCTCGCAGGCGCTGACGCTGTTCGTGACACCGGTCATCTATGTCTACATGGAGCGCTTCTCCGGCTGGCTGCTTGGCCTGTGGACGCGGCCCCAGGGCAGCGAACCGCGCCCGATCGAGGCCGTCGACCAGCCTTCGCTGTTTGACGCCAAAGAAGAGCCATTGGACGAGCCGCAAAGGGCGGCCGCCGAATAGCGACGGTCCTGGCCCAAGCCGTCGTGCTTGCAGCCTCGTGCTCCCGATCGTAATTTGCGGCCATGGCACACGATCATGACCACGACAACGAACTCGACCCCTTTGCCGCGCGGGTGCGCGCGCTGGAAACGATCCTCACCCAGAAAGGGCTGATCGATCCGTTGGCGATCGACGTCATCGTCGACACCTATGAGACGAAAATCGGCCCGCGCAACGGCGCCAGGGTGGTGGCCAAGGCTTGGGCTGATGCCGACTTCGCCGCCTGGCTGAAGCGCGATGCGACGGCGGCGATCAGCTCGCTGAGCTACACCGGCCGGCAAGGCGAGCACATGCAGGCGGTGTTCAACAGCGATGAGACCCACAACCTCGTCGTCTGCACGCTGTGCTCCTGCTACCCGTGGTCGGTGCTCGGCCTGCCACCGGTCTGGTACAAGGCGCCGCCCTATCGCTCGCGCGCGGTGATCGATCCGCGCGGTGTGCTCGAGGAATTCGGGCTGACCTTGCCGGCCGACAAAAAGATCCGCGTCTGGGATTCGACCGCCGAGCTGCGCTATCTCGTGGTGCCGATGCGGCCCGAGGGTACCGAGGGCTGGAACGAGGAGCGGCTTGCCGATCTGGTGAGCCGCGATGCGATGATCGGCACAGCGCTGGCGAAAGAGCCGGCATGAACGGGCCGCAGGATCTCGGCGGGCAGATGGGGTTTGGGCCGGTCGCGCCTGAAACGGACGAACCCTATTTCCACGCCGCCTGGGAACGACGCGCACTCGGCGTGACGCTGACCGCCGGCGCCATGGGTGCCTGGAACATCGACGAAAGCCGACACGCCAGGGAATCGCTGCATCCCGCCGACTACTATTCATCAAGCTACTACCAGATCTGGATCAAGGCGCTGGAGGTGCTGTTGAAGCGACATGGCTTCATCAGTGAGCGCGATCTCGCAGCCGGCAAAGCAGTCGATCCCGCCGCGCCACCCAAACGGGTGCTGAAGGCCGAAAACGTACCTGCGGTGCTGGCCAAGGGTGGGCCGTGCGATCGTCCGGTTGCGACACCGGCGCGATTCAAAGCAGGGCAGGCCGTGCGGACGAAGAATTTTAGTCCCGCCGGCCACACGCGGCTACCGCGCTATGCGCGCGGCAAGCAGGGAATTATCGAGGCAGTGCGTGACGGCTTCGTGTTTCCCGACAGCAATGCGCATGGCCAGGGCGAGAACCCGCAATGGGTCTATACGGTGGCTTTCACCGGCGGAGAAATCTGGGGCGAGGGCGCCGACCCGACGCTGACGGTTTCGATCGATGCCTGGGAGAGCTATCTTGAGCCGGCATGAGGGCGCATTGCCTAGAGGTTTCGACGAGCCGGTTTTTTCGGAGCCATGGCAGGCCGAAGCCTTCGCCATGACGGTGGCGCTGCATGACAAGGGCCTGTTTTCCTGGAGCGAGTGGGCGGACGCCTTGTCCGCCGAGGTCAAGCAGCCGGGTGCAGCGGCAGATGGCCATGATTACTACGAGCACTGGCTGGCGGCGCTGGAAAAATTGCTGTCGGCCAAGGGTGTCGCTGGCAAGGGCGACGTCGACACGCTTGCCGCCGCCTGGGAACGCGCCGCGCATGCAACGCCGCACGGCAAGCCGATTTTGTTGGAGAACGATCCCGGGCTTGGCGATTAGGCTCGTCTCTCGACGGTGGATGAAGTCCTTGCGGCGTTTGAGCTGCCCCTCACCTGCCTGCCGGCATCCTCTCCCCGTATAGTGACGGGGAGAGGGGGCCTGTCGCCGACGGTTTCGCTAATCTCCAGCATCTCATGATGGCACAGAGGCTGCGGCCAGCCCTTTCTCCCCGTCCCTATACGGGGAGAAATGCCCGGCAGGGCAATGAGGGGCAGCGCGGACGGTTGCCCTTTATCTGGGTGCGATTTGCTTCCTTTGCTGCGTTTGTTCCCTTTACGTTCCAAATCAGCCCTGATAGCCTGACCGCCTGAAGGCATTGATGGTGGCGGCCTTGTCTTTCCCTTGCGAATCCGGTCTCTCGCGCTGATGGAATTCTCTCCCCAACAGGATGAGGCGCTGCAGGCAGTTGCGCGCTGGCTCAAAGAGGGCCGGCCGCAGCTGTTCCGGCTGTTCGGCTATGCCGGCACCGGCAAGACGACGCTGGCGCGCTATTTTGCCGAACATGTCGACGGCCAGGTGCAATTTGCCGCCTTCACCGGCAAGGCGGCGCAAGTGCTGCGCTCCAAGGGCGCGGTCAATGCCCGCACCATCCATTCGCTGATCTACAGGCCCAAGGGCGAGGAATCAGTGTCGGACGAAGTCACCGGCAAGACCTCGATGACGCCGACCTTTTCGCTCAATCGGCAAAGCCCGATCTCGCGCGCCAAACTTGTCGTCATCGATGAATGCTCGATGGTCGACGAGCAACTTGGCCGCGACCTGATGAGTTTCGGCACGCCGATCCTTGTGCTCGGCGATCCCGGCCAGTTGCCGCCGATCTCCGGCGGAGGCTTCTTCACCGACCATGAGCCGGACATCCTGCTCACCGAAATCCACCGCCAGGCGCGCGACAATCCGATCCTGCGCTTGGCGCTCGACGTGCGGGAAGGCCGCGAATTCATGCGCGGCGACTACGGCACCGCGCAAGTGATCGGCAAGGAAGACGTCACCCAGGAGCTGGTGCTGAAGGCGGACCAGGTGCTGGTCGGCACCAACCGCACGCGCCGCCGCTACAATCAGCGCCTGCGCGAGCTCAAGGGCTTCAACGCCGACTATCCGCAGGCCGGTGACAAGCTGGTCTGCCTGCGCAACGACCCGGCCAAGGGGCTGCTCAACGGCTCGCTGTGGAAGGTGATGACCTCGTCACGCGAGACGATAAAGCCCGGCATCAACCTACTGGTGTCGCCGGAAGAGGACGATCCGGACCGCGGCGTTGCCAAGATCAAGCTGCTCAAATCGGCGTTCGAGGATCCGGATGCCGATATTCCCTGGCAGCAGAAGAAGCGCTTTGATGATTTCGACTATGGCTACGCGCTGACCGTGCACAAGGCGCAGGGCTCGCAGTGGAACGAGATCGTGCTTTTCGATGAAAGCTGGGCGTTCAAGGAAACGCGCCAGCGCTGGCTCTACACCGCCATCACCCGCGCCGCCGAACGGCTGACGATCGTAAGGTAGCGGCTTCGATTGGCCGGGCGCCGAGCCATAGCCAGGCGGCCGCTTCGTCGTCGGCGCTGAAATGCCTGAGATCGATGGATGGTGAAGCGGGCAGGAAGCTTTGCGCGTCGGCGACCCAGTTCGGCTTGCCGACCGCCGCGCAGCGTCCGATATGCGCCAATGCGTGGACGGTTCCCTGCTTTATCGTGTCGTCTGCGATGTCGGCCCAGTCGACGCCCTCGTGGTCGGTCAGCCGCACCAGCACGTCTATTTGGGAGTGGAGTGCATAGGCTGCCTCTAGCAACCCGAAAAGATTTTCCGCGTCGGCCGCCGAGACATGGCCAACGATTTCGATGGCGAAAAGGTCCTCGCGGTCGGTGTCGATGCGGCGGATCGCCGGCACAGTGTCGAGAAAATTCATGGCTGTCCTCAGCTTGCACGGCACATTGGTTTAGAGGCAATTCCGGACGAAAAACCGTTTCTCACTTTTCCTGGAATTGCTCGTACCTGACTGGAACACCCGAAACCCCCTGTCTGTTCCCATCAAAGGCAGTATAGATGCGCTGCAAATCTCTGTTTCCATGCATGTCGTTGCCCCAAAACCGCTGCGCAGTTTTGGGCGACAAGCACCAAACCGGACCCGAAGCCCATGCCTGCAAAGCTTTCCGTCAATCTCAACGCCATCGCCATGCTGCGCAACCGGCGCGACCTGCCATGGCCGAGCGTGATCGGGCTCGGGCGCCTTGCTCTTGCCGCCGGCGCGCATGGGCTGACGGTGCATCCGCGCCCCGACGAACGCCACACGCGGCACTCCGACCTGCCGCAGATCAGGGCGCTGATCGATGACGAGTTCCCCAAAGCGGAGTTCAACATCGAGGGTTACCCGAATGAGGATTTTCTGGTGCTCGTGGAAAAGCACCAGCCCGAACAGGTGACGCTGGTGCCCGACGACCCGTCGCAGGCGACCTCCGATCATGGCTGGAACTTTGTCGCCGAGGCTGCGTTCCTCACGCCCATCGTCAAGCGCCTGAAAAAGGCGGGGGTTCGCGTATCGCTGTTTTCCGACTCCGATCCTGAAGGCATTACGGCGGCGCGTGATACCGGCGCCGACCGGATCGAGCTCTATACTGGTCCCTATGGCAGCTGCCATTCCGATTTCGCCAAAGCAGCCAAGGAGCTGGAAAGATTGGGAAAAACCGCTGACGCAGCCCTTGCTGCCGGGCTCCAGGTTAATGCCGGGCACGACCTGGTGGTCAATAATTTGCCGGCACTGGCAAAGCGCATCCCGGCCTTGGCCGAAGTGTCAATCGGACATGGGTTGACAGCCGATGCGTTGGAGTATGGCATGGCCGGCACGGTGGGGCGGTTTCTGAAAGCTTGCGGGTGGTAGAGTGAAGAACCCTGGCGTTAAGGCATGGCAGCCATTACGTGAGGGCACTTGATATTGCATCGCAGCAAGCGTAGAGCACCGCGCGCTTATCGGAGTGTCGTCCATGGCCCTTACCAACACTGGTAGTGAGGCAGAACCCGTCGAACAATCGAGCCATCCAGAGATCGAACAGCATAGCACCAAGGTGTTGATGCTGGGCGCGCTCGGTGTGGTCTATGGCGACATCGGCACCAGCCCGATCTATGCGTTCCGTGAGGCGCTGGTGGCGTCGTCCGGGGGCGAAGTCGCCGACCGCGGCGATATTCTTGGCGTGCTGTCGCTGATCATCTGGTCGCTGACGATCATCGTCACCATCAAATATATCAATTTCGTGCTCAGGGCCGACAACCGCGGCGAGGGCGGGGTGCTGTCATTGATGGCGCTGGCGCGCGGCAGTTTCCCGACACGCTCCGCGCTGATCCTCGGCATCGGCATGGTCGGCGCGTCGCTGTTTTATGGCGATGCCGTGATCACGCCGGCGATTTCGGTGCTTTCGGCGGTGGAAGGCATGAATGTCGTCACGCCGACCTTCCAGCCCTATGTGGTGCCGCTGACACTGCTCATCCTGGCGATCCTGTTTTCGGTGCAGCGGTTCGGAACCGGTGGCGTTGCGCTGATTTTCGGACCGATCACAGCGGTCTGGTTCCTGGCCATCGGCCTTTCCGGTTTGAACCACATTATCGCCGATCCGGAAATCCTTTGGGCTGTCAGCCCGCATTACATTGTCGCGTTTCTGATCAATTCCCCCGATGTTGCCTTCGTCACCATTGGCGCGATCTTCCTCGCCGTCACCGGCGCAGAGGCGCTCTATGCCGATCTCGGCCATTTCGGGCGCAAGCCCATCGTGCTCGCCTGGCTGGCTATCGTTTTCCCTTGCCTGCTGCTCAACTATGCCGGACAGGGCGCTTTCGTGCTGGCGAAAAACGGCGTGGTGGGCCATCCGTTCTTCGAGATGAACCAGGGCTGGACGCTGATCCCGATGGTGTTGCTGGCGACCGCCGCCACCGTCATCGCCAGCCAGGCGGTGATTTCGGGCGCCTTCTCGCTGACCCGGCAGGCGGTGCAGCTCAACATGCTGCCGCGCCTGGAAATCCTGCATACGTCGGAACGGCAGTCCGGCCAGATCTACATGCCGCGCGTCAACCTTTTGCTGGCGCTGGTGGTGATGCTTCTGGTGGTCGGCTTCGGTGAATCCAGCAAGCTGGCCTCCGCCTACGGTATCTCGGTGACCGGCAACATGCTGGTGACGACGGTATTGCTCTATGTCGTGATGACCCGCATCTGGAAATGGCGGCTCTGGGTGGCAATCGCTATGACGGCGGTATTCATGTTCATCGACATCGGCTTCTTCGCCTCCAACATCGTCAAGGTGTTCGAGGGCGGCTGGGCTTCGCTGGCGGTGGCCTTCACCATCGTTCTGGCCATGGCTACCTGGGTGCGCGGCAGCCGCTATCTGTTCGACAAGACGCGCAGGAACGAGATCCCGCTCGATTTCCTGGCCGGCAATCTGTTGAAGAAGAAGCCGCAGCTGGTGTCCGGTACGGCCGTGTTCCTGACCAGCGATCCGCAGAGCGCGCCGACCGCGCTGATGCACAGCCTGAAGCACTACAAGGTGCTGCACGAACAGAACGTCATCCTTTCGGTGGTGACGGCGCCGCAGCCGGTGGTGCCCGACAGCGACCGCGTCAAGATGGAGACGGTCAACGAGCTGTTCATGCGGGTGACGCTGACCTTCGGCTATATGGAACAGCCCAACATTCCGCGTGCACTGGCGATCTGCCGCAAGCAGGGCTGGAAGTTCGACATCATGACCACGTCGTTCTTCCTGTCGCGGCGCTCGCTCAAGGCCTCGCCCAATTCCGGCATGCCGGTGTGGCAGGACAAGCTGTTCATCGGCCTGGCGCGCACGGCAGCAGATGCGACGGAGTATTTCCAGATCCCGACCGGACGCGTGGTCGAGATCGGAACGCAGGTGGCGATTTGAGGGTCTCGAACGCATAGAGCGGTTCATCGTTTCACGGAAACGCAGAGCCGCTCTATCTCGTTGTTTTAACGCAATTCCGGTCGGAAAACCGTTTCACACTTTTCCTGGAATTGCTCTGGATCATCGCGGAGGCGGGCATGAGCGGCGAACTGGTGCTTGTTACCGGCGGATCGGGTTTTCTCGGCGCTCACTGCATCCTGGCTTTGCTGGATGCAGGCTACCGCGTGCGCACCACGGTGCGATCAGCCAAGCGTGAAGCCGATGTTCTCGCTATGTTGAAGGTCGGCGGCGCCGAGCCCGGCGAAGCGCTTTCATTCGCCTATGCCGATCTGATGACCGACACGGGTTGGCCGGAAGCCGTCGCCGGATGCGCGTATGTTCTTCATGTCGCTTCGCCGTTCCCGCCCGATGTGCCCAGGCATGAAGACGATCTGATCATCCCGGCTCGCGAAGGCGCCCTGCGCGTGCTGCGGGCCGCGCGCGATGCCGGCGTCAAGCGCGTCGTGCTCACCTCGTCCTTCGCCGCTATCGGCTATGGCCAGGCGCCGGTTGCCGGCCGTCCGTTCACTGAGGAGAACTGGACCAATCTGGCGGAAAAGGTGAGCGCCTATGTGAAATCGAAGACGTTGGCCGAACGCGCAGCCTGGGATTTCATTGCCGGTCAAGGCGGCGCAATGGAGCTGGCGGTCGTCAATCCGGTCGGGATCTTCGGACCGGTCCTGGGGCCGGATCATTCGACCTCCACGGAGTTCATAGGACGCCTGATGGACGGCGCAATGCCGGGCCTGCCGCACATGCTGTTCGGCGTGGTCGACGTGCGGGACGTGGCGGACCTGCATCTGCGCGCCATGACCAATCCGCTGGCCAAGGGCGAGAGGTTCCTGGCCATCAGCGGCGATTTCATGACGATGCTGGAGATTGCACAGACGCTGAAAGCCCGGCTGGGCAATGCGGCCTCGCGCGTGCCGACGCGGGTGCTGCCGGATTGGCTGGTGAGGATCGTCGGACTGTTCGACGGGCAGGCAGCCCAGATCGTGACCGAGCTCGGCAAGGCGAGGAACGCGACGGGGGCCAAGGCCATGCGCATGCTCGGCTGGGCGCCACGCTCGCGGGAAGAGGCCATCGTTGCAACCGGCGAAAGCCTGATCCGACGGGGTTGCTCAAGAAATCGAAGTAGCAGTGCGGGAAGCCGAACTCGAATTCGGCTCCCCGCAGCGCAGGCTTCAACCGGCCAAGGCGGCCTTGTTGGCCTCGAGGAACTGCTTCAGCGTTTGCGGCTTTCTGCCGGACAATTTCTCGACCGCGTCCGTCACCAGGGCGATGCGGCCTGAGCGCGTGTTGGTGTCGAAGGAAACGATGACGCTGGCGAAATCCTCGGGAACGCCGGCCGCTTTCACGCCTTCGATCAGGGCCTCTTCAGGCAGTTGGATGACGTCCAGCTTCTTGCCGGTGACTTCGCTGACCAGGGCGGCGATCTCGGCCGTCGTATAGGCTTGCGGGCCGGTCAGCGTGTAGGTCTTGCTGTCGGTCGAACCGGAAGCGAGGCTTGCGGCAATGGCTGCTGCCATGTCGTCGCGCGCACCATGGGCGACGCGGCCGTCGCCTGCCGACGTATACCACTGTCCCGAGGCAATGGCGTGCGGCAGCGCCATGAACAGGTTCTCCTGGTACCAGCCGTTGCGGAAGATCGTATGGGCAATACCGCTGGCTTTGATCGCCTGCTCGGTGCCGTAGTGGTCGCCGGCAAACAGCACCGGTGAACCCGGCTCCGGATTGGGCATCGATGTGTAGAGTAGATGTGAAACGCCTGCCTGCTTCGCCGCGGCTACAGCCGTCTCATGCTGCTTCAGACGCCTGCCGCTTTTGATGTCGAGATCGCCGGTCGAAATGATCAGCACCCTGTCGGCGCCCTTGAATGCGCTTTCCAGCGAGGCCGCGTCGTTGAAGTCGGCGGCCCTGACATCGACGCCGCGCGCCGCCAGATCGGACAGGCTTTCAGGATTGCGAGTGGTGGCGATGATGTTTGCCGGCGCAACCTTGTGCGTGTCCAGCATGTGATGGATGACGCCGCGGCCGAGCTGGCCGGCGGCGCCGGTGACGAGAAGGGTTTCGGTCATTGGGAGGTCCTGTCTTTGCGCCGAAGCGGTGAGTGCTATATGCCAGTCTCAAAAAGAGACCAGCACTAAAATAGGAATTGACCGACCCTCGTAAAGAAGGCAGTTTTGCGGGAGGTAGGCACAGGCAAGGAACCAGCCGTGGACAGCAGCATCATCAATCTGAGGTCGAAACTCGAGATCTACAAAGCGCAGAGCGGCGGCGGAAATCTTGCCGACTGTCCGGTGCGCGATGTGATCCAGGGCATCAGCAGCCGATGGAGTTCGCTGCTGATGATGGCCCTTGCCGAAAAAACCTATCGCTTCGGCGAGCTGCGCCGCCTGGTCCCTGATATTTCGCAGCGCATGCTGACCCAGACACTGCACGACCTGCAGCGCGACGGCTATGTGCGTCGCCAGGTGTTCCCGACCAAACCGCCAAGCGTCGAATACAGTCTCACCGATCTCGGGCGCTCGATGTTCGGCGCCTTGCACCAGTTGATCCAGTGGGCCGAGCTAAACCACGATGCAGTGCGCAATGCGCGGGCTGTTTTTGATGCTGACCAGGCGTGAAAGCCCAGACCGCAACTTGATTTGCTGAGATCGCTGAAGGATTGTCCGGCCTGGGCAAGACTCGGCGGGCAATGGGCATTTCTCTCGACATCGCGATTGCCGGCGCCGGGCCGGCCGGACTGGCCGCCGCTCTCTATCTGCAGCGCGCCGGGCACCGGGTCACCGTCTTCGAGCGCTTCGAGGAGCCGAAGCCCGTCGGTTCCGGGCTGATCCTGCAGCCGACGGGGCTGACGGTGCTTGCCGATCTCGGCCTGCTCGACGACATCCTGGCGCTGGGCAGCCGCATCGACCGGCTGCATGGCGCCGACGCCAGCACCGGCCGCACCGTGCTCGCCGTGCGCTACGATGCGCAGAGCGGCGGACGCTTTGGGTTGGCGGTGCATCGGGCGGCGCTGTTCAACGTGTTGTTCCGCGCCGCGCAGCGCCAAGGCATAGCCATCGAAACCGGCGTCGAGATCGAGACGCTGGACGTGGGCGAGCGGGCGAGCCTGATCTTCGATAATGGCCGTAAGGCAGGGCCGTTCGACCTCGTCGTCGACGCCAGTGGCTCGCGCTCGAAGCTGCGCCAGTGCCTGAACGATCCAGCCGAGCCGCGGCCGCTTACCTACGGCGCGTTCTGGGCGTCGTTCGGCTGGCGCGAAGGGTTTGACGAGAACGCGCTGTTGCAGCGCTACGACAAGGCCAGCGTGATGATCGGCGTGTTGCCGATCGGCCGGCCGGAGCCGAGTGCTGAAAAGATGGCAGCGTTTTTCTGGAGTCTGAAGCCGGCGGATGTCGAACAGGTTCGGGCAGCAGGACTCGACGCCTGGAAAGCAAGACTGGTTTCGCTATGGCCGGAGTGCGAGGCGTTCACCAGCCAGATCGACAGTTTCGACCAGCTGTCGCTGGCGCGTTATGGCCATCACACGATGGAGCTGCCGGCCGGCCGGAGGCTGGCGGTGATCGGCGACGCCGCGCATTCGACCAGCCCGCAGCTTGGGCAGGGCGCTAACATGGCGCTGCTCGACGCGGCCGCGCTCAGCCATGCATTGGCACAAGCGGGCAGCGTCGAGGCGGCGCTGGAAGCCTACGCCCGGGCGCGGCGATGGCATATCCGGGTCTTTCAACTGCTGTCGCTGGCGCTGACGCCATTCTACCAGTCGGACGGAACGATGCTTCCCTTTTTCCGTGACAGGCTGGTGGCGACCATCGCTAGAATCCCGCCAGTGCCAAGCGTGCTTGCCTCGATGGTGGCCGGAACGCTGATCGATCCGTTCAGGCGGATCGGGCTTGTTGAAGCACAGTGGCCGGATCGTTTCGGCGAATGAGGGCCGACAGATGCGAGCCCTTGGCCAGCAGGAAGGCATCAAGGCGCTGCGGATAGTCGGGGGCGACCGCGTTCTTCACCGCCCGACGTTCGGCCAATGCCTTGCGCCAGGCCTGAACAAGCGGCTTGCCGCTCAGGATGCCGAAATCGGCGATCCGGTCGAAGGCATCGAAGTAGCGGAAGATCGGCCCGTAGACCGCATCGACGAGTGAAAAGTGCTCGCCGGCGAACCATGGCCCTGACCGATCGATACTATCCGCGAGTTCAGCTTCGAGACGATCGAACATCGCCGACAGCGCCTCGGCTTCGGCAAGCAGGGATCCTTGCGTCGGCGCCGAATAGAATCGGCCGATAGCGTTGAGCGTTGCCGAGCCGAATTCGATCCAGGCGCGGTGCCGGGCGCGGGCATAGGGGTCGGCGGGGTGGAGGGGGTTGGCCTGTGTTTCCTCGAGGAATTCGAGGATGACGGCCGATTCGAAAATCACCGTTTCATCGCCGTCATGCCGCACGATGAGCAGCGGCACCTTGCCGAGCGGCGACATGGCCTTGAACCAGTCCGGCTTGTTGGCAAGATCGATGGTGACGCGTTCGAACGGCACACCCTTCTCGGCCAGTGAAATCGCGGCGCGCTGCACATAGGGGCAAAGATGATGGCTGACGAGGATGAGCTTGTCGGTCATCTCACTCTCCCCAGACATAGTTCAGGGCGCCGTCCTCGACGCGGGTGGAGAGGAACATCAGCCGGGAGGCTTTTGGCGCCGGGCCTTCGAGGCGGTCGCCGCTTTCCATATCGAACGAGGCGCCGTGCCACTGGCAGACGAGCTTGCCGTCCTTGCAGTCGAGCGGTCCGCCGAAATGCAGGCAGACATTGGCGGCGGCGCGGATCCGGTCGCCGCTGCGGTAGACATGCACCTCGCGGCCGAAGAACGGCGCGATCAGGCTGCCTGCCTGCGGGATGTCGGCGAGTTTGCAGATTTCGTGCTTCATCGGAATTTCTCTCAGTTAATGCAATTGCATCTATATAGATGCATATGCATTGATCGTCAAGCTTGATGCAACTGCATCTATCGCCTAGGATATGGCCATGACAGAGAAAGCCACGCCTTCGCCGGCGGCCATCAAAGGCTGGGCCCGCCTGATGCGGGTTTCGCGCCAGCTGGCGGAAAGTGCTGAAGAGTCGCTGAAGGCCGGTGGCCTACCGCCGCTTGCCTGGTACGACGTGCTGCATGAGCTTGCCGAGGCGGGCGAGGGCGGGCTGCGGCCGTTCCAGCTCATCGAGCGCACCTTGTTTGCGCAATACAACATCTCGCGGCTGCTGGCGCGGCTCGAGGCCGACGGCCTGGTCGAGAAGCTCAGGGTCGCCGATGACGGCCGCGGACAAACCATCCGCATCACCGCCAAGGGTCGCGAGACCCGCCGCCAGATGTGGACTGTTTACGGAAAGTCGATCGCCGATCTGGTCGGTGCCAGGCTTTCACAGAATGAACTCGACACCTTGTCTGGCCTGCTT
This sequence comes from Mesorhizobium sp. P3_B5, assembly GCF_056402815.1. Taxonomy (NCBI): domain Bacteria; kingdom Pseudomonadati; phylum Pseudomonadota; class Alphaproteobacteria; order Hyphomicrobiales; family Phyllobacteriaceae; genus Mesorhizobium; species Mesorhizobium sp. P3_B5. Next base: position 17,363 of record NZ_JBFUGR010000004.1, on the reverse strand, counting down.
GGACGGCTGCGCCTCCCACCCGCAAGCGACTGAGCCAAGGCCTTAGCGGGCATTGGGCATCTGCAGTTGGTGATTTTTTCCGTATCGGCTCTTGCACCGGACGCCGGATTGCGCAATATGCCGAACCGTAACGTACGGTACGCCTTCGGGCTAAGCGTCACTCGTCATCGGGCAGGAAACAGTCTTGTTGCAGGCAAGCGCCGACATCGACACCAGCGATGCGCTGACAGAACGGCAGAAGGCCGTGCTGGATGCCGCACTGCGCCTGCTGGTCGAGGAGGGCGATCATTTGACCATGACCGCCGTGGCGCGGCGGGCGAGTTGCTCGAAGGAGACGCTCTATAAATGGTTCGGCGACCGCGACGGGCTGTTGACGGCGACCGTGCAGTGGCAGGCCTCGAAGGTGCGGGTGGCACAGGTCGACCGCAAGGGTCTCGATCTCGCCTCGCTGACGGCGAGCCTCGAGCGCTTCGCTTGCGACTGGCTAAAGGTGATTTCGAGCGACACCTCGATCGCGCTCAACCGCGTGGCGGTCAGTCATGCTGGCTCGGGCAAGGACGATCTCGGCGCCATCGTGCTGGAGAATGGCCGCTTCGCGCTGGCGAGGCGGCTGAAGCCGGTGTTGGAAGCCGGCAAGCAGGCGGGGTTTCTCGACTTTACGGATGCCGAAACGGCGTTCCGTACCTTTTTCGGGTTGGTCGCCCGCGACGTGCAGATCCGTCTGCTGCTCGGCGACCGGCTGGAATCGACTGACGCGGCAATCGGCGGCGATGCCGCGCGGGCGACGCAGCAGTTTCTCGCTCTCTACGGAGCAAAAACCGGCCCCCAGGGCCTCTGATCTTCAAACGGGAAGGAAGCAAAAGATGCGTGTCTATTACGATCGCGACGCCGATCTCAACCTGATCAAGGGCAAGAAGGTCGCCATCATCGGCTATGGCAGCCAGGGCAGGGCGCATGCGCTCAACCTCAAGGATTCCGGCGCCAAGGAGATCGCCATCGGCCTCAAGGCCGGCTCGGCGACCGCCAAGAAGGTCGAGGCCGACGGGCTCAAGGTGATGAGCGTGGCGGACGCTGCCAAATGGGCCGACCTGATGATGATGGCGACGCCTGACGAATTGCAGGCCGACATCTACAAGAACGAGATCGCGCCGAACATCCGCGACGGTGCGGCGATCGCTTTCGCCCACGGCCTCAACGTGCATTTCGGCCTGATTGAGCCGAAGTCGACCGTCGATGTCGTCATGATCGCGCCGAAGGGTCCTGGCCACACGGTGCGCGGCGAATACCAGAAGGGCGGCGGCGTGCCGTGCCTGGTCGCCGTCAACCAGGACGCTTCGGGCAATGCGCTGGATCTGGCTCTGTCCTACGCCTGCGGCGTCGGCGGCGGCCGTTCGGGCATCATCGAGACCAATTTCCGCGAGGAATGCGAGACCGATCTGTTCGGTGAGCAGGTGGTTTTGTGCGGCGGTCTGGTCGAGCTGATCCGTGCCGGTTTCGAGACGCTGGTGGAAGCCGGCTACGCGCCGGAAATGGCCTATTTCGAGTGCCTGCACGAGGTCAAGCTGATCGTCGACCTGATTTATGAAGGCGGCATCGCCAACATGAACTACTCGATCTCGAACACCGCCGAATGGGGCGAGTATGTCTCGGGTCCGCGCATCATCACCGCCGACACCAAGGCCGAGATGAAGCGCGTGCTGAAGGACATCCAGACCGGCAAGTTCACCTCGGAGTGGATGCAGGAATACCGCGCCGGCATGTCGCGCTTCAAGGGCATCCGCCGCAACAATGACAGCCACCAGATCGAGGAAGTCGGCGCCAAGCTGCGCGCGATGATGCCGTGGATTTCCAAGAACAAGCTGGTCGACAAGGCCAAGAACTAGTTCGCAATTTCATCACTGCACAAGAAAGCCGGCGGAGCGATCCGCCGGCTTTTTGCGGTCGTGCCATTCCGGCACGAAGAGACTGGCACGAAACTCGCTTGACCGTCATCAACGGTAACGGAGCTGGGACGATGCAGATGACGGTTGACAGCAACGCGATCAGCGAGCGCCGCGTGGATCGGCGGCGGCGCGCACTCAAAGGCGCTGTGCTGCGCTTCAACAGAGGCTTTGGCACAATGGAAGGCGTCGTCCGCAATGAGTCCGAAAATGGGACACTGCTGAGCTTCGGCGATGCAACCGGCGTGCCTTCGGGGTTCGATCTGGCGATCAACGGTGCGGCGCGAAGCCGTGCAGCACGCGTGTGCTGGCGCTCGATGACGCTTGTCGGCGTCGAATTCGTCGACTGAGGCGCGATCTCCCCAAGGTTTTTGAACAGACGCGTTGTTCTCACCATCCGTGCTATGCGTGTGCAGGGTAGGACCAATTGGTCCTGGGCATGCATGCCAGGGGGTGCGTTTTGGATATCAAGTTTCTGTTGATCGGGTTCGCATGCCTGGGCGCCGGTGGGCTCAGCCTTGTGACGTTGTTGAAGTGGCGAGAGGTGCGCGCGGTCAGCCGCTGGTTGCCGACGCCGGGCAGGATCATCTCGTCGCGGGTGGAAGCCCGTGAGGTGACCAGTTCGGGATCCGGCTCGGACAGCAGCACTTCGACCGAGATCCGCAATTTTCCGGCGATCACCTTTCAGTACAAGGTGGGTGGCAAGTCATTTCAAAGTTCGCATTACAGTGTGCAGGAGAACCTCGGAAATTTCGAGGTGCCTGAAACCCTCGCGCGCTTTCCCAAGGGGGCCGCCGTCACCGTTTTCTACGACCCGTCCAATCCGGCCAAGGCCGTGATCGAGCGCACCATGCCTGAAGGCGCCTTCAAGTTCATGGCCACGCTCTCCACGGGGCTGGTGGTTGGTGCGCTTGTGCTGGTCCTTTCCGTCGGCGGTGCGCTGGAAGCGATCGGGCCGCATTTGCCCAAGCCGCAGAACCTTAGCGCCGCGGTGCTTTTGCTGGTCATGGGATTGTTCATCCTGCGCATGGGCTTTGCCCAGAAGTCGCTGGCGGAACAGGCGGCCAAATGGCCTGTCACCGCCGGACGCATCGACACCTCCGGCCTGCAGGAATTTCAAACCCGCAACAGTGGCTACCGCCCCTGGCGCACGGTCTTCAAATCCCGAATCGTCTACAGCTACAGCGTCGCCGGCCAGCGCTACAGCGCCGATCGCGTCGCCTTCGGTGGAACGCTGACGGCCACGCTGCCGCGCCTCGTCGGCGGCCAGTCGAAACGCTATGTCGAGGGCAGCAAGGTCGATGTGCACTATGATCCCGCCAATCCCGCCGCGGCCGTGCTCGAATGCAAGGTGTGGGGTCTATGGGTTCTCTGGGTCTGCGCTGCCGGCTTCCTTGGCGGGGCAGCGCTGCTCGTCGGGCTGATCTAGGGGACAAGCTCGACTGTCTTCAGCATCTGACCAGCGGTCCACTGTCGAAGCCAGGCCAGGTCAACCGCAACAGCGCTCCGTCGGTAACGACATGGATGATCCGCGAGAATGGCTCTTCGGCCGATGGATCGGAGCCGTAGCATTGGCTTGCCCGCACCAGCCAGCCTGTGGCGTCCTTGCGAAATTTCGCCTGCTCGCAGCCGAGATCGGGAGCCGAAAGGGCTTTCCGGTACAGAGTGTAGACCGTCTGGCGCTGGACGTCGGCGGCAGCCGTGCAGTTCAGCCGATTCGTAGACCAGGTGCCGACATAGGGCTCGGCGCCGAGGGCAGGACCGCCCAGCAATGCGCATATCGAGATCGTCACCATCAGACGCTGCATCACCGGATTTTCTTTCCCTTTGGCCACGACCCTGGTCGGATGCTACACGCTTGATGCTTCACGGGGGAAATCAATGATCATCCGCAAGGCAGGCGTCATCGTTCTGAGCATGCTCAGCCTGTTGCAGGTCGCGAATGCGAAGGAATGTCTGTTGAGCCACGCTACCTATCGCGAACCGCGCTCGGGAGCGACCATGCAGTTCCGGCCCATCGCCAACGAGCCGGCGGCGCTCACGACCGAGGTGTTTTCACTGACGGTGCCCAATACCGACATCCGTTTGCCGTCCGACATCACCTGGACCAATGGCAAGAACTCTTTTCCACTGGGCACGATCCGGCATCCCTGCACCGACGATGACCGCGACGCTGGCCGCGAGGATGGCAGTGGATTGTGCCGGGTGTGGGACGGGCAGGTCTATGCGTTGAACGCAGGTGGTGCCGAGCAACTGAACGCCCATGAGGCGTCGCCGGCGCCGACAGGGCTGTTGCTGCCGGATTTTGGTGCGACCTTTGTCGAATGGCCCGATTTTGCCAATGCCAATCCCGACAGCGCGGCCTGGGATGCCTTCACCTTGACTGGATGCAGCGATGAATAGAAGCGTGAGATTGTTCGCCCGCGCCCTGTTGGCGCTTGTCGCCATGTCTGGCGGGGCGCATGCCGCCAAAGGCAAGCCGTCACGTCCGCCTGTCGACAAATGCGCCTGGGAAAGGCTGGCGGACCAGGGCGTCGGGCTTGCCGCCTGGGTGCAGCGCTGTGATTTCGGCTTTCGCCAGATCCATTTCGAGTTTGTCGGCAGAGCACTTGCCATCAAATACAGCGATGGCGGCGCGGCCGATCCGCTGGTCGAGGTCTTCGACGTCCAGCCGGGCGAAACCGCCGAGGCTGCATTGCAGCGCATATTCCAGGAAAAGACCGACAAGGCTGTCGCCAAACGCTGCGAGCTGACGCGTTACACCGAAGGGACCACGCCCGCGGGGGTCATCCGCTACACTTTCAGCCCCAATGCCGCCTATGCAAAGGAGTTGAAGGCCCTTGCCAATCCCGATGAGGTTGGCGAGCCGCCTTGCGGCGAATGGGGTGAAGCCCCCGATGGCATCCAGTATTTCGAGGTGCAATCGTCCGAGTCGGATAGACTTCTGTTTGTTCGCGTCGGCCAGGACGAACCCTTGTTTGACGAGCAGACACTGAAAATCCTGCCGCCTGGCTAGACGCGCGCTCGCCGGCTGCAAAGAGTAGCGATTCCCGGAGGTGTTCAGCCGTAGTGCCAGCGCGGTTTTGGCTCGGTGCCGGTGAACAGCACGCCGACGCGGTCGTCGCAGCTGGGGACCTACGCGGGCACGAGCCCGTGGCGCAGCATGACCTCCTTCGCCTTGGCCAGGTCGGGCTTGCCGGGGACGTTGATCACCTCGGCAATCTCGTCGAAGTAGCTGCGCCCGATGGACCCCGGCGTCATCACGGCCAAAGTCCGCGACACATCGTCGTGCAGGTTCTCGTGGTGGTGGACACTTCCACGCGGAATGAAGATGGCATCGCCGGCGCCGAGTTCCTGCTTTCGCCCATCAACGGTGATCGTCAAAATGCCCTCCAGCCCATACAGCGTTTCGTCCGCCTCCTGATGGAAGTGGGGCGCCGGTACGCGGGCGCGGGACGGGACAACGAATTCAAACACGGTTGCACCCTTGTCGGTGACCAGGAAGCGCAATTCCAGCTCACCGATCCTCAAGACGCTCTGTGTACCCGCTTCCATCGACATGCTCCTTGTTGTAAAGTGGTTTTACAGAATTTGTAAAAGGACTTTACAACAATGTCAACAGCCAGTCAGACGGAAGAACCGCCGAAGCCCGACAGGGAGCTGCGCCCGCCCTTCTTCGGGGCTCTCCTGCGCATCACCTGGCAGCACGTTCGCAACCAGATGCACAAGGCCATTCATGACGCCGGCTTCACCGACTTCCAGGACGCTCACTTCGCCGTGTTCTCCTATCCCCTTCCGGATGGCGTAAGGCCGTCGGAACTGGCTCGCCAGAAGCGAATGTCGAGGCAGGCGATCAACTACCTCCTCATCCAGCTCGAGGAGCTCGGCTATATCGAGCGGCGCTCTCCCGAGGGCAGCGACCGGCGCCTCATCTACCTGAGCGCGCGCGGGTGGCAGCTTGTCGAGACGATTTTCACCTGCCTGCGGCGGTTGCACGCGGAATGGGCGGCGGAGATCGGTGAGGAGCGATTCAACGCCTTCCTTGACGTGTTGAAGCAGCTGTCCGCCAGGGCGCAGGAGGACCACGCCAAAGATCCAGGCTAGCAGTCAACAAGCCGAACGATCGCGACGGTGTGTTGTGTTCAGCCGTAGTGCCAGTGGGGTTTCGGCTCGGTGCCGGTGAACACGATGCCGATGCGGTCTTCACGGCGCCAGCGGACCACCGCCTTGTAGCCGATGCCGTCGGTTGGCACGTAGAGCAGGAATTCGTCCGGCACGCGCGCGTCGATCGCTACTTTCAGCTCGGCACCGCCGGCATGCATGTTGCGCACCGTGCACTTGACCTCGGAATTGGTCAGGCCGGTCAGGATCGTCGCGCCCTTGAGGACGCGCTGTCTGTGTTTGTCTCTGTGTTCGTGTTCGTCGTCGGCCATCGCACAAAATCCCGGGCGATCGTCGCGTGGGGAGCGGTCTGATCAATTGAGCGATAGTCCTGCCGGATAAACATAGCGTTAGCGTCGGGAATGCTGCGCAGATTTTGTGGTGCCTGCTGACGAAAAACGGCGCCGCGATGCGCGGCGCCGTAGGGAATTCGCCAGGCTGCCTTGCTCAGCTATAGGGCGACCAGCACTGCTGGCGCGGGCCGTTGTAAGGCTGGAAGGTGTTGTCCCGAACCCGATACGACCGGTAACGATCATAGCACCACTGGACATGGGCGCTGGAAAGCCGCTGCGCCCGATAGTAGCGGCGCGGTGCCGGCTGCACGTAGTAGCCGCCATTGTAGTAGCCGTTGTTGTAGTACCCATTGTTGTAGATGCTGCCGAGGCCGAGCCCTAGACCGAGGCCGAGAATCGCGGCGCCGCCATCAAAATCGCCGCCGCGATGATGGCGATGATGGCGCCAACGCCAGTTGTCTCCGCCGTTCCAGTTGCCATTGTCCCAATCGTTCGACCGGGTAAAACGGCGCTCGCCGAAATTGTTGGACCACCGACGGCCATCGTGGCGGCGCCAGCGCCAATCCTCCTCGTTTTGCCCGTTGGGGCCGCTGCCGGCCCACTCGTCGCGGACAGGTATGATTTCCGGCGCCGCGGCATTGGCCGGGACCGATGGATCGGGTTGCAGGATGGGCCCGGCCAGGGATGGGGCCGTCAGGCTCGCCAAAAGACCGAGGGTCATTACCCCGGACCGGACAGAAGACAAAAAGAGCGAGTTCATTGCACTCTCCTGGAGATACAGGCCCCACGCCCAGACTACCCCGGGGAAGAACCGTATTGATGGAACTTCCCGTCTGAACGGAGGATGAACGGAAAGGTTCCATCAACCATGACGGGCATGGGAGCGGCCCCTTGTCTTCGCGGCCGCTTGCAGGCAAAGGTCACGGTCATGTCGCTGCGCCTTGCTACCTTCAATGTCGAAAACCTGATGAACAGGTTCGATTTCTCCGGCTACCGCAACCAGCTCAACGAAGATCGCACGCTGGCGCTTTTCGATATCCAGAGCGAGGCCGAATACAAGATGCTGGAGCAGGCCCGCGCCATCGCGCAGTCCGACGACACGCGCCAGCTGACGGCGCTGGCTATAGCTGCGACGCGCGCGGACATCATCTGCATGCAGGAGGTCGACAATATCGAGGCGCTGAAGGCTTTCGAATACGGCTATCTGTTCAAGATGGTGGGGCAGGGCTACCGGCAGAAATACACAACCGCCGGCAATGATTCGCGCGGCATCGACGTTGCGGTGATGATGCGCAACGAGACCGCGCAGGGCCAGCCGATCGAATTCGTGCGCATGACCAGCCATGCCTATGTCACGTTCGAGCAGTTCGGCCTGCATACGCCGGAGCTGGCGGCACTGGGAAACCAGGCCAATGAGCGGATCTTCCGGCGCGACTGCCTCGAGGTCGATGTGACGGTGGGTGGCGTGCCGCTGACGCTCTACCTCGTGCATTTCAAATCGATGGGCTCGCCGCGCAACGGTCTCGACGGACGCGAGGCGACAATGCCGGTGCGTATCGCCGAGGCGCAAGCGGTGCGCCGCATCATCGAGGAGCGCTTCAGCAAGGACCATGCCGCCGACAAGCGCTGGGCGATCTGCGGCGACATGAACGACTACCGGCAACGGGTGAAGATCGAGGGCGACAATATCGATGGCTATCGCTTCACGGTGGTCGACGAGAGCCAGTCCTGCCTCAATGTGCTCACCGCTGGAGGCTTTTGCGAAAACGTCGTTGAGCGGCGGCCGGAAATGGACCGCTGGAGCTTTTATCACACGCGCGGACCGGAGGAGCGGCATCTGTGCCAGCTCGACTACATCCTGTTGTCGAAGGGTTTGGCGGCCAGCAACGCGACGGCCGTTCCCGACATCATCCGCAACGGCCAACCCTGGCGCACCATATTCCCGGCGGGACAGGCGGTGGACCGCTTTCCGCGCGCCGGCTGGGACCGGCCGAAGGCCTCCGACCATTGCCCGGTGGCGATCACCCTGGATATGGTCTGAGGCTGCGTTGAGTTTCGATCTGCCACGCAACGTCATCCTGCCGGTCGACGCCATCGACGTGCGGCTGGATCCCGGCCCGCACCCGTTCGCGCTGGATAATGCGGAGGCGATTGCCGAAAACTGGCAGCGCGAGACAATAGCCAACCCGGCCCTGTTCGACGGCACGGTGGTGTTGCTCTCGCAACTTGCATGGCGCGACAACCGCCTCGTCGGCCGCTGCCACGCCGTCGGCTATTCGACCTTCATGCTTTGGCGCAAGCGGCGCGAGAATTCCGGCGCCGAGCACGCCTATGCCCATGCCATGCTGGTGGCCGGTGACAATGCGCTGGTGGCGATCCGCATGAGCGCGCACACGGTCAATGCCGGCCGTGTCTATTTCGCCGCCGGCTCGTTCGAACCGATCGATTTTCGCGACGGGCTGGTCGATGTCGATTTCAACATGATCCGCGAGGTGCGCGAGGAGACCGGCCTCGACCTGTCCGGTGCAAAACGCGGCAAGCGCTGGCATGCCCTGTCGACCAACAGCGGCACGGTGATCTTCCGCCGCTATCACGAGACTGCGCCCGCCGACGAGATCGCTCAACGCATCAGCGCCTTCGTCTCGACCGAGGCCGATCCGGAGATCGAGGGGCCAGTCATCATCCGCCATGCCACCGACCTGCCGGACGGGCTATCGCCGCACATGAAGCCGCTGGTCGAGTGGCATTTTGCGGGTGGTGAACTGGACCCGGCCTGTGATGTCGCCGAGCGGTGACTCGTCGTCAGAGTGAGCGCCTGAATCGAAACCGAACTACGGGAAGAGTGGCGGCAGCGCGTCGTACTGCGAGTTGTCCCGGCTGCTAGGTTCGTCCGCTGGGACCACCGCTTGGTTCGGCCGGTTCGGAAGGCGGGCGCCGTCGTCCTTGTAGTAATAGCTGTAACCGTTGATGGCCGGGGCGCCACCCAGATGCGCGTAGAGAACTCTGGAGCCCTCAGGGAAAAAGCCTTTCGCAGTTAGATCGATCAGGCCCTGCATCGATTTCCCCTCGTACACCGGATCCGTGATCATGGCCTCCGTTCGGGCTGCCAGCCTGATCGCATCGTTCGTGGCGTCCGACGGAACGCCATAGGCCGGATAGGCATAGTCCGGATTGATCACGATTTCGTCGTCGCGCACAGTGCGGCCAAGCCCGACGAGGGCGGCGGTGTCGTCGACGATGCGGCGGACCTGCGCGCGAGTCTGGTCTGGAGTCCCGGAGGCGTCGATGCCGATCACCCGGTCGGCGCGGTCTTGTGCGGCGAAGCCAACGATCATGCCGGCCTGCGTCGAACCAGTGACGACGCACACGATGATGTAGTCGAAGGTGAAACCGAGCTCGGCCTCCTGGCTCGCTACCTCCTCGGCGAAGCCGACATAGCCCAGCCCGCCGAACTTGTGCACCGAGGCGCCGGCCGGGATTGGATAGGGCTTGCCGCCTGCGTCTTTGACCGACTGGATCGCGTCCTCCCAGCTTTTGCGGATGCCGATGTCGAAACCGTCGTCGACGAGCCGGCAGTCCGCACCCATCAAGCGCGTCATCAGGATGTTTCCGACCCGATCGTAGACCGCATCATAGTGGGGCACCCACTTCTCCTGGATCACCACGCACTTCATGCCGATCTTGGCGGCCGTCGCGGCGACCATGCGCGTATGGTTCGACTGGACACCGCCAATCGACACCAGCGTGTCGGCACCGGAGCGAATAGCGTCAGGCACGATGTATTCGAGCTTTCGCAGTTTGTTTCCGCCCATTGCGAGCCCGGAATTGCAATCGTCACGCTTGGCGTAAACCTGCACCTTCCCGCCCAGCGCCGCGCTCAGCCGCGGCAGATGCTCGATCGGCGTGGGGCCGAAGGTCAGCGGATAGCGTTCGAACTTTGCGAGAAGTGACATCGATCTGTCTCCGCCGTGGTCGTTTTCTATGGGCTGATCATAAGCGGACTCATGCGAAAGGTGCTCTCGAACTTGCTTGTGGAATTTACACGCAATACAAAAAATTGCGGTATCATTGGCCTAATCATCCACTTGGATCCTAAGAAATGGAAGAATCTTCCGATGAAGCTCTCGACCGCGTCGACGTCAGGATCCTGCGCCTCCTTCAGGCCGAGGGACGGCTGACCAATGCGGACCTGGCGACCCGCGTGAATGTCAGCGCAGCCACCTGCCATCGGCGCACACAACGCCTGTTCGATGAAGGCTACATCAAAGGGGTCAGGGCCGAGATCGCGCCCGCTGCGGTGGGGCTTGGCGCGCTGGTGATGGTCGGCGTCGTGCTCGACCGCTCGACACCAGAAAGCTTCGCCGCTTTCGAGGCGGCCGTGCACGAGCTCAACGAGGTGTTGGATTGCAATCTCGTGGCCGGCGACTTCGACTATCTGTTGAAGATAAGAGTTCGCGACATGGCGGATTTCAACAAGCTCCACGGGCAGAAGCTGATTGCGCTACCTGGTGTTCGGCAAACCCGGACTTTCTTCGTCATGAAGGAGGTCAAGGAGAATGCGCGGCTTCCGTTTTGACAGCGGCAACCAAACGGCGAGCGAGGGTCAGTGCGGCGCCTTGTTCTGCGCTGCCTTGCGGTCGTTGCGGGCGGCGACAAAGAACAGGATGACGCCAAGACCGAGCAATCCGCCCATCGCCATTCCCATCGTCTGGCCGACGACCTCTTGGAAGTCGGCGTGGACGCGATCGGGGTTGGCCATGCCGTAGCGGGCGAGATACCACCAGAGGCCTGCCAGCGCGGCCTCGATGATGAACATCACCAAGATCAGTCGTGCCTTCTTGCTCATGCGTTGTTCGCCTCCGACCAAAGATATCTTGCCTTAGGGCCAGGAGATCGCCGAGTCGATCGAATCTACATCGAATGACGTCGATTTGGGAGCGAAGGCGGCCGGCAACGCGGCACGGGCTCGGGCCCCCTTGCATGCCGCCAATTCGTCTGCTAGATACTGAACCATATGGTTCAGTATATTCGCCCCCATCTCGATGCCTCGTTCGCCGCGCTCTCGGACACCACCCGACGCGGCGTTCTGGAGCAGCTCGGACGTTCCGATGCTTCGATCACGGAGCTCGCCGAGAAGTTCCACATGACCCTCACGGGCATGAAGAAGCATGTCGGCGTCTTGGAGCAGGCGGGGCTCGTCACCACGGAAAAGGTCGGGCGCGTGCGAACCTGCAAGCTCGGCCTGCGCCGACTGGAGGAAGAGGCGGCATGGATCGAGAGGTACCGCCAGGTCTGGGACGCACGCTTCGACGCGTTGGACAAGGTTGTCGAGGAATTGAAACAGAAGGAGAAAGCCGATGGACAAAAGAAGCGAGAGTGAGCCCATGAACAACCGCACGACGGTCGAACGGAAGTCCGACCGAGAGCTGGTCGTTACGCGAACCGTCAACGGCCCGGCGCGCATCGTGTTCGAGGCGTGGACCAAGCCCGAGCTGTTCAAGCGGTGGTGGGCGCCGAAGTCGATGGGCATGTTCCTGCGTTCCTGCGAGATGGATGTTCGTACCGGTGGCACGTACCGCCTGGCGTTCGGCCACGATGCCTCAAACTCTGACGAGTTCTTCGGCAGGTATATCGAAGTGATACCGCACTCGCGCATCGTCTGGACCAATGACGAAGTTGGTGATGTTGGACCCGTCACCACGGTGACCTTCGAGGAAAAGGGTGGCAAGACGCTGGTGGTCCTGCACGAGCTCTATCCCTCGAAGGAAGCTCTCGACGCTGCCGGGACCGGGGCGGCGGATGCGATGGGCGAGCAGTTCGAGCAACTGGATGAACTTCTCGTCGCCCTGGGCGCGGGCGGCGGAGGGTCATGAAGTCGTCCACGCATGGAGCAGCGTTGACCGGTCGCTGATCGGACGGCGACACCATTGTGGGAATCGGCAACATCCAAGGTTGCGGATGGTGGTCGCAGTGGTGGAGCTGGCCTGATCTTACTCGTGCCGAAGCGCGTCGATCGGATCGAGCCTGGCGCCGCGCAGCGCCGGGAAGAAACCGAACACCATGCCAATCAGCGCGGAGAAGCCGACGGCGAGCAGGATGACCGCCGGGCTCGGCGCAAAGGGGATGGCCAGCGTCAGCGAGGCGAGGCCGGCCAGCGCCAGGCCGATCAGGATGCCGATGATGCCGCCGAGTAGCGACAGCACCGTCGCCTCAACCAGGAACTGGATGAGGATGTGCTTCTCATGCGCGCCGATGGCGAGCCTGATGCCGATCTCGCGGGTGCGCTCGGTGACCGACACCAGCATGATGTTCATGATGCCGATGCCGCCGACCAGCAGGCTGACGCCGGCGACCGCACCCAGCATGCCTGTCATGGTGGTGGTGGCGCTGGCCATGGCGTCGGCGATCTGGGTCATGTCGCGGATCGAGAAATCATCCTCGCGGTCGGGCGGGATGCGGCGAGAGTCGCGCAGGATATCGTCGACGCGCGTTTGCAATTCGCTGGTCGGCGTCCGGTCATCAGCGGCGACGTAGATGTTGTCGATGTCGCGGTTGCCGGCGATGCGGCGCTGGTAGGCGGCGAGCGGCATCAACACGACATTGTCCTGGTCCTGGCCGAAGCCGGTATAGCCCTTCGGTTCGAGCAGGCCGATGATCTTGCAGGAGGTGCGGTTGACGCGGATGATCTCGCCTTCAGGGTCGCCGGCGCCGAAGAATTGCTGGCGTACCGTCTCGCCGATCAGGCACACGCCGGTGCCCGAGCGTGTCTCCGAATCGCTGAACGGCCGGCCGGAAACCAGCTTCCAGTCGCGCGCATCGAGATAGGCGCTGTCGGTGCCGGTGACGCCCGAGGTCAGGCTCTCGGTGCCGAAGATGACGCGGACCTGTTTTTGCGAGGCCGGCGAAATGGCGCGCGCGCCGGTCAAATGCGCGACCAGTGCGGCAAGGTCCTTTTCGGCCAGCGGACGAACGATCTGGTCGAGCCCGCCCGGTCCGCCTGGACCTGCAGGGCGGCCGGAGCGGACGACGAGCAGATTGCTGCCGAGCTTGGAGATGTCGGTCTTGACCTTCTCGGTGGTGCCCGAGCCGATGGTCAGCATGGCGATGACGGCGGCGACGCCGATGACGATGCCGAGCAGCGTCAGGAACGAGCGCAGCACATTGCGGCGGATGGAGATGAGCGACAGGCGGACGGTTTCCCAGAGCATGGTTACGCCACCTCAAATTTCTTGGTGTCGGAGGCGACATGGCCGTCGAGGAAGCGGATCGTGCGCTCGGCGTAGCCGGCGACGTCGGCCTCATGCGTGACCATGGCGATGGTCAGGCCAAGCCCGCTGTTGAGCCGCGTCAACAGTTCCATGATTTCATGGGTGCGGGCGGTGTCGAGATTGCCGGTCGGCTCGTCGGCGACGAGCAGCGTCGGCCGGGTGACGATGGCGCGCGCGATCGCCACGCGCTGCTGCTGGCCGCCTGAGAGTTCGGCCGGCGTGTGGTGCTCGCGGCCGACCAGACCGACCTCGGCCAGCGCCTCCATGGCGAGAGCGCGGCGCTCGCGGGCGGCGACGCCACGATAGATCAGCGGCAGCTCGACATTTTCCGCCGCCGTGGTGCGTGGCAAGAGATTGTAGCCCTGGAAGACGAAGCCGACATAGAGATTGCGCAGCAAAGCGCGGCGGTTGCGGTCGAGCCGGCCGGCGTCGATGCCCATGAAGGAGTAGGTGCCGGCCGTCGGCGTGTCGAGGCAGCCGATGATGTTCATCGCCGTCGACTTGCCCGAGCCGGACGGGCCCATGATGGCGACGAACTCGCCGCGGCGGATGGCGAGATCGACGCCGGCCAGCGCATGCACCTTGGCTTCGCCCTGGCCATAGGTCTTCCAGACCTTGTCGAAGCTGATGAGGGTCGCGCCCGTCGCCACGGCACTAGCTCCGCTGCTGCGACGCGGTGATGACCAGTGCGCCTTCGTCAAGGCCGGAGGTGATCTCGGTCAGTTCGCCGTCGGTGGAGCCGATCTTGACCTTGACCGGGTGCGGCCGCCCGTTCTCCAGCACGTAGAGTGTGCGCGAGCCGTCGGTGGGCGGTGTCGGCTGCTGCTGGCGCTGGCGATTGCCGCCCGGACGCCCCATGCGGCCGGTGAACAGGTCGCTCAGGCTCCAGCCGCGGGCGGCCTGTTGTGCCGGGCGATAGCGGAAGGCGGTGGACGGCACGGTGAGCACGCCCTTGGCCTGCCTGGTGACGACGGAAACGGTGGCGGTCATGCCCGGCCGCAACAAAAGCTCGTTGTTGTCGACCTCGAGCCGCGCATTGTAGGTGACGACGCCGTCCGTGGTCAGCGAGGCAAAGGAAATGTCGCGGATCTCGGCGTCGAACGGCCGGTCGGGGAAGGCATCGACGGTGAAGCGGGCATGCTGGCCGGATTTGACGGCGCCGATGTCGGCTTCGTCGACCGCCGCCACCAGTTCCATGTTCCTGAGATCGGCGGCGATGATGAACAGCACCGGCGCCTGCAGCGAGGAGGCGACGGTCTGGCCGGGATCGACCGAGCGCGTCAGCACGATGCCGTCGATCGGGGCATAGATGGTACTGTTGGCAAGGTCCGTCTGCTGTGATTTCAGATCGGCATTGGCGATGGCGAGATTGGCCTCGGCACTATCGAGCGCCGCCTTGGAGCGGTCGCGCGTCGCGGTCGCTGCTTCGAGCGACTGGTCGGTCGCCATGCCGCGCCTGGTCAGCTCAGCGGCACGCACCAGCGCCTTTTCGTTTTCGGTCAGCGTGACGGTGGCGTCCTCGACATTGGCGGCGGCCGCCTTGGCGGAGGCCTGCGCCCGTTCGATCTGCACCTCCAGCTTGGCGGTGTCGAGCGCGGCCAGTACGTCGCCCTTCTTGACCTGTTGGTTCTCGTTGACCGAGACCGAGCGGACGACGCCGGACAACTGGCTGGAAATGTCGACCTGGGTGAGGGGCTGCAGCGTGCCGGTCGCGGAGACCGCGACGGTGAGATCGGCGACAGCGGCCGGCGCCGTGGTGTAGTCGATCTTGGCAGGGGACCCGGCATACCACTGGTAACCGGCGAGGCTTGCGGCGATGATGATCAGCGCCAGCAGGCCATAGAGCCAGCCACGGCGACGTGTCTTGCGCCGCCCTGTGTGATCAAGGCCGAGCGCCGTCTCGATGGCGGAATCCGATTCCGTCTTTGGCAGATTGACAATCTGGTCCACGCCGGACCCCTATGATGCGCAATGTCCCTATCAGTGCACAGATCAGGCTTGCTGGTTCGAATATCAAATTAAATTTCGCCCATGTTGGGATTGAGGCAAGAATGAAAACCAGGAACTACTTGCTCTACGACGTGTTTACGACCGATCGGCTGGCCGGCAATCCGCTGGCCGTGGTGCTGGACAGCAAGGGGCTGGACACCGCCGCCATGCAGGCCATCGCACGCGAGTTCAACCTGTCCGAATCGGTCTTCGTGCTGCCGCCGGACAATCCCAAGCACCGAAACCGCATCCGCATTTTCACGCCCGACTACGAAATGCCGTTTGCCGGCCATCCGACCGTGGGCTCGGCCATTGCGCTCGCCGAGCTGGCGGGCGAGGGCGGCGCCGGCATCTTTGTGCTGGAAGAGAATATCGGCCCGGTGCGCTGCGCCGTCAGCAAGCACGATGGCGCCACCTTCGCCGAGTTCGACCTGGCCAAACTGCCGGAGCCGCTGGAACTGTCCGCCGACCCGGAGGCGATTGGTGCGGCCCTTGGCCTGACGCCGCATGAGATCGGCTTCGAGAATCACCGGGTCTCGTTCTGGTCGGCCGGCGTGCCCTATGTGACCATTCCCGTCGCCAATCTGGAGGCGGCGGCGCGGATCAAACTGGACAACCAGGCCTGGTCGGAACTGGCGCCGCGCAAGAGCGACTGGGCCTTCGCCAGCCCGTATGTCTATTGCCGCGAGACGGTGAACCACGACAGTGCCTTCCATGTCCGCATGATCGTGCCGGGCACGCCTTCCTATGAAGACCCGGCGACCGGTTCGGCCGCAGCCGCCTTTGCCGGCGCCATCATGCATTTCGACGCCCCGACGGATGGCAGTTCGCAGCTTTGGATCGAGCAAGGGCTGGAGATGGGACGGCCGTCGCGCATCCGCCTCGAACTGACGGTGCAAGGCGGAAAACTGGCCTCGGCGCGCATCGGCGGCCATGCCATCAAGGTGGCGGAAGGCAAGCTGTTCGTGTGACCGCGCCAAGGTCGTCATCCTAGGGCGAAGCAAGGAGTGAAGCGACGCAGCGCAGACCCTAGGATCCATGCCGCGATCGTCCGGCAGAATACCAACGGTGCAGATTGAGCGCACCGTGTCGGCCGTTTTCTGTTCGTTGGCAGGTGCATGCTTTTCTGCGTCGTCGCGTTCTTCGGTTGACGCCCCGGCATGGATCCCAGGGTCTTCGCGACGGAGCTTCGCTCCTGCTTCGCCCTGGGATGACGAACCCCCGGAGCGATTTGTCGGGAAATGATTCCGGCAGGGCTGGACACGGCCGGTATCGGCGGCTATATGCCCGCCAACGCCGGTTTTTGCCGGTCGAGTGGGTGCGTAGCTCAGTTGGTAGAGCAGCTGACTCTTAATCAGCGGGTCCACAGTTCAATCCTGTGCGCACCCACCAAAAATCTTCCGGATTTGGTGGAAAGACCTTAGAAAAGCGGCGATAGCCGGTTTCGACTTTGTCGCGGCCGTTAGAGCGGGATGAATTGAGGCTGAATCGGCGAGGATTCCCTTAGGCGTGCAAATCTGATTCAACCTTCTTGCTGAGACAAGGAGGTCAGCATGGATGGGCAAGCCTTACTCGATGGATCTTCGCGAACGGGTTGTTGCGTCGGTTGAGCGGGAGGGGCTGTCGCGACGGCAGGCCTCGGCACGCTATGGGGTTGGTATCAGCACCGTCATCAGGTGGGTGCAGCGGTTGCGCGACATGAGTAGCCTTGC